>NZ_VRSV01000001.1:305697-611394 GCF_008017415.1 Microbacterium hatanonis | reverse complement strand
GGTCGAGCTTCATGGGAGCCCTCCTCGGCGGCATCGTCAGCAGCGCGATCTCGGGTGGCGGCCGCTCGTCGCGCAGCTACGGCGGCGGATTCGGCTCGTTCGGCGGAGGCGGCTCCCGCTCCAGCGGTCGCAGCGGCTTCGGCGGTGGCGGACGCCGCTCGGGCAGCTTCGGAGGCGGCGGCTCGCGCTCCCGGCGCGGCGGCGGGCGCTTCTGATGCCGCCGTCGTCACATCGGCGCGTCACAGGCAACTCGTAGCATCCCCCGACACACTCGGAACAGACGTCAACAGGAAGGAACCCCGATGGCCAAGCAGTCCATCTTCGGTCGCATCTCCACCCTCATCCGCGCGAACGTCAACTCGCTGATCGATCAGGCGGAAGACCCGCAGAAGATGCTCGACCAGCTCGTGCGCGATTATACGAACTCGATCCACGATGCGGAGTCGGCGATCGCCGAGACCATCGGCAACCTCCGCCTCCTCGAGCGCGACCACCAGGAAGACGTCCAGGCTGCGGCCGAGTGGGGCAACAAGGCTCTCGCGGCGTCGAAGCGCGCCGACGAGGTGCGCCCCACGAACCCGGCCGAGGCCGACAAGTTCGACAACCTGGCGAAGATCGCCCTGCAGCGTCAGATCTCCGCGGAGAACGAGGCGAAGTCGGCGGCTCCGACCATCGCGTCGCAGACCGAGGTCGTCGACAAGCTCAAGGACGGCCTCAACGGCATGAAGGGCAAGCTCGAGCAGCTGCGCTCCAAGCGCAGCGAGCTGCTGGCCCGCTCGAAGGTCGCCGAGGCCCAGAACCGCGTGCACGACGCCGTGAAGTCGGTCGACGTGCTCGACCCGACGAGCGAGCTCGGCCGCTTCGAAGACAAGATCCGCCGCCAGGAGGCCCTCGCCGCCGGCAAGCAGGAGCTCGCCGCCTCGAGCATCGACGCGCAGTTCAACCAGCTCGAAGACGTCGGTGAGCTCACCGAGGTCGAGGCCCGCCTCGCGATGCTGAAGTCGGGCGGCCCCCAGCGGGCCGCGATCGACGCGCCCAGCCCCGACGCGGTCTGAGGTTCACGAGAGGGGCGTCGCATTCGCGGCGCCCCTTTCGCGTTCCCGGCCCGGACCCTTCGACAAGCTCAGGGACCGGTCGGTCAGGTACCAGCCCGGTCGCGGAGCCTGTCGAAGCGCCCGGACAGCGGGGTCGCGCCCGGCCGAGTCAGTCGAAGGAGCCGTAGACCTCGAGGGTGTTCGCGGCGACCTGGGCGCAGAGCTCATCGAGGTCGGCCCCGAGTTCGTCGGCGAGGTAGCGCATCGTCACGGGCACGAGATACGGCGCGTTCGGACGCCCCCGGTAGGGCACGGGTGTGAGGAACGGGGCGTCGGTCTCGACCAGGATGCGCTCGCGCGGGGTGACCCGCAGCGCATCGCGGAGGTTCTGCGCGTTCTTGAAGGTGACGTTGCCGGCGAACGAGAGGTAGTAGCCGCGGTCGGCGGCGATCCGGGCCATCGCTTCGTCGCCGGAGAAGCAGTGGAACACCGTCTTATCCGGCGCCCCGACCCGCTCGAGCGTCTCGAGCACGGCGTCGTGCGCGTCGCGGTCGTGGATCTGCATCGCGATGCCGTGCTTCTTCGCCAGCGCGATATGCGCCTCGAACGAGCGGTGCTGCGCGGCGAACCCGCTCTCCTCCGTGCGGAAGAAGTCGAGCCCCGTCTCGCCGATCGCCCGCACCCGAGGCTCCGCCGCGAGGACATCGATGGCGTCGATCGCCGCGTCCAGCTCCCCCGCCTCCTCGTACGCCGGCGCCTCGTTCGGATGGATGGCGACGGCGGCGAGCACGCGGGGGTGGGATGCGGCGGCCCACGCCGACCAGCGCGACGAGTCGATGTCGCCGCCGGCCTGCACGACCCCGAGCACGCCCACCTCGACCGCGCGGGCGAGCTGCTCGTCGAGCGAGAGCCCCTCGTCGCCGTCGGCGATCTCGAGGTGCGTGTGGTTGTCGAACACCCCGACCGTCAGCGGCTCGGGCGCGGGCGGATAGCTCACGTCACGGCGACCGTCGACCGATCGCTCGCGCACGTACGCGCTCGGATCGGCCTGATCGAGCGTGCCGCGCGGCCGCTCGACCGGCTCCGATCCGGGAGCTGTGCTCATTTCTCCTGCTCGACGCGCGGGAACAGCGGCGCGAGGCCGTTGACCGACGAACCGGGGCGCAGCACGCCCCACTCACCGGCCTCACGGAGGGGCTGGTCGTGCAGGCGGCCGATCGTCTCGGCGGCGCCCAGGGCGATCCAGAGCTTCTCGGTCGACTCGGGCATGACGGGCGAGAGCAGCACGGCGAGCGCCCGCAGCCCCTCGGCGGCGGTGTAGAGCACCGTTCCCAGCCGTTCGCGCTTCGTCTCGTCCTTGGCGAGCGCCCACGGCTCGTTGATCGTGATGTAGCCGTTGAGCTCGGTGACGATCGTCCAGATCGCCTCGATCGCCTCATCGATCCGGAACCGCTCGATGGCCGCATCGGCGGTGGTCGCCGCATCCGCCACCGTCTTCTGGATCGCCAGATCGGCGTCGGTGTAGGGGCCCGCGACCGGAACGATCCCCTCGTAGTACCGCTCGATCATGGCGACCGTGCGCGAGGCGAGGTTGCCGAAGCCGTTGGCGAGCTCCGCCTGGTAGCGGGCCGACAGGTCTTCCCACGAGAACGAGCCGTCCTGTCCGAACGCGATCGCCGAGAGGAAGTAGAACCGGTAGGCGTCGGAGCCGAAGACATCGGTGATCTCGGTCGGCGCGATGCCGGTGAGCTTCGACTTCGACATCTTCTCGCCGCCGACGAGCAGCCAGCCGTGCGCGAAGACGCCGCGCGGCACCTCGACGCCGGCGGCCATGAGCATCGCGGGCCAGATCACCGCGTGGAAGCGCAGGATGTCTTTGCCGACCACGTGGTACGCCGGCCAGCGACGGGCGAACTGCTCGGGGTCGGAGCCGTAGCCGACCGCGGTGGCGTAGTTCAGAAGGGCGTCGACCCAGACGTAGATGACGTGGGAGGAGTCCCACGGCACCCCGATGCCCCAGTCGAAGGTCGAGCGCGAGATCGACAGGTCCTTCAGCCCGTTCTTGACGAACGAGACGACTTCGTTCCGCGCCGACTCGGGCCGGACGAAGTCGGGCACCGTGCGGTACAGGTCGAGGAGGCGGTCCTGAAACTCGCTGAGCTTGAAGAAGTAGTTCTTCTCCTGCAGCAGCTCGAGCGGCTTCGAGTGGATCGCGCAGACCTTGAGCCCCTCGAAGGCCCCGGTCCCGTCGACGATCTCGGCCTCGGTCTTGAACTCCTCGCAGCCGACGCAGTACAGCGCCTCGAACTCGCCCGCGTAGATGTAGCCGCGGTCGTAGAGCGCCTGCACGAACTGCGCCACGCGCTCCTCGTGGCGCGGCTGACTCGTTCGGATGAAGTCGTCGTTCGCGACGTCGAGGGTCTTCAGCAGCGGGAACCACGACTCGCCCACGAGCTTGTCGACCCACTCCTGCGGCGTCGATCCGTTCGCCGCGGCGGCACGCATCATCTTCTGGCCGTGCTCGTCGGTTCCGGTCAGCATCCAGGTGTCGTCACCCGACTGGCGGTGCCAGCGCGCGAGCGCGTCGACGGCCACGGTGGTGTACCCGTGGCCGATGTGGGGCACGTCGCTCGGATAGAAGATCGGCGTCGTGACATAGAAAGACCGGCCGTTGCTCACCCGGAGATTCTACGGGGGCGGATGCGGCGCCCCGGTCGCTGTGACGGACGACGCCCCGGGTCGGAGGATCGCGCCGACGTCGGATGGATGCACGCACATCCTCCGACGCAGGTGCGATTCTCCGACGGCCGTGCGCGAGGGCGTCAGCGCTTCACGGCGAGCGCGGCCTGGTAGAGCTCGCGTGAGGAGTGGCCCGTGAGGGTCGACACCTCGCCGGCGGCCTCTTTGAGGCGGGTGCCGGTGCGCACCATCTCGAGCACCTGCGTCACGGCGTCGGGGAAGGCCACGGCTCGCGGCTCGGCACCGGCGACGACCACCACGATCTCGCCCCGCGCGCCGGTCTCGGCCCATTCGGCGAGGTCGGAGAGCGGGCCGCGCACGACCTCCTCGTGCAGCTTGGTCAGCTCGCGGCAGACCGCCGCCCGCCGGTCGGCGCCGAAGCCCGCGGCCATGTCATGAAGCGTCGCCGCGAGACGCGACGGCGCTTCGAAGAAGACGAGGGTGCGGGCCTCGCTCGCCAGGGCCGTGAACGCTGCGCGGCGCTCCCCCGACTTCCGCGGCGGGAAGCCCTCGAAGGCGAAGCGGTCGGTCGGGAGACCGGAGACGGCGAGCGCGGTGAGCACGGCGCTCGGGCCGGGGATGACCGTCACGCGCACGCCCGCGGCGGCGGCAGCGGCGACGAGACCGTAACCGGGATCGCTGACCGTCGGCATGCCCGCGTCGCTGAGCACCAGAACGTCTTCGGTGCGGGCGCGCTCGGCGAGATCGCCCGCGCGCTCCTTCTCGTTGTGGTCGTGGAGGGCGACGAGCTTCGGCCGGTTCTCGATGCCGAGCGCGCTGAGCAGCCGGATCGTGGTGCGGGTGTCTTCGGCGGCGATCACCGTCGCCGCTTCCAGAGCCTCGACGAGCCGACGAGACGCGTCGCCGAGATTGCCGATGGGCGTCGCCGCGAGGATGATCACCGTCCCACCCTAGGCGCGGGGTTCGGCGGGTTCGCCCCGCCCCTCAGCATCCGCTGACGCACCGCGCGGAAGTAGGCTGTTCCCGTGACGACCGCCGAGCCGCTGCTCCCCACGCAGCGACCGGCGCCCCTCGACCGGTGGCGCGCGCGGATCGCGGCCGATCCGCAGCGCGAGCGGCTGTTCTCGTGGCTCGTCCCGGTGCTCGTGACCCTCTTCGCCGGGGTGCTGCGGTTCTGGAACCTGGGGCACCCCCGCGCGATCGTCTTCGACGAGACCTACTACGTCAAGGACTCCTGGAGTCAGTGGGTGCTCGGCTTCCCCGCGAAGTGGCCGCCCGAGGGCGCCGACGCGCTCTTCCTCGGCGGCGACACGAACGCGTTCGAGACCGCGGGCAGCTTCGTGGTGCACCCCCCGCTCGGACGCTTCTTCATCGGCCTCGGCATGGCCCTGTTCGGCCCCGACTCGTCGACCGGGTGGCGGTTCGCCGTCGCCGTCTTCGGCACCGCGACGGTCCTGCTGGTCTACCTCGTCGCCAAGACCCTGACCCGCTCCGTCGTCTTCGCCGGCATCGCGTCGGGTCTGCTCGCCATCGACGGACTGTCGATCGTCCTCAGCCGCGTCGCGCTGCTCGACGGCATCCTCACCTTCTTCCTGCTTCTCGGCTTCTGGTTCGTGCTGCTCGACCGGCGCCGCCACGTCGCCCGCCTCGCCGCGTTCGCCGCGGCGCGCGAGGCCTCCGGGCACGACCCCGCCTGGGGTCCGGTGTTCTGGAACCGTCCCTGGCTGCTCGCCGCGGGTGCCGCCCTCGGGGCGGCGACGGCCGTGAAGTGGTCGGGCCTCTACGTGCTCGCGGCGTTCGGCGTCTGGGTCGTCGTCACCGACGCCCTCGCCCGGCGGCGCGCCGGTGTCGGCATCTGGCCCGCCGATGCGGCGTTCCGGCAGGGCCCGGTCTCGTTCCTCCTTCTCGTCCCCGTCGCGGCGGTCGTCTACCTCGTGTCGTGGACGAGCTGGCTCACCACCGACGGCGGCTGGGATCGGCAGTCGGTCGACAACGCGCCCGCGCAGGGCTTCTGGTCGTGGGTGCCGCTGGGGTTGCAGAACCTCTGGAAGTACCACCAGGACATCTACGGATTCCACGTGGGGCTCACCACGCCGCACAGCTATCAGAGCCCGGCGTGGCAGTGGCCGCTGCTGATCCGCCCGACCTCGATGTACTGGAACCAGGGCGATGCCGGAGTCGAGGCCGTCTCCAGCATCCCGAACCCTCTCATCTGGTGGGCCGCCGTCGCCGCGGTCGTCTTCCTCGCGGCCCGCTTCGCGATGACGCTCGAGTGGCGTTACGCCGCCGTGCTGATCGGCGTCGCCGCGACGTACGTGCCGTGGCTGCTCTACCCCGAGCGCACGATCTTCCAGTTCTACACGGTCGCGATCATGCCGTTCCTCGTGCTCGCGTTGACCTTCGCGCTCCGCGAGATCGCCGGAAGAGCGGATGCTGCGCCCGCCCGCCGCGCCGCGGGACAGAACTCCGTCATCGTCTTCCTCGTCATCGTCACGCTCGTCTCGGCGTTCTGGTACCCGGTGTGGACGGGGATGACGGTGCCGTACGAGTTCTGGCGCATCCACAACTGGCTGCCCACCTGGATCTGACCGTGGACGACCGGACCGACGCCTGGCTCACCGACGAACGGCCCATCCAGCGGGTCAAGGTGTTCCAGAACGCCTCGTTCGACGAGTCGGCGTGGCCGGCGACGATCCCCGCGATCGCCGATTTCCTCGGCGTCGCGCGCACCGACGGGTGGGAGTTCGACGCCGGCGTGACGTTCCTCGTGGGTGAGAACGGCTCGGGCAAGTCGACGCTCCTGGAGGGCATCGCCGAGGCTGCGGGGCTGCCGCCGGAGGGCGGCACGGTCAACGGCGGCGCGCAGACGCGGGCGACCGAGTCGCCGCTCGGGCAGTGGCTGCGGATCGAGCGCAGCCCCCGCGCCTCCCGGTGGGGGTTCTTCCTGCGCGCCGAGACGATGCACGGCTACTACTCCTACCTCGACGACCTCGGCGGCGCGCAGCCGAGCCTCCACCGCCTCAGCCACGGCGAGTCGTTCAACGCTCTGCTGGACGACAAGCTCGACCACCCGCAGTTCGTCACGGGGCTGGCGTGTCTCGACGAGCCGGAGGCCGCCCTGTCGTTCTCCTCGACGCTGCGCTGGCTCGCCGCGCTCGACCGCATGCGCTCCCGGGGCACGCAGGTGATCTGCGCGACGCACTCCCCCGTTCTCGCGGCGCTCCCGGGCGCCACGATCCTCGAGCTCGGCGACGACGGCATCCACCGCACCGAGTGGGAGGATCTGGAGGTCGTGCGCTCGCACCGCTCGTTCCTCGACGCGCCCGGCCGATTCCTGCGGCACCTGCTCGACTGAGGCCCGGCCCCCCGCCGTGAGATGCCAGAACACCCGGACGACCGGGGGCGGCGCTCCGGGTGTTGTGGACTCTCGCGTGTCGAGGCCCGACGCGGGTCAGGTGCTGAGCTGCGCCGGGTCGGTCACGGGCAGTCGGCAGACGAACCCGCGGCAGTCGTAGGCGGTGGGGAGGCCGCCCTGGGCCGATTTGGCCTCGAAGAGCGAGAATCCGTCGGCGGCGAACGCCTCGGCCTGGTCGGGCGTGACGAACGCGACGACGTCGGCACGGATGCTGCGTGCCGCCTCGCCGAGGGCGCTCCCCGGGGCTCCGACGACGACGAGCTGCCGGGGCGGCGCGGCGAGCGCGACGGCGACGTCGAGCATCGCTCCGTGCCCGAGCGGCTGCTCGAGGGCGGTGGGCGCGACGCGGGCGACGAGCGAGGCGGCCGCGTCGCGGTAGCGCTCCCCCGCGCCGAGGTGCCAGAGCGCGAGCGCACCGCCCGCGAAGGCGGCCGCGGGCGACGGGGAGGCCCCGTCGGCGTCGGAGCCGCCGACCGCCATCCCCTGGGCGACCAGCACCGGGTCGCCCCCGCCGGGCACGACGACGACGTCGTCGTGCAGGCAGGCGTCGACGAGGTCGCGGGCGGCCCGGGCGTAACGCACCTCGCCGGTCGCGGCGGCGAGCAGAGCGAGCCCGCGAGCGAGCGATCCGTAGTCCTCGAGGGTGGCGGGCGCACGCGAGACGATCTCGTCGAGCGACGCGCGGCGCAGCATCCCCTCGTCGCCGATGTTGGTCTCGAGCACCGCCTCGGCCGCCCACCGGGCGGCCTCGAGCAACCGCTCGCCGGAGTCTCCGAGCGCGACACCGGCGCGGGCAAGCGCGCCGACGGCGAGGCCGTTCCACGCCGTGACGATCTTGCCGTCGAGAGCGGGCGGCGCGAGGCCCACACGACCGTGGGCGTCGCGAGCGTAGTAGCCGCCCTCGTCGCGTCGCCCGTCGATGATCGACTCGGAGTCCTGCGCGGCGGCGAACCCGCCGGTCGGCTGCTGCAGCACGTCGATCAGGAACCGGGCGACGTCGGCCGCGATCTCGGGCGCGCCCGCGTCGAGGGCGACCTCGATGAGTCCGGCGTTGTCGGTCAGCATGCGCTCGTAGTGCGGGATGGTCCAGTCACGGCGCGTGGCGTACCGGAAGAATCCGCCGTCGACGGGATCGTGCAGGTCGGACGCCGCCATCGCCTCGAGTGCGCGGCGCGCGACCGCGGGCGCCTCGGGCACCGGCAGCGCCGACGCCTGCAGGAAGCGCAGCGCCGGCACGGTCGGGAACTTCGGATTCTCCAGACCCGGACCGGCGGCGAATCCTCCGTAGGAGCGGTCTTCTCGGCCTACCAGGCGGCGCGCAGCATCCGCGAGGTCGTCGAGGGTCGGCAGCCCGGCCGCGTCGGATGCCGCCGACGCCGCCTCGGCCAGGGCCTGCCGCAGGGCCGCCCCGGTGCGCTCGACCTCGTCGCGGCGCTCGGTCCACGCCTCGCGCACCGCGCTGAGCACCTCGCGGAACGCCGGCAGGGGCGGTCGCGGTTCGCCGGGCCAGTAGGTGCCCGCGTAGAAGACCCGGCCCTCGGGGGTCGTGAAGACCGTCAGCGGCCAGCCGAGATGGGGCGTGAAGGCGGATGCTGCGTCGAGGTAGGCCGCATCGACGTCGGGATGCTCCTCGCGGTCGACCTTCACCGCGACGAAGCCCTCGTTGATCACGGCGGCGGTCGCGGCGTCCTGGAACGACTCCCGCGCCATGACGTGGCACCAGTGGCAGGTCGCGTACCCGATCGACACCATCACCGGAACGCCCCGCCTCGCCGCCTCGGCGAAGGCCTCGGGCCCCCACGCGAACCACGCGACGGGGTTGTCGGCGTGGGCGCGCAGGTAGGGGCTCGAGGACTCGGCCAGGCGGCTGTTCAGGGCGATCCGTCCGTTCTAATTGACCTCGGCGGGGTGCGCGCTGACGCGCCCCGAGCCGTCGCGAGGGTCGAGCGCATCGATCGCGACGAGCTCGGGGCCGCTGAGCTCGAAGTCGAAGACGTCGAAGTTCTCCTCGAGGCGCTCGCGACGCACCGACTTCGGGAAGACGATGAAGCCCTTCTGCAGATGCCAGCGCAGCACGACCTGTGCCGGGGTCTTCTCGTGCGCGGCGGCGGCATCGGCCACGGCGGGCAGGCCGAACAGGTCGTACTTGCCCTGGCCGAGCGGACCCCACGACTCGATGCGCACGTCGTGCTCGTCCGCCCACGCGGTGATCTCGCGCTGCTGGTGAGCGGGGTGCAGCTCGATCTGGTTGACCGCCGGGGTGACGCCGGTCGCCTCGACGATGCGCTCGAGGTGCGGAACCAGGAAGTTCGACACGCCGATCGAGCGGGCCTGCCCGTTGTCGCGGATCTGGATGAGGTGCTCCCACGCGTTGAGGAACGTGTTCTTCTGCGGGGTGGGCCAGTGGATGAGGTAGAGGTCGACGAACTCGAGACCGAGCTTGTCGAGGCTCTCGGTGACCGCTTCGAAGGGCTGGTCGCCGCTCTGCCGGTCGTTCCAGAGCTTCGTCGTCACGAAGAGGTCGTCGCGGGCGATGCCGCTCTTCGCGATCGCCGCGCCCACGCCCTCCTCGTTGCCGTAGATGGCGGCGGTGTCGATGTGGCGGTAGCCGATCTCGAGGGCTTCGGCGACAGCGCGCTCGGTGTCTTCGGCGGGAACCTTGAACACGCCGTAGCCGAGCTGGGGGATCTGGTGGCCGTCGTTCAGTGCGACAAGAGGAATCGTCATGATCCCAGCCTAGGGAGCCGAACCGACGCGGTGGGCGGGCTTGACGCCGTCTCGTCGAAGAGGCGGCCACCGGCGGAGACGCGGGCTTCTCGTCGCCCGCGAAGCCCGCGAGCCGACCGAAGCCCGCGCAGGGGCCCGGGGATCTACGATGGAAGGCTGTGTCTGTGCCAGAACCCGTGATCACGTACCCGCCCGAGCTGCCCGTCAGCGCCGCGCGGGACGAGATCGCGCGCGCCATCGCCGCCTCGCAGGTGGTGATCGTCGCCGGAGCCACCGGGTCGGGCAAGACCACGCAGCTTCCGAAGATCTGCCTCGAGCTCGGCCGCACGCGCATCGCGCACACCCAGCCCCGCCGGATCGCCGCCCGCACGATCGCCGAGCGCATCGCCGAGGAGCTCCAGGTGCCGCTGGGCACGACCGTGGGCTACAAGGTGCGCTTTACCGACAAGGTCACCGAAGACACCCGCATCGCGCTGCTGACCGACGGGATCCTCCTCAACGAGATCCATCGCGACCGACTCCTGCGCCGCTACGACACGATCATCATCGACGAGGCCCACGAGCGCTCGCTGAACGTCGACTTCCTGCTGGGGTACCTCCGCCGCATCCTCCCCGAGCGCCCCGACCTCAAGGTGATCGTCACCTCGGCGACGATCGATCCCGAGAGCTTCGCGAAGCACTTCGCGGATGCTGCGGGAACCCCTGCTCCGATCATCGAGGTGTCGGGGCGCACGTACCCGGTCGAGGTGCGGTACCGACCGTTGGTACCGGACCCGGGGACCGACGAGAGCGCGGTCGCTCCGGCGTCGAAGAAGGCTGCGCCCGACGACGACCCCGACGAGATCGGCGGGATCGTCGCGGCATTGCGCGAACTCGACCGCGAGGCCCCCGGCGACGTGCTGGTATTCCTCCCGGGAGAGGCGGAGATCCGGGATGCGGCGGACGCGGTCCGCGGCGCGTACTCCTCCGACGCCTCGCCCACCGAGGTGCTCCCCCTCTACGGGCGGCTGTCGGCGGCCGAGCAGCACCGCGTGTTCGAGCGGTCGAAGGTGGCCGGCGTCCGCAGACGCGTGATCCTCTCCACGAACGTCGCCGAGACGAGCCTCACCGTCCCCGGCATCCGTTACGTCGTCGACACGGGCACGGCGCGCATCTCGCGCTACAGCGCGCGGTCGAAGGTTCAGCGGCTCCCGATCGAGGCGGTGTCGCAGGCGTCCGCCCAGCAGCGGTCGGGCCGCGCGGGCCGCACGTCCGACGGCATCGCGATCCGCCTGTACTCGGAGGACGACTTCGACCGCCGCCCCGAGTTCACCGAGCCCGAGATCCTGCGCACGTCTCTCGCCTCCGTCATCCTGCAGATGCTCTCGCTCGGATTCGGCGACATCTCGGCGTTCCCGTTCCTCACCCCGCCCGACTCTCGGGGGGTGAAGGCGGCGTTCGACCTGCTGCTCGAGCTCGGCGCGATGCGCGCGCCCCGCTCGCGCGACGAGCAACCGCGCCTCACCGACATCGGTCGCGAACTCGCTCGTCTCCCCATCGATCCGCGTTTCGCCCGGATGCTCATCGAGGCCCGCCGCGACGGCGTCGAGTCGGAGGTGCTGGCCATCGTCGCCGGCCTCTCGATCCAGGACGTGCGCGAACGCCCGGAGGAACGGCGCGAGGAGGCCGACCGCCTGCACGCCCGCTTCACCGACCCGACGAGCGACTTCCTCTCGCTGCTGAACCTCTGGAACCACCTGCAGGAGCAGCAGGCCGAGCTCGGATCGAGCGCCTTCCGCCGCCTCTGCCGCGCCGAACATCTGAACTACGTGCGGGTGCGCGAATGGGCCGACGTGCACCGGCAGCTGCGGTCGCTGCTCGGGCCGTCGGGCGATCGCCCCCGGAGACGGAAGAAGGATGCGGCGCCCGCGCCCTCGCGCGCGTCCGCGCCCGCCGGCGCGTCGTCGTCCGACGTCACGGCGAGCGGCGGGCACGAGGCCGGCGATGCGATCCACCGCGCGATCCTCTCGGGGCTCCTCTCGCACATCGGCCTCCTCGACGTGCGCACGGCGAAGTCGCCGCAGGACCGCAAGCCCGCGCGGGGCGCCGGCGCTCCGCGGGCGGAGTACCTCGGGGCGCGCGGCGCCCGGTTCGCGATCTTCCCGGGCTCGGGGCTGCGCAAGGCCAAGCCCGCCGCGGTCATGGCGGCCGAACTCGTCGAGACCTCCCGTCTCTACGCCCGCACCGTGGCGTCGATCGATCCCTCGTGGGCCGAGTCGCTCGCCGGAGACCTCGCCAAGCGATCGCTGAGCGAGCCCCACTGGTCCAAAGCCGCGGGCGCAGCATCCGCCTACGAGAAGGTGACGCTCTTCGGGGTCGAGATCGTGCCGCGCCGCCGCGTGCAGCTCGCGCGCTTCGACCGGCCGCTGGCCCGCGAGATGTTCGTGCGGCACGCGCTCGTCGAGGGCGAGTGGGACGCCTCGGCGCTCGACAAGCGCCTGACCGCGTTCCTCCGACGCAATACCGAGCAGCGGCGGCTCCTCGAGAAGATCGAGGAGCGCGAGCGGCGTCGCGACATCCTCGTCGGAGACGAGGCGATCTTCGCCTTCTACGACGCCCGGCTGCCGGCCGACGTCTTCGACGTGCGGTCGTTCGAGGCGTGGTGGACCGAGACGTCGGCGCGGACGCCGCGACTGCTCGACGTCACCGAGGCCGACCTCACGGGCGAGGGCGGTCGGGGCGACGACAAGGGCTTCCCGTCGCGTTGGCGCCAGGGCGATCAGGTGCTCGGCCTCGCCTACCGCTTCGAGCCGGGCGCCGACGACGACGGCGTGACGGTCGTGGTGCCGCTGGCCCTGCTGGCGTCGCTGCGGCCGGTCGGCTTCGACTGGCAGGTGCCGGGACTCCGCGACGAGCTCGTCACGTCGCTGCTGCGGGCGCTGCCGAAGACGATCCGCCGCAACGTGGTACCCGCGGCCGACTGGGCCGAGCGGTTCGCCGCCGACCTCGCCGGGCGCGGCCCCGAAGACCACGACGGGCTCCCCGCCGTCTCTCTCGTCGACGCCCTCGCCGCCCTCGTGCAGCGAGTGGCGAACCAGCCCGTGACCGCCGCAGAGTTCGAGCTCGAGCGCGTCTCGCCGCACCTCCGCGTGTCGTTCCGCGCCGTCGACGCCCGCGGCCGCACGGTCGGCACCGACCGCGATCTCGCGGCGCTCCAAGCCCGGCTCGCCGACCGGGCCCGCACGAGCGTCGCCGACACGATCGCCGGCCGCGAGGCGCCGAAGGGCGCCAGGGGCGGCGCGGCGAAGATCGCCGCGGCGACCCTCGACGGCCGCGGGGCCGGCTTCCCCGAGCGCTCCGGGCTCACCGCGTGGACCTTCGACGACCTGCCCGAGATGGTCGACACGAAGGTGGCGGGCGGCATCGTGCGCGGCTACCCCGCGATCGTCGACGACGGAGCGTCGGTGTCGCTCCGGCTCGAGGCCACCGCCGACTCCGCGGCGGCGCTCACCAGGGCGGGGGTGCGACGGATGCTGCTGCTGGCCGTCGCGTCGCCGGCGACGTACGTGCTCGACCACCTCACCGCGAACGAGAAGCTGACCCTCGCCGCCTCCCCTTATCAGAACGCCAAGGCCCTCATCGAGGACGCACGGGTCGCGGTCGTCGACCAGCTGCTCGACCGGCTCGCCCCCGGCCGCGTCGTGCGCACCCGCCAGGAGTTCGAGAGCCTGCGCGACGCGTTCTCGGCTGCCGTCGTCGACGACACCTTCGCCGCGGTGTCGCTCGCCGCGCGCGTTCTCGCCGCCGCCCGCGACGTCGATCGGGCGATGAAGGGGCAGAACTCCCTCACCCTCCTCGGTGCTCTCGGCGACGTGCGCGGGCAGCTCTCGGGCCTGGTGTTCCCCGGTTTCGTCTCGCGCATCGGCCTGACCCGCCTCGCGCACGTGCCGCGGTATCTCGCCGGAGCGCTCGAGCGCGTCAACGCCCTCGCCGACAACGCCGGCCGGGACCGCAGCCGGATGACCGAGTTCGAACGGGCAGCCGCGCCCTTCCAGGAGGCCGGCGGCAGCATCCCCCTCCCCCTCGACGCCGCCCCGGGAGTCGCGCACGCGCGCTGGCTGCTCGAGGAGCTGCGGGTCAGTCTGTTCGCCCAGCGGCTGGGCACCGCTGAGCCCGTCTCGCCGCAGCGCATCGCGAAGGCGCTCAAGGCCTGAGCGGACCGTTCCGGGCGGAGGAGATGGTGCCGGCGCAGGACGATTCGGCCGGAAACCTCCTCCGTGCGCATCTTCTCCTCCGTCGGGTGCACGCCGCACAGGAGGATGAAGGAATGGACACCGCCGAACGCAACGCTCGAGCCGCCTCCGCCGAGCGTGCGATCCTCGATCGCTACCTCGGCGGGTTCCCGGGGGTGTCGTGGGGGCGCTCGGCGTGGCCGCCGATCCCGCTGCGCCGCCGCGGGGGCCCTGCCCGCTGGCACTACTGGTGGAGCGCGCACCTGCTCGACGCGGCGCTCGACGCCGCCGCGCACCGCCCCTCCCCGTCCCGGCGACGACGCCTGCGGCCGCTCGCACGCGGCATCCGCCTCCGCAACGGCGGCACGCTGTCGCGCACGTTCTACGACGACCTGGCGTGGATGGGGCTCGCCCTCGAACACGGCGGCGGCCATCGCCGCGCGACCGAACGCATCGCCGCGCAGCTCGAGGCCGCGATCGACCCCGCGGTCGGCGCGGTGCCGTGGGAGGTCGGCAACCCCTTCTTCAACGCCCCCGCGAACGGGCCCGCCGCGATCCTCTTCGCCCGCACCGGTCGCCGAGACGCCGCCGCGCGGCTGAGCGACTGGATGGACGAGACCCTCCGCGATCCCTCGAGCGGGCTGATCATCGACGGGGTCGTCGTCGAACACGGTGTCGAGACCCGCCGGGCGACCGAGCTGTACACGTACTGCCAGGGTGTCGCGCTGGGGGCGGCGGCCGCGCTCGCCGCCGACGACGCGCGCTTCGCGTCCCGCGCGGCCTCCCTCGTGGGGGCGATCGCCGCGTGGACCGGGCCGTCGCTCCTCCTTCCGGGCGCGGGAGGAGGCGACCGCGGGCTGTTCGCCGGCATCGCGTGCCGCTACCTGGCCGAGGCCGCATCCGCACTGCACGCGCGGGCGCAGGCCGGGGAGCCGGATGCTGCGCCGCTCGAGAGGGCTGCAGCATCCGCCCGCTCCCTCGTGATCGCGAACGCCGACGCCCTCTGGACCGGTCGCGCCACGATCGATGGGCTGCCGGTCTTCTCGGCCGACGCGAAGACCCCGGCCGACCCGGCGCCCGACGCACCCGAACGCGACCTGTCGGTGCAGCTCGGCGCCTGGCTCACCCTCGAGGCCGCGGTCTCGCTCGGGTGACCGCGAGCCCCGGCGGTCGGGATGCTGCGGTGCACGCACGCACGAACGCCCCGCCCGGAGCGGGGCGGGGCGTTCGGTGCGCGCGGGCGTCAGTTGCCCGAGCGGCGCTTGTTGTAGACGTCGAACGCGACGGCGAGGAGGAGCACCAGGCCCTTCACGGCCTGCTGCCACTCGATGCCGATACCCATGATCGACATACCGTTGTTCAGCACACCGATGATGAGACCACCGATGATGGCGCCGCCGATGGTTCCGACGCCGCCCTGCACCGCCGCTCCACCGATGAAGGCCGCCGAGATCGCCTCGAGCTCGAAGCCGTCGCCCGCCTTGGGGCCGGCGAGGTTCAGACGCGCGGTGAAGATGAGTCCGGCCAGGGCGGCGAGGAAGCCCATGTTCACGAACAGCCAGAAGTCGACCCGGCGGGTCTTGATGCCCGACAGCTCGGCCGCGTGACGGTTGCCGCCGATCGCGTAGATGTGGCGACCGAACACCGTGCGGTTCATGACGATGCCGTAGACCATCACGAGCACCGCCAGGATGATCAGCGTGACGGGCACGCCCTTGTAGCCGGCGAGCGAGTAGACGAAGAACCCGATCGCCGCCGAGATCAGCACGAGCTTGACGATGAACCACACGATGGGCTCGACGTCCTGACCGTATTTGCGACGCCCGGCGCGGGTGCGCACCTGCTGCACGACGAGGGCGATCACGACGACCGCGCCGACTGCGAGGGTGAAGATGTCTGGTTCGCTCTCACCGAAGATGCCCGAGAGGAACCCGTTGCCGAGCGCCCGGTACTCGTCGGGGAACGAGCCGATGTTCGCGTTGCCGAGCACGACGAGGGCGAGGCCTCGGAAGATGAGCATGCCCGCGAGGGTCACGATGAAGGCGGGGATGCCGACGAAGGCGATCCAGAACCCCTGCCACGCGCCCACCAGGGCGCCGATCGCGAGGGAGAGGATGACGGCCAGCCACCAGGGCATCCCCATCTTCACCGCGAAGACGCCCGAGATCGCTCCGACGAAGGCGGCGACCGAACCGACCGAGAGGTCGATGTGGCCGGCGATGATGACCATCACCATGCCGATGGCCAGCACCAGGATGTACCCGTTCTGCACCACCAGGTTGGAGATGTTCTGCGGACGCAGGAGGATGCCGTTGGTCAGGATCGTGAACAGCACCACGACCGCGATGAGGGCGATGAAGATGCCGTTGCGGCCGAGGTCGGTCAGGATGTGCGTGAACCAGCGCGTGAACTTGTTGTCCGGCGGATTGATCTGCGCCCCGACGGCTTCGGTGTTGTTGGTCATGTCGTGCTCCTGTGGCCGCGTCAGCGCGGATTCTCGATGGTCATGAGCTTGAGGACGGATTCGGGTGTCGCCTCGGCGATCGGCAGCTCGCCCGTGATCCGCCCCTCCGACAGCGCGTAGACGCGGTCGGAGATGCCGAGCAGCTCCGGCAGCTCGGAGGAGATCACGATGATCCCCTTGCCGGATGCTGCGAGCCTGTTGATGATCGTGTAGATCTCGTACTTCGCACCGACGTCGATGCCGCGGGTGGGCTCATCCAGGATGAGCACCTCGGGGTCGGAGTAGATCCACTTCGACAGCACCACCTTCTGTTGGTTGCCGCCGGAGAGCTTCCCGGTCTTGACCAGCACGTTGGGCGCCTTGATGTTCAGGTCGCGGCGGTACTCGTTCGCGACCTTGAACTCCTCGTTGTCGTTGACGAGGCCGGCCTTCTCGAGCTTCTTGAGCGAAGCCATCGAGACGTTCCGCTTGATGTCCTCGATCAGGTTGAGCCCGAACGTCTTGCGGTCCTCCGTCGCGTAGGCCAAGCCGTTGTCGATCGCCTCGGCGACCGTGCGGGTCTTGATCTCCTTGCCGCGCATGAACACCTTGCCGCTGATCCGCGTGCCGTAGCTGCGGCCGAACAGGCTCATCGCGAACTCGGTGCGACCGGCTCCCATGAGGCCGGCGATGCCGACGATCTCACCGGCGCGCACGTTGATCGACACGTTGTCGACCATGACGCGCGTGGGGTCCTGGGGGTGGTGGGCCGTCCAGTCCTCGACGCGGAGCAGCTCCTCGCCGATCTGGGGCTCGTGGTCGGGGTAGCGGTGTTCGAGATCGCGACCGACCATGTCCTTGATGATGCGGTCCTCGGTGACGTCGCCCTGCGAGATCGTCTCGATCGTCTTACCGTCGCGGATGACCGTGACGGAGTCGGCGACGCGCTTGATCTCGTTCAGCTTGTGGCTGATGATGATCGATGTCACGCCCTCCGCCTTGAGCTGGAGGATGAGATCGAGCAGGTGGGCGGAGTCCTCGTCGTTCAACGCCGCCGTCGGCTCGTCGAGGATGAGGAGCTTGACCTCCTTCGACAGCGCCTTCGCGATCTCGACCAGCTGCTGCTTGCCGACGCCGATCTGGTTGATCTTCGTCGTCGGGTTGTCGCGGAGCCCCACGCGCTTGAGCAGCGCCGCGGCTTCGAAGTTCGTCTTGTTCCAGTCGATGAGTCCGCCCGAGGCGCGCTCGTTGTTGAGGAAGATGTTCTCGGCGATCGACAGGTACGGGCTCAGCGCCAGCTCCTGGTGGATGATGACGATGCCCTTCGCCTCGCTGTCGCGGAGGTTCTTGAACGCCACCTCCTCGCCCTCGAACACGATCGCGCCCTCGTAGGTGCCGTGCGGGTAGACACCCGAGAGCACCTTCATCAGGGTCGACTTCCCCGCACCGTTCTCGCCGCAGATCGCGTGGACCTCGCCGCGGGCGACGCTCAGCGTCACGTTCGACAGCGCCTTCACCCCCGGGAACGTCTTGGTGATCCCGCGCATCTCCAGAATGTTGTCGGCCATGCCGTCTCTCCTCTCCCCAGACAGGGCCGGGCGGCTCCCGCCGCCCGGCCCGTCGTTTCTTCGGGTGTTAGCCGGCGACCTCGTCCGCGGTCCAGTAATCGCTGTCGACGAGAACCTCGGTGATGTTGTCCTTGACCACGATCACCGGGTCGAGGAGGTACGACGGCACGACCTTCACGCCGTTGTCGTAGTCCGTGGTGTTGTTGACCTCGGGCTCCTCGTCGTTGAGCAGGGCGACCGCCATGTCGACGGAGACCTGAGCGAGCTGACGCGTGTCCTTGAAGATGGTCGCGTACTGCTCACCGCGGTTGATGGCCTTGACCGAGTCGAGCTCGGCGTCCTGGCCGGAGATGATCGGCCATTCGGCGCCGACGGCGTAGCCGGCGTCGGTGAGTGCCGAGATGATGCCGCGCGAGATGCCGTCGTAGGGCGACAGGATCGCGTCGACCTGCGTGCCGTCGGAGTAGGTCGCCGTGAGGATGTCCTCCATGCGGCTCTGGGCGGTCTCGCCGTCCCAGCGGAGCGTGGCGACCTGCTGGAAGTCGGTCTGACCCGACTTGACCACGAGCGTTCCGTCGTCGATCAGCGGCTGGAGCACGTCCATGGCGCCGTTGAAGAAGAAGGTCGCGTTGTTGTCGTCGGGCGAACCGGCGAACAGCTCGATGTTGAACGGGCCTGCCGGCGCGC
Organism: Microbacterium hatanonis; assembly: GCF_008017415.1. Lineage (NCBI taxonomy): Bacteria > Bacillati > Actinomycetota > Actinomycetes > Micrococcales > Microbacteriaceae > Microbacterium > Microbacterium hatanonis. Next base: position 592,609 of record NZ_VRSV01000001.1, on the reverse strand, counting down.
CCGCGATCGCGGTGCCGTCGAGCTCGGTCAGACCGAGTCCGTTGAGAACCGACCACGCCTGCTGCTGACCGACGAGGAAGTTGTCGAACGACGCGTAGTAGTTGACGTTCTCCGAGTCGCGGATGAGGCGGTCGTAGGCGATGACGGGGATGTCGGAGTCCGCGGCGTTCTGCAGCACCTCGGTCAGCGTCGTGCCGTCGATCGAGGCCACGATGAGCGCTTCCGCGCCCTTGGTGATCATGTTCTCGATCTGCGAGACCTGCGTGGGGATGTCGTCCTCTGCGTACTGGAGGTCGACGGTGTAGCCCTGCTCCTCGAGGGCTGCCTTGACGGCGTTGCCGTCCTGGATCCAGCGCTCGGAGCTCTTGGTGGGCATCGCGACGCCGATGAGGCCGCCGTCTCCGCCGCCGTCGCCGGTGCCGCCGGTCGAGCCGCCGGAGCAGGCCGAAAGCAGGAGTGCTCCCGCGGCGACCGCCGCGACGAGAATCTTCTTGCCTTTCACAGTGATTCCTTTCATAGGACTTCTTCGTCTTGGTGTTTCGGTGTTCATTTATCTGCTGTCCGACCGGAGGTCTTCTCCGAACGGCGACCGCGACGCGGCGGGGTGACCCGGCGCTCGACGGTGGTCTGGTGGTCGAGCGACCGGGTGCGCTCGTGGAGGCGGTCGATCGCCTCGGCGGGGAGGGGCTCCACCGCGCCGCCCTCGCGGGCGATGTGCACCGTGCGTGCGACGTCCTCGAGCACCACGGCGGCCCGCACGGCGTCGCGGGGCGTCTGGCCGATCGTGAACGGACCGTGGCTGCGCATCAGCACGGCGCGGGAGCGCGAATCACGAAGGGTTTCGACGATGCCGCGCCCGATCGAGTCGTCGCCGACGATGGCGAAGGGACCCACCGGCACCGGTCCGCCGAACTCCTCGGCCGCGGCCACGATCGTGCACGGGATCTCTTCACCGCGCGCCGCCCACGCCACGGCATAGGTCGAGTGCGTGTGGACGATGCCGCCGACCTCGGGAAGGTTCCGGTACACGAACGCGTGCGCCGCCGTGTCGCTTGAGGGCGCCCGGCTGCTCCCCGGCGTCCCCTCGACGACCTGGCCGTCGAGGTCGCAGACGATCATGTTCTCGGGGGCGAGGTCGTCGTACGACACGCCCGACGGCTTGATGACGAACAGGTCGGCCCCGGGCACGCGGCCCGACACGTTGCCGCCCGTCCAGACGACGAGTCCGTAACGGACCAGCTCGCCGTGGAGAGCCGCCACATCGGCCCGCACACGCGCGACGGCGACCTCGGTCTTCACGCCTGCCACGTACGGGTCGTGCAGCTCGGCGGCATCGCCAGCGCCCATCACGACTCCTTCGTCACACCCTCGTGATCCGGTCATGTGACCGTTCACATTGCGCAACTATAGCCAGGTCCGCGGCGCCACTGTCAAGCGCGGCACGTCTCAGCTTGGTAACGCCGGGTTCAGAGGCGCGAAACCGGCCCGCTGGAGCGGCGGACGACCAGCTCGGGCACGAGCGACGTCGCCTCCGCGTCGGTGGAACCGAGCAGCACATCGACGCAGCGTCGACCGAGTTCGGCGAAGTCCTGGCGCACGGTGGTGAGCGGCGGCCAGAAGTGGGCGGCCTCGGGGATGTCGTCGAATCCCACGATGCTCACGTCCCTCGGCACCTCGAGACCCTCGTCGCGGATGGCGTGCAGCAGACCGAGCGCCATCTGGTCGTTCGAGGAGAAGATCGCCGTGAAATCGCGGACCCCGAGCATCTCGCGCCCCGCGTAGTATCCGAACTCCGCCGTCCAGTCGCCGAGGATCGGCGCCGTCGTCGGGATGTCGCTCGCCGACATCTCGGCGAGGAACCCCCGCATCCGCGCCTCCGCCTCGATCCAGTCCTGAGGTCCGGCCAGGTGGTAGATGCTGCGGTGTCCGAGCTCGATCAGGTGCCGTGTCGCCAGTCGTGCACCGGCGACCTGGTCGACCGAGAGGGTGTGGTCGGCGTCCAGTTCGGTCGACTGGAGGGTCACGTACGGCACGTCGAGCTGCTCGGCCGCCAGCGCCCGGAGCACCCGCACCTGGGGCGCGATGACGACGAGCCCGTCGACGGACTGCGCCATCAGATGGGCGATGCCGGCGGGTATCGACTCGGGATCCTTGACGTCGATGTTCGCGGTGCTCACCCAGTAGCCGCGCGTGCGGGCCGCCGTCTCGATCGCGGCGATGCTCGAGGCGGCGCCGTAGTTCGTCGAGCCGGCGGCGAGGATCCCGATCGTCTGCGACCGCGACGTCACCAGTGCTCGCGCGGCGCGATTCGGCCGGTACTGCAGCTGAGCCATGACCTCGACCACCCGCGCACGCGTCTCCGGGCGGATGCTCGGATGATCGTTGAGCACGCGCGAGACGGTCTGATGCGACACCTCGGCGAGGCGCGCGACATCACGGATGCTGGGCCGTCGCCCTCCCGCGTCGTCGCTCATCTACCGCCTCCTGCATGTGCACGGTCACACGCGACATCCTCGTCGGAGGCGTTTCGGGCCGGCTGCGAGCATGTGACAGTCACATCGCTCGACTCGCAACGGATTCTGTCACATTCCCACCGCGCCAATACACTGGCGCGATGTCGGACTTCGCGCGTTTCCTGCCGCTGAGCGGTGGACCGAGAGGTGCCGAGACCGGTGTGTCGAACGACCGACGAGGCGCCCTCGCCGACATCGTCGATCGCGCATCCGCGATCATCGCGGCCGACGCGGCCGGCCGTGGGCCGTTGCTCCCGGCCTTCCTGGACCATGCCGACCTGCGAGACGAGTTCGCCGCCCTCGCGGTCGCGTCGACGCCCGCGGGCCTCACGCGCCTGGGCGAGGCCATTCGCACCGGTCGACGCCGTCGCGCGCGCGCCCTGGCCTCCGGTGCGCGAGCGCTGCTGCTCCTCGCCCGCTCCGCCGACACCGACCCCGGCCTCGACGCGACCACGGCCGGCGTCGTGGCGCTGCGGCTCGCCGGATCCGCCCCGTTCGACCGCCGCGCGGTGGTGAAGGGCCGCACCGTGAGGGCGACCGACGCCGACTGGTCGTTCGGTCGCGGCCCGGTGCTCGAGGGCACCGCCACCGGCATCGCCGCGTTCCTCCTGGGGGTGTCGGACGACCCCCCGCGACCGCTCACCGGTCGAGGATGACCGCCCGGTAGAACTCGATCCCGCGCAGCCACGTGTCGACCCCGATCCGCTCATCGTGCGAGTGGAGCGCCGCGCGCTCGTCGGCGCTCAGGGTGAACGGCGCGAACCGGTAGACGGCGTCGCTGATGCGGGTGAACCACCTGCTGTCGCTCGCACCGAGCTGCAGGTAGGGAAGCGGCACGACGTCGTCGCCGAGCGACACGCGCACCGCGCGGGCGATCCGCTGCCAGGAGTCGCCGCGCCACGGCGACACGGCTGAGGGGTCGCTCCCCCGCAGCACGTCGATCTCGACGAGGGGGTCGGCGACGGCGCGTCGGACGTGCGCGACCGCCGAGTCGACCGTGTCTCCGGTCAGGAGGCGGATGTCGACGGTGGCCCGAGCGCGTGTCGCGAGCACGTTCTGCCCGTCGGAGCCCGACAGCTCGGTGACGACCGCGGTGGTGCGCACGATCGCGTTGAGCTCGGGGCCGAGGCGCGACAGCACGCGGGCCAGCAGCGGACCGAACCTGTCGAGTCGGCGCAGGACGGGGCGCAGCGACCGCGAGGCGTGCGGTGCGGCGGTCGCGAGCATGGCGCGCACCGGCGGGGCGAGGCGACGGGGGAACGGACGACGGCGCAGGCGGTCGATCGCGCGGGCGAGCCTCGCCGTCGCGGGCATCGCCGGCGGGGTCGAGGCGTGCCCTCCGCGTTCGGGAACCGTGAGCCCGAGCGAGAGGATGCCGCGCTCGGCCACGCCGATCATGGCCGTCGGCGCCGAGACGCCCGGCACGGCCCCGCGGACGACCGCGCCCCCTTCGTCGATCACGAGTGCCGGGCGCACACCTCGCGCGTGCAGCACGTCGACGATCGCCTGCGCACCGGTACCGCCGATCTCCTCGTCGTGACCGAACGCGAGGTAGACGTCGTGCGACGGCGTCGTGCCGTCGGCGAGCAGGGCCTCCACGGCCTCCATGATCGCCACCAGTGCGCCTTTGTCGTCGATGGCGCCCCGGGCGTGGATCGTGGCGCCGGTTCCGGTGAGGTCGGCCGCGAAGGGCGGATGCTGCCACTCCTCCGCGACGACGGGGACCACGTCCATGTGCGCCATGAGCACGAGAGGGTCGGCATCGCTCGCCCCGCGCCACCGGTAGAGGAGCGCGTGATCGCTCACGACCTCGCGCTCGAGTGCCGCGTGGATTCGGGGATAGAGGCGTTCGAGAGCGTCGTGGAATGCGTCGAAGGCGGCCAGGTCGACACGGCCCGGATCGACGTGCGAGACCGTGGGGATGCGCAGCAATTCGCGGAATCTCTCGACCGGGGACGACACCCGTCGAGACTACGCCCGGATAGTCTCGGAGCCATGGACGGACTTCGATGGGGCATCCTCGCCACGGGCGGGATCGCCCACGCATTCACGAGCGACCTGAAGACGGCGGGGCGCACGGTCTCGGCCGTCGGCTCACGCCGGATCGAGGCGGCCGAGCAGTTCGCCGCCGAGTTCGGCATACCCCGCGCATACGGCTCGTACGAGGACCTGGTCGCCGACCCCGAGGTCGACATCGTGTACGTCGCGACGCCGCATCCGTTCCACGCCGAGAACGCCCTCCTCGCCCTCGACCACGGCAAGCACGTGCTGGTCGAGAAGCCCTTCACCCTCAACGCGACGGAGGCGGCCGCGGTGCGCGATCGCGCGGCGGAGCGCGGGCTCCTCGCCATGGAGGCGATGTGGACCCGCTACCTGCCGCACATGATCCGGATCCGCGAGCTCGTCGCATCCGGGGTTCTCGGCGAGGTGCGGACGCTCTTCGCCGACCACACGCAGAAGATCAGCGACGACCCGACGCACCGGCTGAACGCGATCGACCTCGGAGGGGGCGCCCTGCTCGACCTCGGGATCTATCCGGTGTCGTTCGCCTGGGACGTCCTGGGCGAACCGTCCGAGATCACGGCGCAGGCGCGGATCTCGGACGCCGGCACCGACGCGGAGATCGCCACGATCTTCCGGCATCAGGACGGCGCGCTCTCCACGACGGTGTCGTCGTCGCGGGGCGCCGGCCCGAACACCGCGCACATCGTCGGCACCGAGGCACGCATCGACATCGACCGGGTCTGGTACACCCCGACCTCGTTCCGTGTGACCCGCCCCGACGGTGAGGTCATCGAGGAGTTCCGCGCCGAGATCGAGGGTCGCGGGATGCAGTACCAAGCGCTGCACGCCGAGAAGCTCGTCGCCGAGGGGAATGTCGTCGGCGACGTGCTGCCGATCGACGAGACGGTCGCGATCATGGGCACGCTCGACGCCGTGCGCGCGCAGATCGGACTGCGGTACCCCGACGAGGGCTGACGGGAGCAGACTGGAGCAATGCCCGAAACGCAGACCGCCCGTGTCGCCGTCTATCTGGACTTCGACAACATCGTGATGTCGTGGTACGACCGTGTCCACGGTCGTAACGCGTATTCTCGCGACCGCCAGCGGATCGCGGAGAACCCCGTCTCCCCCGAGGTCGCCGAGCGCCTGGCTGCGGCGACGATCGACGTCGGAGCGATCATCGACTACGCGGCGTCCTTCGGCACTCTCGTGCTCACGAGGGCATATGCCGACTGGTCGTCGCCCGTGAACGCGGAATACCGTGCTCAGCTCGTCGCTCGATCGATCGATCTGGTGCAGCTGTTCCCCGCCGCCGCCTACGCGAAGAACGGCGCCGACATACGTCTCGCCGTGGATACCGTCGAAGACATGTTCCGCCTGCCCGACCTCACGCACGTGGTCATCGTCGCCGGGGATTCCGACTACGTGCCGCTGGCCCAGCGGTGCAAGCGCCTCGGCCGCTACGTCGTGGGCGTGGGCGTCGCCGGGTCGACCGCGAAGGCGCTCGCCTCGGCGTGCGACCGGTTCGACGCCTACGACTCCCTCCCGGGGGTCGTGCGGGAGACGCCCTCGAAGAAGGATGCTGCGCCCGCCCGCAGTCGGGCTCGCAAACGATCGACCGACCCGTCGGTGAACCTGCTGGAGCGGGCGCTGCAGCTGGAGAATGAACGCGCCGACGAGGAGTGGCTCCACGCCTCGGCGCTCAAAGACCTGATGAAGCGCCTCGACCCGTCGTTCAGCGAGAAGGGGCTCGGGTTCCGCAGCTTCTCCGACTTCGTGAAGGCCCACCCCGAGGTCGTCGAGGTCGACGAGGCGTCGAACGTGGTCGTCGTGCGCTCGGTGGTGCGACCCGCCTGAGCACGCCTCAGGCGCCGACGCCCGAGGCATGCTCCTCGGCGGGCTGCGGGGCGACGTGGCCGAGCACGACGTCCCAGACGTGCGTGAGGCTCACCCCGTTGTCACCGGATTCGACCACGCGCACCTCGCTCTCGCGGAGCCTGTCGGCGTACCAGCGCGCGGACGCCTCGTCCTGTGCTGCAGAGACGACGATCGAGGGCGCGGCGACGGCCGCCGACTCCTCGGCGAGCAGATCGCCCACGAGAGCGCTCTCGGGCACGCGGACGTCGACGAGGGCCAGTCGATCGACGAGGGTGCCCGCCGAGGCGGCGAGGGCCACTCCGAGCGGCACGGCGTCGCGCTCGGCGACGAGACCGATCACCGCGCCCGGCACCTCGCGACGCACGAGATCCGCCAGCGCGGCGGCCGTGGAGGCCGCCGGGGTCTCCCCGCCGTAGGTGGGAGGGTCGTCGAGCTCGACCTCGTCCAGCTGCACGGCCATCAGTCTCACGTCGTGATCGAGCGTCGCCGACGGGTCGGGGTCGAGCAGCGCGACCGCGCCCACCCGTAGGACGAGCACCGTGCGGGCCGCGCCCGCTGCGCCGAAGCTCCGGAACTCGAGTTCGCCATCGGGGGCCTGTGCGCGCGTCATCACGCCATCCTGACACGAGCCCCGCTGCGCGTGGCCGTCAGTCGCGGAGCATCCGGCGCAGCGTCTGGATGGTGTCGGCCTCGGGCGCTCGCTTGTCGGGCCGGTAGGCCTTCACCCGGGCGAAGCGCAGGGCCACACCGCCCGGATACCTCGTCGACCGCTGCACGCCGTCGATCGCGATCTCGACGACGGTCGACGGTGCCAGCGTCAGCGCGTAGGCCGTCTCGGCGGTCGCGATCGTCGGGAAGTACTCGGTCTGCCAGCGGAGGAGTTCGTCGGTCAGACCCTTGAAGGTCTTGCCGACCATGACGAATCCGCCGGGCTGGCCGAATTCGCCGTCGGGGTCGTAGGCGCCGAGGTGCAGGTTGGACAGCCAGCCCGAACGGCGTCCGGAACCGCGCTCGACGCCCAGCACGACCAGGTCGAACGTGTGCACGGGCTTCACCTTCAGCCAGGTCTTACCGCGGCGTCCGGCCATGTAGGGCGCATCGACCGCCTTCACCATGACGCCCTCGTGCCCGGCGTCGAGCGCGCCGCGCGCGAAGTCGTCGGCGGCGTCGGCGTCGTCGGTGACGAGCGCCGGCACGCGCAGCTCGCCGACGATGCGGGCGAGCTCGGACGCGCGGACGGACTGGGGCTCGTCGAGCAGATCGCGACCGTCGAGGTGGAGGATGTCGAAGAAGCGCGGTCGCAGGACGACCTCGCGCGCCACGTCGGCGCCGAAGCGGGCCATCGTGTCTTGGAAGGGCCGCGGCGCACCGCTCTCGTCGAGCGCCAGCGTCTCGCCGTCGAGGATGACGTCATCGGCCGGGAGAGCTCGCACGACCTCGACGATCTCGGGCACGCGGTGAGTCACCTCGGCGAGCGAGCGCGTGTAGACGTGCACCTCGTCGCCCCGGCGGTGCACCTGGATACGGGCGCCGTCGAGCTTGTACTCGACGGAGGCCGTGCCGAACTCTGCGAGCGCGTCGCGCACGGTGGCGGCGGTCGCCGCGAGCATCGGCATCACGGGGGTGCCCACGACGAGTCCGATCTCGGAGAGCGCCCCGGCGGGCTCGGTGAGCGCGATGCGCGCGGTCATTCCGGTGTCGCCCGAGAGCATCGCCGCCCGCCGCACGACGGCGGGGTCGCGATCGGCGGCACGGGCGATCGCGTCGAGCAGGAGGCCCTCGAGGGCACCGGTGCGCAATTCGCCGAGCATCGCGTGCGTGAGGTAGTCCCATTCGGCCGCGGTCGCGCGCGCGGCGAGCCCGCGCAGCATCGAGGTGCGCTCGGCCGCGGATCCTGCCCCGCCGACGGCCGCGAGTGCGGTGAACGTCTCGTCGACCTCGCCGATCGTCAGCGTGGACCCGTCGGCGTGCGACACCTCGAGCGCCTCGAGCGATCGCCAGCCCACACCGAGCCGCCCCTGCCGGAGCGATGCGGTCGCGAGACCCACCAGCGCCTCGATCTCCTCGGGGCGCGCGACGGCGAGGAGATCGGCGAGAGCCTGGGTCTTGGCGAGACGCGAGCGCGTTGCGCTGACCGCGTCGAGGGTCGTGACGAGGTCGGCGAGCAGCATCCTCGAATCATCGCACCGACCTCCGACACCGGTGTCGGGCGCGCGGAGTAGCCTCGGCGCGAAAGGAGAAGCGAACGTGCACACCACGAACTACGTCGACACCTTCATCGAGCTCGCCGACGACTCGCCGGTCGATCACGCGGTCGAGCCGCCCGCCAGGGAGCAGCCGACGATCGCGCAGCTGCACTACGAGCTCATCTCGCAGCATCCGTACTCCCTGACCTCCGACGACGTCGTCTTCGCCACCCATGCGCGACGCGCGGGGATCCCCGAGGCCGATTGGCCCGACGCCCGCACGCTGTTCTTCTCGAAGGGGCAGCCCTGCATGCGCTCGTCGCCCCTCGGCAAGCGGTACGGGTGGGGAGTGCACTCCGACGCGGACGGGCGAGTGGCACTCGTCGCCCGCGAGTCCGCCGAGTACGCACGACTGGCGGCCGACACCGCCACCACCCATACGAAGGCGATGCGGAGCCGCCGCGCCTAGCGCCGTGCCACGTCCCGGAGCGCGGGCTCCAGTTCGGGATAGCGGAAGGAGTAGCCGGCCTCCAGAAGCCGATCGGGCACCACCCAGCGGCTCTTCAGCAGCAGCTCCGATTCGGCGCCGAGCGCCCACAGCGCCGGCTCCAGCATGAACCGGGCCGCCGGGAGTCCGACCGGGGCGCCCACCGCCCGCCGCAGCGCTGCCATCAGACTGCGGTTGTCGGTCGGATTCGGCGACGACAGGTTGATCGGCCCCGACAGCGACGGCGTCTCCCGAACGAACCGCATCGAGCCGACCACGTCGTCGAGGTGGATCCAGCTGAAGCGCTGACGACCCCTCGACCGGTGCCACGGCGCTCGGTCGTCGCCGGTCGGATGCTCGCCGATGCCGCGGTAGCGGCGGTGCGGGAACCACGGGCCGTCGTACTGCGGCCCGCCGAGCCCGAGGCGGGCGAGCCGCAGGAGCATCGCCGTCGCCGGGCCGTCGCCGAACACGATCGCCATGCGCAGCGCGACGCGGCGGGTGGCGGGGAGGTCGTCGGCGAAGAGCTCATGCTCCCATGCCCGGGCCACGTCAACGGAGAAGCCCGACCCGAGATCGCCGCCGTCCTCGGACTGCGGGCGATCGAGGGCGTACCGGTAGATCGTCGCGGTGCTCGCGTTCAGCCAGACGGCCGGGGGCGCCTCGACCGCTGCGACCGCCTCGCGGAGCTCCCGCGTCGTCTCCACGCGCGAGCGCAGGATCTCGTCGCGGTTCGCGTCGGTGTACCGGCAGTCCACCCTCTTGCCGGCGAGGTTCACGAGCAGGTCGGCCCCGTCGATCGTGCGACGGATGCCGTCGGCGTCGCCCCACGAGGCGTCGGGCCCGCGCCGGCCGATCTGCGTGACGAGATACCCCTCGTCGCGCAGGGACGCGATGACTGCGGTGCCGACGAACCCGCTCCCGCCGGCGACGACCGCGCGGCGCGTCATCGGCTGCCACCGTCAGATCGGGTGGCCCAGATCGCCCACGCGACGAGCACCGGCTGCAGGAAGAGCCGGGCGAACCGGGCGCGATCGGTGCGCATGCCGGGCACCGGCCGCCCGCTGCGCCAGTGGTGCACGTTCCCGGGGAAGACCGCGACGAAGAACGCCGCGATCAGCCCGCCGATGCGCGACCGGTCTCGCGGCAGCACGAGAAGCGCCGCCCCGAGCAGCCCCTCGACCACGCCCGACGCGACCACGATCGCGTCTTTGTCGAGACGCAGCATCCGCACCGCCCACTCGGGCACGACGATGCGGTAGCCGCGACGCCCCCAGGTCAGATGCGACAGGCCGGCGCCCAGCAGGAGAGCTGCCAGCGACCACCGCCCGGTCGTGCGGAGTCGTCGACGACCGGCGGATTCGCTCATGCTTCCAGTCTGCCAGCGACGGGTGTCACCAGCGCGGGTGCACGGCCTCGCGGAAGTAGCGGTCGTAGATCTCGTGCACGCCCGCGTCGAAGTCGCCGGGCAGCGTCACCGCCGCCGCCGCGGCGTTCCCCTCCGCCTGCGAACGGTTGCGCGCGCCGGGGATGACGGTCGTCACGCCGGGCAGGTTCGCGACCCACGAGAGCGCGGCGGCGGCGGGGGCGACTCCCTCGGGCACGAGTGCGGCGAACTCGCGCGCGGCCCGCACGCCGGTCTCGAAGTCGACGCCCGCGAAGGTCTCGCCCACGTCGAACGCGCTGCCGTCGCGGTTGTAGGTGCGGTGGTCGGATGCGGCGAACGTGGTGTTCTCGGTGTATTTGCCGCTGAGCAGGCCCGAGGCGAGCGGCACGCGCACGATGATGCCGACGCCGGCCTCGGCCGCCGCCGGGAGCACCTCGTCGAGCGGCTTGAGCCGGAACGCGTTGACGATGATCTGGACGGTCGCCGTGCCCGGGCGCGCGATGGCGGCGAGCGCCTCGTCGCAGGTCTCGACGCTCACGCCGTAGTGGGCGATCCGCTTCTCGGCGACGAGGGTGTCGAGAGCGTCGTAGACCGCGTCGCTCGAGAACACCGGCGTCGGCGGGCAGTGCAGCTGCACGAGGTCGAGCGTGTCGACGCCCAGGTTCTCGCGCGAGCGGTCGGTCCACGCACGGAAGTGGTCGAGGGTGAACTCGGCCGGCTCCTGCGGGCCGCGCCGGCCCATCTTGGTCGCGACGGTGATGCCGTGATCGGGACGCTGCGCGAGGAAGCGCCCGATGAACTGCTCGCTGCGTCCGTCGCCGTAGACGTCGGCCGTGTCGAAGAACGTCACTCCGGCCTCGACCGAGGCGCCGAGCACGTCGAAGGCGCTGGCCTCGTCGACGTCACCCCAGTCGGCACCGAGCTGCCAGGTGCCGAGGCCGATGGGCGAGACGGAGAAGCCGGTGCGTCCGAGGGTGCGCTGCTGCATGGGGGCGAGCCTAGTCGGCGGGCCCGCGTCAGGGGGCGGTGCGGGCGACGAAGTCGAGCAGCGCATCGACCCCGTCGTCGGCGGTGATCGCGCGCAGCACGACCTCGTCGACCGCGGCCCGGTACGCAGGAAGGCCTTCGCGCAGTTCCGCCTCGTTTCGGAAGGTCGTCTCCGTCGCGTCGACCCCCAGCCGAGCGAAGTTCGCCGCGTAGTTCGGATACGAGGCGTACCGGGCGGTCTCGGCCGCGAGCCGGGCGGATGCTGCGGGGTCGATCGCGGTGCGCACGTAGACGCACACGCGGGTGTCGGCGGATGCCGCGTGGAGCTCTGCGGACTGGGCGGCCGCCGCAAGGGCGGGAACCCAGTTCAGCAGGACTCCGTCGGCGCGTTCGGCTCCCAGCATCCGCATCTTCGGCCCGAGCGCCCCGACCACCACGCGGGCGTCGAGCTCTGATCGCAGCGCGTCGACGGCGTCGCCGACGCGTGCCAGCGCACCCTTCGGGGAGACGCCCGAGCCGATGCCGAGCACGAGCCGCTCCTGCGGGATCCCCGAGGTGAGCACCTCGCGGGCGATCGTGTCGGCCGAGCGTCGGTCGACGGGGATGACGCCCGTCGCGAGGATCAGGCGGTCGGTGACCTCGGCGGCGGCGGCGAGGGCGGCGAGCGCGTCGCCGTCGGGGGTGTCGTTCACCCACAGCGCCGCGAAGCCGGCGGCCTCGACCGCCGGCGCGAGACGTGCGACGGCCTCCGGCCCGAGCGTGCCGGCAACCCCGATCGATACGCGTGCGGTCATGCCTCCCACTCTGTCAGCCCCCGCCACAGACCGCGAGACGTCATCCTGGCGACGAGACTGCGGCTCTGGGCTGCAGTCTCGTGCCTGGGATGACGTCTCGCGGTCAGGGGGCGGTCGGCCGGGGTCAGGCGGCCTGGGCCACGAGGGCGGCGGGGCGCACCGTGAGGACGCCGTCAGCGGCATCCACCGTCACCGCTCCGCCGTCGACGAGCGCGCCCGTGACGAACAGGTCGGCGACGCGGTCGTCGATCTCGCGCTGGATGAGGCGACGCAGGGGCCGCGCGCCGTACTCGGGCTCGTACCCGTGCTCGGCGAGCCAGTCGATCGCGGTCTCGGTGATCTCGATCGACACCTCGCGGCGGGCGAGGCGCTTCTCGGTCGTGCCGAGCATGAGCCGCACGATCTCGCGCAGCTGCTCGCGGTCGAGCTTGCGGAACAGCACGATGTCGTCGATGCGGTTGAGGAACTCCGGCCGCATGGCTTCGCGCAGACGCCCCATCACCCGGTCGCGCAGATCCTTCTCGGATCCGAACCCGGTGGCTCCTCCTCCGTCGGCGATGAAGCCGATGGCCCCCGCACGCGACGCGAGGAACTCGCTGCCGATGTTCGACGTCATGATCACCACGGTGTTGCGGAAGTCGACGGTGCGGCCCTGTCCGTCGGTGAGCCGACCGTCGTCGAGCACCTGCAGGAGCAGGTTGAACACGTCGGGGTGCGCCTTCTCGATCTCGTCGAACAGCACGATCGAGTACGGGTTGCGCCGCACGCGCTCGGTGAGCTGGCCCGCCTCGTCGTATCCGACGTATCCCGGAGGGGCCCCGACGAGACGCGACACGGTGTGCCGCTCGCCGAACTCGCTCATGTCGAAGCGGATGACCGCGCCCTCGTCGTCGAACAGCGAGGCGGCGAGCGCTTTGGCGAGCTCGGTCTTGCCGACGCCGGTCGGGCCGAGGAAGAGGAACGAGCCGACGGGCCGGTTCGCGTCCCCCATGCCGGTGCGGTTGCGGCGCACGGCCGTCGCGACCGAGGTCACGGCAGCGTCCTGCCCGATCACGCGCCCGTGCAGTTCGTTCTCGAGGGTCGCGAGGCGCCCGCGCTCGGTCTCGGTGAGACGGTTCACGGGGATCCCCGTGGCGCGGCTGATGACCGCGGCGATCTCGGGCTCGCCGACGATGGCCGACGACGCCGTCGCCGACGCACCCGCGGAGGTCGCCGCATCCAGCTTGGCCTGCACCGACGAGATCTCATCGCGGATGCGGGAGGCCTCCTCGTAGTGCTCGGCCGAGACGGCGGCGTTCTTGTCGGCCTCGAGGGTCGCGAGCTGGGCGACGAGGGCCGACACGTCGACCTTCACGCCGAGTCGGAGGCGCAGGCGGGCTCCCGCCTGATCGATCAGGTCGATCGCCTTGTCGGGCAGCACGCGGTCGCTCACGTAGCGGTCGGAAAGCTCGACCGCAGCGCGCAGTGCGTCGTCGGTGAAGCTCACACCGTGGTGCTCCTCGTAGGCCGCGCGCAGACCCCGGAGGATCAGCACGGCGTCTTCGATGGAAGGCTCGCCCACACGCACGGGCTGGAACCGGCGCTCCAGCGCCGGGTCTTTCTCGATGGTGCGGTACTCGCGGAGGGTCGTGGCGCCGACGAGGTGCAGGTCGCCACGCGCCAGGCGCGGCTTGAGGATGTTGCCGGCGTCCATCGCGCCCTCTCCCCCGCCGCCGGCACCGACGACGGTGTGCACCTCGTCGATGAAGAGGATGAGTTCGCCCTTGCGTGCGGAGACCTCGTCCATGGTCTGCGTGAGGCGCTCTTCGAAGTCGCCGCGGTAGCGGGTTCCGGCGAGCATCGCCGGAAGATCGAGCGCGATGACGCGCTTGCCGCGCAACTGCTCGGGCACGGAGCCGGCGACGATCGCCGACGCGAGTCCTTCGACGATCGCCGTCTTGCCGACACCCGCCTCGCCGACGAGCACCGGGTTGTTCTTGGTGCGTCGGCTGAGGATCTCGATCGTCTGCTCGATCTCGTCGCTGCGTCCGATCACGGGGTCGAGGTCGCCCGCCTCGGCGCGCGCCGTGAGGTCGGTGCCGAAGCGGTCGAGCATCGGGGTCTCCGACGACGCCTCGGTGTCGGAGGCGTCGGTGCGGGCGGCGCCCGGGGTCACGGTCTCGCGCACGGCCTGCGTCAGCGCTTCGGCGGTGACGCCCGCCTGGGCGAGGATCTGACCGGCGGGCGCGTCCTGCGCCAGCACGAGCGCGAAGAAGAGGTGCTCGGGGTCGACGTAGGTCGAACCCGCGCTGCGGGCGACCTGGTAGGCGAGGAAGAGCGCGCGCTGCACCGAGGTGGTGACGACCGCGCCGTCGACGTCGGCGGGAGCGGATGCTGCGGGCAGCCGTCCTTCGGTGGCGCGAGCGATGGCGCGGGGGTCGGCGCCGATGCGCTGGACGGCCTCGTTCGCCGGCGACTGGTCGACGAGGATGCGCAGAACGTGCAGGGCGTCGAGCTCGCGCTGACCGCGCTCGAGCGCGAACCGGCCGGCGCGCTGCAGCGCCTCCTGCGTGCGGGAGCTGAGGAAACGGCTGAGGTCGATCGACCGCTCCGCGCGCGCCTGCTCGCCGGCGAGGTAGCGGGCGAGGAACTCGTCGAACGAGCTCGCGCCGTCGCCGTGGGGGGAAGTGAAGTCTTCGGGCATGTCCCTGATGTCTCCTGGATGAAGGTGAGCCTGTGCGACTCAACTTGATATTACGTAGTTGAGCGCGTGCGTATCAAGTTCAACGGATCCGCGCTCAGGCTATTCCCGGCCCCGCACGATGCGTCATCCGCCGGCGGGCCGACTACCGTGGCGAGGATGACCTTCCCCTTCGACACCCTCCGCCGCTGGCCCGACGTCGAGGCGCCCGAGCTCGTCGCGGCGGATGCTGCCGACCGCCTCCTCCTCGACGAGTCGACCGGCGCGCGGACGGCCCTCGACGAGGGCTCGCTCGTCGTCATCGGCGACACCTACGGCGCCCTCACGCTCGCCTCCGCCGCCGAGGGGGCGCGCGGCATCCGCGTCCACCAGGACCCGCTCACCGGTGAACGCGCCCTCGCCGCGAACGCCGAGCGGCTCTCGGTCGACGACGACGCCTTCTCGTCGCTGCCGTTCGACGCCGACCTCGTGCGCGACGCCGAGGTCGTGCTGCTTCGGCTGCCGAGGTCGCTAGACGAGCTCGACGACGTCGCCGCGCTGATCGCGCGCCACGCCTCCCGCGGTGTCACGGTCTTCGCGGGTGGCCGCATCAAGCACATGACCGTGGCGATGAACGACGTGCTGCGTCGCCACTTCGACACGGTCGACGTCACCCACGCCCGCCAGAAGTCCCGCGTGCTCGTCGCGCGCGGTCCGAAGCAAGGGCACGATCCCGAACCCCGGCGCGCCACCCACGACGGGCTCGTCGTGTGCGCCTACGGCGGGGTGTTCGCGGGCACCTCCGTCGACATCGGCACGCGGTTCCTGCTCGACAACCTCTCCGGTCGGGTGGCGGGCGGGGGCACGGCCGACGACCCGGTGGTCGACATGGCGTGCGGCACGGGCGTCGTCGCCGCGACGTTCGCCCGACAGGGTCTGCACGCCTACGCCTCCGACCAGTCGGCCGCCGCTGTCGCGTCGGCCCGCGCGACCGCCGCGGCGAACGGGGTGAGCGAGCTCGTGCGCGTCGAACGCGATGACCTGCTCTCGCTGCTCGACGACGCGAGCGTGTCGTTCATCGCCCTGAACCCGCCCTTCCACGTAGGCGCGGCCGTCTACGAGGGGGTCGCCGCGCGGCTCTTCGCCGACGCCGCCCGCGTGCTCCGCCCGGGCGGAGAGCTGTGGACGGTGTGGAACTCCGCCCTCCTCTACCGCCCGACCCTCGAGCGGGTCGTCGGGCCCACGCGGCAGGTCGCCCGCAACAGCAAGTTCACCGTGATGGCCTCGGTGCGCAGCGCCTCCGCCTACGACCGCTGACGTCGCAGGACGGCCTCGCCCCGCCCTCTGGATCATGTCCGCACCCCCTCGTACGCTGAGCGCATCGAGAGGAAGGCGCACCGTCATGGAGTGGAAGATCGAGCTCATCTTCGTCCCCGTCACCGACGTCGACCGGGCGAAGGAGTTCTACGTCCGCATCGGATTCGTCGCAGACCACGATCAGCAGGTCGATGACGACCTGCGCTTCGTGCAGCTCACCCCGCCGGGGTCGGCGTGCTCCATCGCCATCGGCACCGGGCTGGGCTCGAAAGTCGAGCCCGGCACCCTCGACGTGATCCAGATCGTGGTGGCCGATGCCGACGAAGCGCTCGCGCACCTGCGGTCGGTGGGCGTCGAGGCCGAGGGTGTCGACGAGCTGGCGTGGGGCCGGTTCGTCACCTTCCGCGACCCCGACGGCAATTCCTGGGCGCTGCAAGAGCTCCCCGATTACGCCGCGCAGTCCGCCCACGCCTGAGTCCTCCGCATCCGAGCGCCGGTATCGGGCGCCCTAGGCTGGCGACATGAAGCAGTTCGGCGCGGGCGTGCGCATGCTCGCGCGCGGATTCGGCTGGTGGCGGCATCGTCCGGGAGTGATGGCCGCCGGACTCGTCCCCGCCCTCATCGTGGGTCTCGTCCTGCTGGCGGGCGTGATCACCCTCGCCGTCTTCCTCCCCGACATCGCGACCGCCGTCACCCCCTTCGCCGACGGATGGCCCGAGATCTGGGTCGCCGTCGTCCGCTTCGCCGCGGGGGCGGCGACCCTCGGTGCCGCGCTGGTGATCGCCGTCGTGTCGTTCACCGCCCTGACGCTGCTGATCGGCGAGCCCTTCTACGACCGCATCTGGCGGTCGGTCGAGGAGGAGCTCGGCGAGGTGCCCGACGTGCGCTACGGCTTCGCGCGCGCCCTCGGAGACACCGTGTCGCTCATCGCACGCGGCATCGGCGTGGCGCTGCTGACCGCGCTCCTCGGCCTCGTGCCCGTCGTCGGCGGCGCGGCGGGCGCGGTGCTCGGCGTCGTGCTCACCGGCTGGCTGCTGACCGACGAGCTCACCTCGCGCGCGCTCACCGCTCGCGGTGTCGACCGCGCGCAGCGCCGCCGCCTGCTCCGCTCGCGGCGCGGCCAGGCGCTCGGGTTCGGCGTCGCCACCCAGCTCTGCTTCCTCGTGCCGCTCGGGGCGGTGGCCGTCATGCCCGCCGCCGTGGCCGGGTCGACGATGCTGGCGACCTCGCTGCTCGCCGACGCGCCCCGCCCCACCCGCTGAGAGTCCAAGACACCCGGGCGGGCGTGCCGCAGCATCCGGGTGTCGTGGACTCTCAGATGGCGGGGGTCTTCGCGGCCATCGGCGCGCTGTTCTCCAGCCCGCGGATCAGGCTCGCCGAGTCGTAGGGACCCACGTGCCGCCGGCCGTTGAGGAAGAACGTCGGCGTCGTGTTGAGATCCATGATCTCGGCGTCGAGCCGGTCGTCCTGGATGTGGTGGGCGACCTTCGGCGAGACGAAGTCGTCGGCGAAGCGGTCGGGGTCGAGCCCGAGCATCTCCGCGTAGCGGAACAGGTCGTCGCGCTCGAGGTTCTTCTGGTGCGCGAAGAGCTTGCCCGCCATCTCGAAGAAGCGCCCCTGCATCGCCGCGGCCTCCGCGGCCTGGGCCGCCTCCTGCGCGTGCGGATGCGGCTGGTCGAGCGGGAGGTGGCGCCACACCCAGCGGATGTCGTCGCCGAAGCGCTCGCGCACCGCATCCACCGATCCGGTCGCACGACTGCAGAACGGGCACTCGAAATCGCCGTACTCGACGATCTCGTACGGGGCGTCCATCGAGCCCTTGATGTGGTCGCGTTGCGGGTCGACCGGGCGCGCGAGCTTGAAGCCGACCGGGTGCGGCGGGCTGATCCGGTCGCCGACCGTGAGGATCGCCCACCCCAGGAAGAACGCGATGACGGATGCGGCGAGCACGGCGACGCGCGCGAGGTCCTGCGTGTGCGGATCGCTGATGGCGATCGGCACGAGGAAGAGCGAGATCGTGAAGCCGATCCCCGAGAGCGCGGCGCCACCGGCGACGCGGTGGAGGCTGAGGCCGGGCGCGAGCTGGCCGCGGCCGACGACGCCCACCAGCCAGGTGGCGACGGTGATGCCGATGAACTTTCCGAGCACGAGACCGGCGACGATGCCCCACGCGACGGGCGAGACGAGCGCGTCGCGGAGGGTGTCGCCGTCGATGTGCACGCCGGCGTTGGCGAGGGCGAAGACGGGCAGGATGCCGAAGGAGACGTAGGGGCGCAGGCCCGTGTCGATGCGTTCGTTGATCGAGATCGATTCGCGGAGGCTGCGCGTGACCGCCGCCGCGTAGGCGGGGTTGGGCGATTCGCGGAACGCCTGGGTGAGTTCGACCGACCGCTCGACGTCGTTGCGCCGCGGTGGGAAGACGGGGATGAGCAGCGCCACCGCGACCCCGGCGAGCGTGGGGTGCACGCCGGCGAGGTACACGACGACGAAGAGCGCCGCCCCCAGCACGCCGTAGGCGAAGCCGCGCCCGACCGGCAGGAACCGCACGAGGGCGATGAGCACCATCAGCACGAGGGCGATCACGAAGGGCACGGGGTTCAGGCCGCTGTTATAGAAGAGCCCGATGACCAGCAGTGCCCCGATGTCGTCGACGACGGCGAGGGTGAGCAGGAACGTGCGCAGTCGCGAGGAGAACTTCGGCCCGATGAGCGCGAGGGCACCGAGGAGGAAGGCGGTGTCGGTGGAGATCACCACACCCCACGCGTCGAACTCGCCGTCGGCGAGGTTGAAGAGGAGGAAGATCCCGGCGGGGAGGATGAGTCCGGCCACGGCCGCTGCGATCGGCACCACCGCACGCGACCGGTCGGTGAGCTCGCCGACGGTGAGCTCGCGTTTGACCTCCAGACCGACGAGGAAGAAGAACAGCGTCATGAAACCCTCGTTGACGAGGGCGTGGAGGCTGAACGTCCACGAGGCGTCGCCGAACGAGGCGCCCAGCGGCAGGTCCCAGAACTGGTGGTAGGTCTCGCCCGGCAGGTTCGCCCACACCATGGCGATCGCGACGCCGACCAGCATCAGCGTCGCCGACAGCCGGTCGCCGCCGCGGATCTTCTTCTTCTGCGGAGCCGGCGCGGGGCGCGGTGCCCCGGTCGGAATGAGCGGGAACGTCGTCACGCTACCCATCCTGGCCCTCGGAGGTGTCGATCGGGTCACCGGATCGTGACGAGGATGCGTCACCCCGCCGGCTTCGGCGAGAGCCCGGCGCAAGGTAGCCTGGCCTGAGGAGGCAACCACACATGTACATCATCGCTCTGATCCTGTTGCTCGGCGGAATCTTCCTGATCGGCATCTCGTTCTCGATCGTGCCGATCCAGGCGCTGGTGTTCATCGTCGGCATCCTCTGCGTCGCGGGGTCTCTGGCGGTTCCCTTCCACTTCAGCGGCAGCGCGTCGCACCGATGACGTACACCGTCGCCGATCACCTCCTCGATCGGTTGGCGGAAGCGGGTGTGAGACACCTGTTCGGCGTCCCCGGCGATTTCACCCTCGCTTTCCTCGATCACGTCGAGGCGCACCCGAGCATCGAATGGGTCGGCTGCGCGAACGAACTGGGCGCCGGCTACGCGGCCGACGGGTACGCCCGTCTGGGCGGTCTCGGCGCCCTGAGCACCACCTTCGGCGTCGGTGAGCTGTCGGCCATCGGGGCGGTCGCGGGCAGCTATGCAGAGCACGTTCCGGTGCTCCACGTCGTCGGAGCACCGACGACGGCCGTCCAGGCCGCGGGCCGTGCGACCCACCACACGCTCGGCGACGGCGACTTCGGCCACTTCGCACGCATGACGGCCGAGGTGACGGCGGCGCAGGCCGTGCTTTCGGCCGAAACGGCCACCGAAGAGATCGACCGCGTGATCACGGCGGTGCTCGAGCGACGCCTCCCGGGATACCTCGTGATCCCCGCCGACGTCGGCGAGCACCCGGCTTCGCCTCCCGCGGCGCCGCTGCCGCAGCATCCGGGAGTCACCGACCCCGCCGTCCTCGCCCGGTTCCGCGCCGAGGTCGCCCAGCGCGTCGCCGCGGCCTCGACCGTCTCGGCTCTCGCCGACATCCTCGTCGCACGTCTCGACGTCGAGGCTCAGCTGCACCGGGTGCTCGACGAGGGCATCCCCCACGCGACGCTGCTGTGGGGTCGCCGCGTCGTCGACGAGTCGGCTCCCGCCTACCTCGGGTCCTACGTCGGCGCCGCCAGCTCACCGGCGGTGCGCGAGGGCATCGAGCAGGCCGACCTGCTGATCATGGCGGGGGTGCAGTTCACCGACCTCACGAGCGGCTTCTTCTCGCAGCACCTCGATGCGTCGCGCACCGTCGAGATCCGAGGAGAGCACGCGCGGATCGGCGACGACGACTTCCGGCCCCTGGCGATGGGCGATGCGCTCGACGCCGTCGCCGAGGTGCTCGCCGCGACCGGCGGCCGCTTCCGCGCGGACGCGGCGGTCGCCGCATCCCACCCCGACACCAGCGGGGCGAACGAGGGGGCGCTGTCGCAGACGGCCCTGTGGCGCGAGGTCACCGCGTTCCTCCGCGACGGCGACACGGTGCTGGCCGACCAGGGCACGTCGTTCTACGGCATGGCGGGCCACCGCCTGCCGCACGGCGTGGTCTTCGGCGGGCAACCGCTGTGGGCCGCGATCGGCTTCACCCTCCCCGCCCTCCTGGGCGCAGCTCTCGCGCGCCCCGAACGCCGCCCCGTGCTGCTCATCGGCGACGGAGCCGCCCAGCTGACGATCGCCGAACTGGGCACGCTGCTGCGGCACCGCATCCCCGCGGTCATCGTCGTCGTCGACAACGACGGGTACACCGTCGAGCGGGTCATCCACGGCCTGCACGAGGAGTACAACGACATCGCCCGCTGGGACTGGACCGCGCTTCTCGCCGCGCTCGACCCGACGGGGACCGCGGTCGGAGTGAAGGCGTCGACGGTCGCGGAGCTGACCACCGCCCTGACCGCCGCGCGAGACGCCTCAGGGCTCACCCTCATCCAGGCCGTCGTGCCGTCGGACGACGTGCCCCCGGTGCTCCGCGACGTCGCGGCCGCGGCCGCGTCGGCCAACGCGCGGCACTGACCCGGGGTCAGGGCTCGACGAGCTCTGAGAACGGCGCCACCCTGAGACGAGCGGATGCTGCGGCCACGAGCACCGGATCGTCACTGACGAGCGCGTCGGCCTGGAGGACGGCGACCGCGAGATACTCCGCGGCGGGGGTGTCGTCCCAGCCCAGTTCGTCGGCGAGCCTCCAGGCGGTGGCGCGGGAGACCCGATCGCCGAGCAGTCGGATCTTCAGGCCGGCGAGCTCGTCGAGCTGTCGCCGTCCCCCGCTCTCGTCGAGGACTCCGTTGCGCACGTCCCGGTAGAGCAAGGAGAGTGCGTGAGAGCGCAGCACGCTCGGAGCGACGAGCGAACGCGCTGCGGGCACGCCGATCTCCTCGCGGATGAGGCGCAGCGCGACGGGAGCATCGATCGCGAACCGCGTCATGCGCCCATCGTGCCCCCGCATCGGCCAACGCGGCACTGAACCCGCCGACTGTGCGCACGGGGGTCGGAGAATCTGCGCTTCGTCCGAGGATCGGGCCGCAAGGCTCCGACGGCGGCGCAATTCTCCGACGAACGATCAACGACCGGGCGGGCCGACCACCAGCAGCACGACGTACGCCGCCACAACCAGGACCACGAGCAGGCCGACGAAGAGCCACGCGCGGCGCAGTAAGAAGCGCAACGCGCGGTCGATCGGCCGCCGGTCGCGCGGGTCGTCGGTCTCCTCGAGCCGCCAGGCGCCGGCGAGGCGGCCCGTGCGACTGAGCCACATCTCGGTCGGCAGCGTCGCGTAGGGGATGACTGCGCTGGCGACCGCGAGCGCCCCGACCCCGATGCTCCACCGCTGGTGCACGGCGACGATGATCGCGGTGGCGCCGTACGCGAGGAAGACGAATCCGTGGATACCCCCGCCGATCGTGACGGCGAGGGGCCAGTCGAACACGGCGCGGAGGATGAGACCCCCGATCAGGAGCGTCCACGAGATCATCTCGGCGATCGCGAGGGTGCGGAAAAGGGTCAGCGGCGTGCGGAACACGTCTCTCCTCGGTCGGGTCGGCGAGCTTCCAGCCTATGAAAACCCGCGGACGACTCAGGACGATCCGCCCACCGTCGAGAGATCAGCGTCGGCGGGCGACCGAGATCCCGAGAAGCATCAGGAGGCTGAAGATGCCGGCGACGAGGAACGCGAAACCGACGAGGTCGAACAGCTCCGGGTCCATGCGCTCAGCCTAGGGTGATGCGCAATGCGCGGGAAGAGCGGATGCTGCGCGCCACCGCGCGCCCGCTCTACGCTGTGCGCATGAGCAGCCGCCACGTGAGCGCCCCCGTCATCCCCCCCGGTGACAAGCCGAAGGGACCGGCGTCGTACATCCCGAGCATCGAGAAGACCTACGGCACCCCGATCCAGGAGTGGCTCGATCTCATCGTCGAGCAGCTCGACACGGGTAAGCCCCACATGGAGGTCGTCACCTGGTTGAAGACGGAGCACGGCCTCGGCCACGGACACGCCAACGCCCTGGTGGCCTACGTGCGCGCGGAGCTCGCGAAGTCCTGATCCTGCGCTCCGACCCGGCGGTTGTGCAGCCCGATGATGACGAACATGGGCACGAACATCACCAGCGCGACGAGCACAGCCGACCCGATCGGTCCGAAGAGAGTCGAGGTCCAGATCACACCCCACACGGTGAGTCCGGCCCCGAGCGAACGGCCAGCGAGCGACCACGCCGTATTCCGGGGCGGATTCGTCCACCAGGGCATCCTGATGCCCCGATTGGCTCGCGATGCGACGAGGAAAGACGCGGTGTAGAGCACGGCGCCCGCGATCGCGCAGAGCATTCCCCAGCCGACGTCCATGCCTCCAGCGCATCACGATCATCACGGGGTGTCAACCAATCGCGCTTCTGATGAGGCGCTGTGCGATCAGCCCACGGGAGAGCGCGAGGCGCACAATGGGGTCATGGGACTGTTCGCATCGAAACCGGAAGACCCGACCGAGTGGGCGGGCCTGCCCTCGGAACCGGTGGGTCCGCTCAACGACACCGAACGCCTGGCCGATCCCCCGGTCGCCGATGGCCTACTCGGTGAGACGCCGGCGGGCACGGCCTGGGTCACCATCCCGGTCGTGCCCACCGTCAGCGAAGATCCGGCTGGGGACGCACCGACCCCCTGAGGGATCTCGACGCCCGATCTCGTCGCTCGTCAGTTGATGGCGGCACGCAGTTCTGCAGCCGCGGCCCCGACGTCGGCTGCGCCGTAGATCGCACCACCGGCTACAGCCACCTGTGCACCCGACGCCTGCACCGCGGCGATGGTCGACGCGTTGATGCCACCGGCGACGGAGAAGGGAACGCCCGAGGCGCGACCGTCGTCGAGGAGAGTGGAGAACGTGAAGCCCTCCTCGGCCTGCTCGTCGAGACCCGCGTGCATCTCGACGAACTCCACGCCGAGGGCGACGACCTCTTTCGCGCGTGCCGGCTTGTCCGCGACCCCGATGAGGTCGACGACGATGCCCTTGTTGTGCTTCTTCGCGGCCTTCACCGCACCGGCGATGGTGCTGTCGCCGGCGGAGCCGAGAACCGTGACCAGGTCGGCACCCGCAGCGAAGGCGATATCGGCCTCGAGCTCACCGGCATCCATGGTCTTCAAGTCGGCGAAGACGATCTTGTCGGGGTGGGCCGCCTTGATGGCGGTGACCGCCGAGAGCCCGGCGCTCTTGATGAGCGGGGTGCCGAGTTCCAGGATGTCGACGTGGGGCGCAGCCTGAGCGGCGAGCTCGAGGGCTGCCTCGGTGGTGAGCGTGTCCATGGCGAACTGCAGTTTCATCGTGTCTCTTTCATGTCGTACCGGTGGGAGGAGTCGGGTCTATTCGATGTTCGCGTGGCGGGGCCAGAGCTCGTCGGCGCTCTTGCCGGAGCGACGCCAGAGCACGTCGAAGAGGGCATCGCCGAGCAGTACGACGAGCTGCTCGAACAGGCTCCCCGCATACTGGGCCGAGGACAGGCCGGTGCGGTCGAGCTTCTGCGCGGCCGGCACGACGACGACGGCGCGCGAGAGGGCGGCCAGGGGCGAATCGCCGTCGGTGGTGAGGGCTCCGACCTCGGCGCCGGCTTCGACGGCCATTTCCGCCGCCCGCACGACCCCGGCCGTCGTGCCCGACCCGCTCGCGGTGAGCAGCACGTCGCCGGCACCCAGCGCCGGTGTCGTGACATCGCCCACGACGTGAACGATGAGACCGAGATGCATCAGCCGCATCGCGGTCATCCGCAACGCCAGGCCGGAGCGTCCCGCGCCGAGCACGAACACGCGGTCAGCGCCCGCGACGAGGGCCGCGAGGTCGCCGAGCGACCCTCCTGGGGGATCCGCTGACACCATGCGCTCGAGGACGCCGCTCGTCTCTGCCCGCACCATCGCCACAGAGGCCTCGTACGCAGCATCCGAATCGGTCATGACTCCATGCTGCGAGGTCACGGCGCCCGCGCATACGACGCGTTCGGACGGTCTCACCTACCCGGAAGAGTAGTGCTCGACTTCCGTATAGTCGGCTCATGGACTCCACCCCCGGGCCTCACACGGCGAGCGACGCGATCCCTTCGCTCGCCGTGCGCCAGGCACAGATCGAGCACGCGCGCAATATGGCCGAGCAGGCCGACCGTCACGCCGTCACGCTCGAGTCGATCCTGGCCATCCTGCGCGCGGATCGCCTGGACGACAGGGCCGCGCGCACTCTCGCGATCGACGTGGCCGCGAGCGCCCTCGTGGGCATCCGCATGGAAACCGACGAACGGCGAGACACGCGGCTCGAACCCGTGGTGGGGGCTTTCGCACGGCTGCGCAACGACCTGCGCCCCCTGGTGAGGCACGGAGACCTCGACGTGCAGTTCGTCGAACCACCGATGACGGGGCGAGCCCTTCCCGGAGAGGTCGCCCACGCCGCCCGCGCCATCGTGCGCAGTGCCGTGCTCGCGTTCGTCGACGCCGGCGAGGCGCGCCGCGTTCGCATCCAGTGGGATTGCGACGGGCTGAACCTCCTCATCAGCGTCCGTGACGACGGGCGCGGGGAGCTGACCGCGCACGACGACTCGCTGCGTCCGATCTCCGAACGCGTCATCGCTCTCGACGGAGACGTGCGCGTGTCGTCGACGGCGGGATGGGGATCGACCCTCGACATCCGCCTCCCGCTCGACCCACCCGCGATGCCCGACCTGCTGCCTGACTCGATGCCCGTCTCTGCCCGGGAACGCGACGTTCTGCGCCTCCTCGTCACCGGGGCCCGCAATCGTTCGATCGCGGAGCAGCTCGACATCAGCGAGAACACGGTGAAGTTCCACGTCTCGAACCTTCTGCGAAAGGCCGGCGCCGTGTCTCGCGCCGAGCTGATCCTGCTCGCCAAACGAGACGAGCAGTGATGTCCCCTCGAGTGACGTTAGGCCCATGCCCCGAAACGAAGAGGGGCGGATGCCGCAGCATCCGCCCCTTCGTGACTGACCGGGTCAGAAGTCCCAGTCGTCGTCTTCCGTCGCCTCGGCCTTGCCGATGACGTACGACGAGCCGGAGCCCGAGAAGAAGTCGTGGTTCTCGTCGGCGTTCGGCGAGAGGGCCGACAGGATCGACGGGTTCACGTTCGTCACGGCCGCCGGGAACATCGCCTCGTAGCCCAGGTTCATCAGGGCCTTGTTGGCGTTGTAGTGCAGGAACTTCTTGACGTCTTCGGTGAGACCGACGGCGTCGTAGAGGTCTTGCGTGTACTGGATCTCGTTGTCGTAGAGCTCGTAGAGCAACGAGAACGTGTAGTCCTTGATGTCGTCGCGCTCGGCCTGCGTGACCTTCTCGAGGCCCTTCTGGAACTTGTACCCGATGTAGTACCCGTGCACTGCCTCATCGCGGATGATGAGGCGGATGATATCGGCCGTGTTCGTCAGCTTCGCCTTCGACGACCAGTGCATCGGCAGGTAGAAGCCGGAGTAGAACAGGAACGACTCGAGCAGGGTCGAGGCGACCTTGCGCTTGAGGGGCGAGTCGCCGCGGTAGTACTCCATGACGATCTGAGCCTTCTTCTGAAGGTTCGGATTCTCGACCGACCAGCGGAACGCCTCGTCGATCTCGGTCGTCGAGCACAGCGTCGAGAAGATCGACGAGTAGCTCTTGGCGTGCACCGACTCCATGAACGCGATGTTCGTGTAGACGGCCTCCTCGTGCGGGGTGATCGCATCGGGGATGAGCGAGACGGCGCCGACCGTGCCCTGGATCGTATCGAGCAGGGTCAGACCGGTGAACACGCGCATCGTCAGCGTCTGCTCGTCGGGGGTGAGCGTGTTCCACGACTGGATGTCGTTCGACAGCGGCACCTTCTCGGGCAGCCAGAAGTTGTTCACGAGGCGGTTCCACACCTCGAGGTCCTTGTCGTCCTGGATGCGGTTCCAGTTGATGGCCTCGACGTGCGAGAGCAGCTTTAGCGGTTCGGGTGTCATGTCAGTCCTTGTCGGTTCCTGAGCCTGTCGAAGGACGCGGCACTAGAGGGTGCAGCTGACGCACATGTCGAGCTCGGTGCCCTCGAGCGCCATCTGACGCAGGCGGATGTAGTAGATCGTCTTGATGCCCTTGCGCCACGCGTAGATCTGCGCCTTGTTGATGTCGCGCGTGGTGGCGGTGTCTTTGAAGAACAGCGTGAGCGACAGGCCCTGGTCGACGTGCTGCGTCGCCGCGGCGTAGGTGTCGATGACCTTCTCGTAGCCGATCTCGTAGGCGTCCTGGTAGTACTCCAGGTTCTCGTTCGTCATGAACGGCGCCGGGTAGTAGACGCGACCGAGCTTGCCTTCCTTGCGGATCTCGACCTTGGCCGCGATGGGGTGGATCGAGCTCGTGGAGTTGTTGATGTACGAGATCGAACCGGTCGGCGGCACGGCCTGCAGGTTCTGGTTGTAGATGCCGTGCTTCTGGATGGAAGCCTTGAGCTCTGCCCAGTCGCCCTGCGTCGGGATGTGGTGGCCGGCGAACATCTCCTTGACCTTGTCGGTCTGCGGCACCCACTCCTGCTCGAGGTACTTGTCGAAGAAGGTGCCCGACGCGTAGGTCGAGTCTTCGAAGCCCTCGAACGCCTGCTTGCGCTCGATCGCGATGCGGTTCGACGCCTGCAGGGCGTGGAAGAGCACCGTGTAGAAGTAGATGTTCGTGAAGTCGATGCCCTCTTCAGACCCGTAGTGCACGTGCTCGCGCGCCAGGTAGCCGTGGAGGTTCATCTGACCGAGACCGATCGCGTGGGTGCGGTCGTTGCCGTCTTCGATCGAGCGCACCGAGCGGATGTGGCTCTGGTCGCTGACCGCGGTGAGGGCACGGATGCTGGTGTCGACCGTCAGCCCCAGGTTGCCGCCGTCCATCGCCAGGGCGATATTGAGCGAGCCCAGGTTGCAGGAGATGTCCTTGCCGATCTGGTCGTACGACAGGTCTTCGTTGTAGGTCGTCGGGGTGTTGACCTGCAGGATCTCCGAGCACAGGTTCGACATGTTGATGCGGCCCTTGATCGGGTTCGCCTTGTTCACCGTGTCTTCGAACATGATGTACGGGTAGCCCGACTCGAACTGGATCTCGGCGAGGGTCTGGAAGAACTCGCGCGCATTGATCTTCGTCTTCTTGATGCGGGCGTCGTCGACCATCTCGCGGTACTTCTCGGAGACCGAGATGTCGCCGAACGGCACTCCGTAGACCTTCTCGACGTCGTACGGCGAGAAGAGGTACATGTCTTCGCCGTTCTTGGCGAGCTCGAACGTGATGTCGGGCACGACGACGCCGAGCGACAGCGTCTTGATGCGGATCTTCTCGTCGGCGTTCTCGCGCTTGGTGTCGAGGAACCGCATGATGTCGGGGTGGTGCGCGTTGAGGTACACCGCGCCCGCGCCCTGACGCGCGCCGAGCTGGTTGGCGTAGCTGAAGCTGTCTTCGAGCAGCTTCATCACGGGGATGATGCCGCTGGACTGGTTCTCGATCTGCTTGATCGGGGCGCCGGCCTCACGGATGTTCGACAGCAGCAGGGCGACGCCGCCGCCGCGCTTGGACAGCTGGAGAGCGGAGTTGATGCCGCGCGAGATCGACTCCATGTTGTCTTCGATGCGCAGCAGGAAGCAGGAGACGAGCTCGCCGCGCTGCGCCTTGCCCGTGTTGAGGAACGTCGGGGTGGCGGGCTGGAAGCGGCCGGAGAGGATCTCGTCGACGATCTGCATCGCGAGCTTCTCGTCGCCGTCGGCGAGGCCGAGACCGGTCATGACGACGCGGTCTTCGAAGCGCTCGAGGTAGCGCTTTCCGTCGAACGTCTTCAGCGTGTAGCTGGTGTAGTACTTGAACGCGCCGAGGAACGACTCGAAGCGGAACTTCTTGCCGTAGGCGAAGTCGTTGAGCTTCTGGATGAACTCGAGCGAGTACTTCTCGATGACCGCCGGCTCGTAGTACTCCTTCTCGACGAGGTAGTCGAGGCGCTCCTTCAGCGAGTGGAAGAAGACGGTGTTCTGGTTGACGTGCTGCAGGAAGTACTCCCGCGCCGCGCGCTTGTCGGCGTCGAACTGGATCTTCCCGTCCGCGTCGTACAGGTTGAGCATCGCGTTGAGGGCGTGGTAGTCCATGCCCTCGAAACGCGCCTGGGTCTTGAAATCGAGATCCTTCAGAGCCGTTTCCACCATCGTTCCAATCCTTCGTTGACGTGGTCGACGTCTTCCGGCGTGCCGAACACCTCCACCCGATACAGGTGCGGCACGGAGCACTTCCGGCTGATGACGTCACCGGCGAACCCGAAGTGCTCGCCGAAATTCGTGTTGCCCGCGGAGATGACTCCGCGGATCTGACTGCGGTTGCCCGGATCGTTCAAGAACCGGATGACCTGCTTGGGAACGGCACCCTTCTCGACCCCGCGGCCCTGGCCCCCGCCATAGGTCGGGGTCACGAGCACGTACGGTTCGTCGACGTGAAGGGGTGGTTCGGAGGGGAGAAGAGGAATCCGCGCCGCGCGCGCTCCCAGTTTCTCGATGAAACGTGCGGTGTTGCCCGACACGCTCGAGAAGAACACCAGGAGCGGCGCAGCGGCGTTCGATTCAGTGCTGGACGACTCGGCCGCACTGAGCTCAGTGGCGACCGTCATCGTCAGACGAGTCGCGAGGCGAGTGCGTCGATCTTGTCGGGACGGAAGCCCGACCAGTGGTCTTCGTCGGTGATGACGACGGGAGCCTGGAGGTAGCCGAGCGCCTTGACCTGCTCGAGCGCTCCGGCGTCCTGAGAGAGGTCGAGGACCTCGTATTCGATGCCCTTCGAGTCCAGCGCTCGGTACGTCGCCGTGCACTGTACGCACGAGGGCTTGGTGTAAACCGTGATAGCCATCAGAACCGTTTCTCCCCTCACAACCTTGGTTTTCCCGGTGGACCGCCGCCGGGACCTCAATACTACATATGGGTGCCGACATCGGAAGCCACCACAAGGGGTAGTAGTTACATTCGTGTAGTTTTCCACCGCCCTCCCCATGTACAACACAGGTTGTCCACCGTTTCATCCACAGGCGCGACCACCGAACGCAACCTGAAAAACGCCTGAACGACGGGCTTTTCGGGAGGGGCTGCAGCATCCCTCCACAGGCGAGACGATACGACGACCCACCGACATCGGCAGACCTGTGGAAACCGACGTGACGGCGTGTCGCGAACCGACGCCTCCGGCACCCCCACGACGGGTCCCGCGAACCCGCGCGGAGTCGGTACCGTAGAGCGGTCATGGCTGGCTACGGAGATCTTCTGCGCACCCGAGGGGTGGCGCGCATCATGGCGGCCCAGCTCACGGCCCGCTTCCCCAACGGCATGACCAGCCTGGCGGTGCTCCTGCACATCGAGCACGTCACGGGGTCGTACGGCGCCGCCGGCCTCGTCCTCGCCGCCACGTCGATCGGCCAGGCCGTGGCCGGCCCCGTCACCAGCCGGTGGATGGGGCGGTGGGGCATGCGCCGCGTGCTCACGCTCACCCTCATCGTCTGCGCTGCGGCTATCGCGGCCCTCGCCCTGCTCGACCTGCCCGTGCCCGGATACATGGCCCTCGGGCTCCTCGCCGGCCTCGCGACCCCGCCGGTCCAGTCGGCGGTGCGCACCATCTACCCCAAGATGGTGACCTCGAAGCAGCTGACGCCCCTGTTCTCGCTCGACGCCTCGCTGCAGGAGATCATCTGGATCGTCGCGCCGGTGGTCATCACGTTCGTGGCCACGCAGGTCGGCACCGTGCAGGCCCTCCTGCTCATCGTCGTCATCCTCATCGGCGGTGGGGCGTGGTTCATCCTCTCCCCCGAGGTCGGGCGGGTGCGCATCCCCCGCAGCCGCCGCGGGTTCGGCCGCGTGCTCGCCAAGCCGCCCGTGATCCTCGCCACCGTGTCGGGCTTCCTCCTCATCGGGGCGTGCTCGGCCGTGGAGGCCGGGGTCGTCGCGACGTTCGGACACGGCGGTGCGGAGGCCGGGATCGTGCTGGCGATCTTCTCGATCGGCAGCCTCACCGGCGGTCTGAGCTTCGGGCACATCCCGATGGGCCCCTGGGCGATGGCCCGCCGCCTCGCGATCGTCGCCGGGGGCCTGGCGCTCACCATGATCTCGCTCGACATGTGGTGGCTCGGCGGCACGCTCTTCGTCGCGGGCATCGGCATCGCCCCCGCGCTCGCGGTCATCTTCGCCATCACCTCGGCGAGCGTGCGTTTCAGCGAGACGGCCGAGGCCTACGGGTGGGTGGGCACCGGGCAGCTCATCGGCGCGGCCGCGGGTTCGGCCGTCGCCGGTTTCCTCATCGACGCGGGCGGCCCGAGCGGCGCCTACGTCGCGGCGACCGCGTTCGCCGTGGCCGGCGTCGCCGTGGCCGCGGTGTTCGTGCGCGGCTTCCCCGACCTGCGCGGGCGGGACGCCAGCCCCGCCCCCGACACCGAGCCGGTGCGAACGATCACCTGACGCGGCGCATAGTCTCCGCATAGCGGCCGCATAGTGCGGTCGTCTTGGCTCTCCTCATCGCACCCGCTGCCCGACCGAGGAGACACCATGACCGACCCGCGCTGGACCGACGACAACGGCGACGAGATCGACGAGGACCACCGCGGTCTCGTCTACGACGTGCAGACTCTCATCCACCGGCGTCGCGCCCTCGGCATCTTCGGAGGGGTCGCCCTGACGTCGCTGCTGGCGGCGTGCGGCGTCGCGACCAAGACGGCGGATGCGACGACCACTCCGTCGGCGGCAGCCACGGCGACGGCCACTCCCACGGCGAGCGCCAGCGCCACGGCCGCCGCGTCCGGCCCCGTCGACGAGGTGCCCGACGAGACCGGCGGGCCGTACCCGGCCGACGGCTCGAACGGCGTGAACGTGCTCGATGACTCCGGGATCGTCCGCAGCGACATCCGTTCGTCCTTCGGCTCGTCCACCACCACGGCCGAGGGCATCCCGCTGACCATCGCCCTCACGGTGCGCGACGCCTCGACCGGAGCCGCACTCGTCGGCCGAGGCGTCTACCTCTGGCACTGCGACCGCGACGGCAACTACTCCCTCTACAGCAACGGGATCGAGAACGAGAACTACCTGCGCGGCGTGCAGGAGACCGACGCGAACGGCACGGTCACCTTCACCTCCATCTACCCCGCGTGCTACTCGGGCCGGTGGCCGCACATCCACTTCGAGGTCTACGACGACGTCGCCACGGCCGTCGCGACGGGGCCGATCGTGAAGACCTCGCAGATCGCCCTCCCCCAGGAGACCAACGACGTCGTCTACGCCACGACCGGCTACGAGCAGAGCGTGCGCAATCAGGCGCAGACCTCCCTCGCCCGCGACAACGTCTTCGGCGACGACGGCGGCATCCACCAGATCGCGTCGATGGCGGGATCGGTCTCGGCCGGCTACACCGCCTCGCTCACGATCGGCGTGTGACTCAGGCGATGCGGCGCAGGTGCTCGAGCACGGCGAGCGCGTAGGCGTCGGAGGGCTCCGGATGCTGGAAGCTCAGCACGTCGGCACCGATCGCGGCTTCCACCTCGTAGGTGTCGGTGAGCCGGCGCAGCATCCGGAATCCTCCGCGCAGCATCTCGCGGAGCTGCTCCTCGGTCGGGAGCCACAGGGCGTCCTGCAGCGCGACGGAGTCGAGCGCCCACTCGGTCGTGCCGTTGAAGGCGAGGATCGTGCCGGTCGAATACGCGCGCGGCTCGATCGTCATCTCGCTGACGGTGAACACGTCGGCGTCGAATTCGGGGTCGTTCAACTGGAAGCGATCGCCTGACTGCGGGCGCCAGACGAGACCGGCGTCGCGCAGCGCCGTGGCCGACTCGGAGGAGATCATGCCTCCAGTCTGCGGCCCCTCGGGGTCGGCGGCCGGAAACGGGCGACGAACGGAGGAGATCTCACCGCGGGAGTATCGATCTCTCCCGACCTGCCCTCCGCTCGTGAGATGTCCTCCTCCGGTGACGGACGCACGGGCGCCGGTCTCGCCGGATGCTGCGCGATCGGGCGGACAATGGAACGGTGACCGACACGTTCGACCCCGCCCGGATCCTGCCCGACGACCTGCTGGAGCGGATCCGCGAGCGCGCGGTGGTGCACGACCGGGAGAACACCTTCCCCGAGGCCGACCTCCGCGAGCTCCGAGAGGCCGGCTACCTCTCCATGCTCGTGCCCGAAGACCGCGGTGGACTCGGGCTCGGACTCGTCGAAGCATCCGTCCTGCAGCAGCGGCTCGCGACCGCCGCGCCCGCCACCGCGCTGGCGATCAACATGCATCTGGTCTGGACCGGCGTCGCGAAGGTACTGCGTGACCGGGGCATCGACGATCTCGCCTTCGTGCAGGACGGGGCGGCGGCCGGCGAGGTCTTCGCCTTCGGCATCAGCGAGGCCGGCAACGACCTGGTGCTTTTCGGGAGCGGCACGGATGCTGCGCCGACAGCCGACGGCGGATACTCCTTCACCGGCACCAAGATCTTCACCTCGCTCTCCCCCGTCTGGACGCAGCTGGGCGTGCACGGGCTCGACACCACCTCGCCCGACGCGCCGAAGATGGTCTACGCCTTCGTCGCCCGCAGCGACGCCGTGGTCACCCGCGACGACTGGGACACGCTGGGCATGCGGGGCACGCAGAGCCGCACCACCGAGCTGCGCGGGGCCGTCGCGCCCGCCGACCGCGTGGTGCGGCGCGTCGACCCCGGCCCCCAGCCCGACCCGATCGTGTTCGGCATCTTCATCGTGTTCGAGATCCTGCTGGGCTCGGTCTACACCGGCATCGCCCGTCGCGCGCTCGATCTCGCGGTCGAGGCCGCCTCCGCACGACGCTCGAAGAAGACCGGCAAGGCCTACAGCCAGGACCCCGACATCCGCTGGCGCGTCGGCGCGATGGCCCTCGAGTACGAGGCCCTCCCGCCTCAGCTGGCCGCGCTCGCCCACGACGTCGACGAGCTCGTCGATCACGGGGGCAAGTGGTTCTCGCTGCTCTCGGGCGTGAAGCACCGCGCGGTGGTGTCGGCCAAGCACGTCGTCGACGAGGCGATCCTCGTCGCGGGCGGATCGTCGTACTTCGCCTCGAACGAGCTGTCGCGCCTCTACCGCGACGTGCTGGCGGGCATGTTCCACCCCTCCGACCCCGAGTCGGCCCACGGCACCGCGGCGAGCGCGTGGCTCGGACCGATCGAGGCGTAGGAACGGACATTCCTCCGCGCCGCGGCAAGCCCGGCTTCGCAGGCCGGTCGCGTGCGAGGATCGGGGCATGTCCCCCACCCCCGTGGCCCTGCTGACTCCAGCCGACCTCGAACGGCGGCGCGGCCTGCGTCAGATGAAGGGCGTCGCGCTCGGCGCACTCGTCTTCATGGCGGTGCTGTTCGTCGTCGCGTACCTGTTCCAGGAGCGCTACCCCTGGCTGCAGTGGGTGCGCGCGGCGGCCGAGGGAGGCATGGTCGGCGCCCTGGCCGACTGGTTCGCGGTGACGGCGCTGTTCCGCCGGCCGCTCGGGCTACCCATCCCCCACACCGCGATCATCCCGAGGCGCAAAGACGAGATCGGCCGCACCCTCGGCGAGTTCGTCGAGACGAACTTCCTGTCCGGCCCCGTCGTCCGCGCCCGCTTGGAGGGCACCCCGCTCGCCGCCCGCTTCGGCGGGTGGCTCCGTCAGCGCGCCAATGCCGAGCGCGTGGCGACCGAGGGCGCATCGGTCGCCACGGCGGTGCTCGGAGCCCTCAGCGACGACGACGTGAGCGAGCTCATCGGCGACCTCGCCCGCGAGCACCTCATCGCCCCCGACTGGGGGCCCTCGCTCGGCGGCTGGCTCGAGAAGGTCACCGAGTCGGGCGCGCATCACGGGGCGGTCGACCTCGCGGCCGAGAACATCGTCAACTGGCTGAACGACAACCCGCAGGCCTTCGACGGCGTCGTCTCGCGACGGCTTCCCTCGTGGGTGCCGAGCATGGTCGTGCGGCTCATCGACGACACGCTCTACCGCGAGGCGGTGTCGTTCGTCTCCGCCGTGCGCGCCGACCAGGACCACCCCGCCCGTCACGCCATCGACGCCTACCTCGCTCGTCTGGCAGACAACCTCCAGCACGATCCCGCCACCATCGGGCGCCTCGAAGACGCGAAGGTCTCGGTCTTCGACAGCCCCCGCGTGCGGGGCCTCGCCTCCGAGGCCTGGGAGACCGCGAAGACCGGGCTGCTCTCCGCGCTCGCCGATCCGCAGAGCGGCCTGCGCGTGCGGGCAGCCGACGCGCTGGTCGACATCGGCGAACGGCTCGAGACGGATGCGGCGCTGCAGGCCCGCGTCGACGGGTGGGTCATCGACGCCGCGGTCTTCGTCGTCGAGCGCTACCGCCACGACATCGCCTCGATCATCACCGACACCGTGCAGCGGTGGGACCCGGCCGAGACCACCGAGAAGATCGAGCTCATGGTCGGACGAGACCTGCAGTACATCCGCCTGAACGGCACGATCGTCGGGGCGCTCGCGGGTGCCGCGATCTTCACGCTCGCCCACGTCGTGCTGGGCGGGGCGGTAGCGTGATCTCCGTGGCCGAAGCATCCGCCGATCAGGCGCTTTTCACATACGGAACCCTGCAGCTCCCCGAAGTGCAGCTCGACACGTTCGGGCGCCTCGTCGAGGGCGAGGACGACGTGCTCCCCGGTTACACCACCGTCGACGTCGACGTCGACGACCCGCGCGTCGTGAAGCTCTCGGGGTCGGCCGTGCACTCGGTGCTGCGCCGCACGGGCAGTGCCCGCGACAAGGTCGTGGGCACCGTGCTGTGGGTCACCGAAGACGAGCTCGATGCCGCCGACGAGTACGAGGTCGCCGTGTACCGCCGGGTCGAGGTCACCCTCGCCAGCGGTCGCACCGCGTGGGTCTACGCCGCTGCGGCGGGGGTCGGCGCATGATCCAGCTCGCAGTGGTCCGTCACGCCAAGGCCGAGCACGGCGGGTTCGAGCTCGTCGACCACGAGCGACGGTTGAGCCCGCAGGGTCTGCGCGACGCCGCCGCCGCGGCCGCGCGCGTTCTGCGATCGGGAGTGAGGTCGGAGGTCGTGCTCTCGAGCACCGCGGCCCGAGCGACGGCGACGGCGGCCGCGTTCGCCGAGGCCTTCGGCACGACGGTCGTCGAGGACGCCGACCTGTACGCCGCCCCCGCCGACCGCATCCTCGCCATCGCCCGCGCCCACGGGGCCGCCGAACTCACGGTCGTCTCGCACGACCCGGGTGTCAGCGAGCTGGTGAGCGAGCTGTCGGGTCGAGAGGTCGGGATGACCACCGGCGCGGTGGGGCTGTTCACCTGGAACGACGGCGACTGGAACGACGTCGGCATCGTGCCGCCCGACGAGTTCACGCTGCTGACGCCCGGCTGAGGCCGCGAGAACAGGCTCAGCGGGTCACGAGGCGCGGCTCGACGAGCACGTGTGCCGAGCCGGATGCTGCGGGCCTCGGCGCGACGATGCTGCCGGTCTCGCCCATCAGCAGCTCCAGAGCGCCCGCCGCGACCTTCTCGGGCAGCTGCTCCACGCTGGAGAGGCCGAGCGCCTCGACGGCGGGGGTGTTGTCGAACCCCACGACGAGCAGGTCGGGTCGCCCTGCCGCCGTCGCCGCGAGGTGTGCGCCGATCGCGAGGGAGTCGCTGGCGCAGACGATCGCGTCGACCGGATCGTCGGCGAGCGCCGCACCGACGACCGCGCGCGCGGCGTCGACCCGCTCCTCGCTGACCCACCGCGGGCCTGCGCCGCCGGTCGCGGCCAACGCCTCGCGCCATCCGCGTTCGCGATCGTCTCCGGTTCCCGAACCGGCCGGCCACCCGAGGAACGCGACCCTCGACCCCGCCGACTCGGCGGCGTAGGTCGTCGCGTCCCGGGTACCGGCCGCGCCGTCGACGTCGACCCAGAGATGGGCGGGCTGCGCCACGTCATCGGCACCCCAGGGTCGGCCGAACGAGACGAACGGGAGCGCGCGTTCCACCAGCCACCCGGTGCGGGGGTCGCCATGGAATGTGCCGGTGATGACGACGGCGTCGACTTCACCGCCCTCGAGGAGATCGCGCAGGCGTGCGATCTCCTCCTCGGGCGAGCGGGCCGTGTAGAGCAGCACGCGCATCGCGCGGTCTCCGGCGCGATCCGTGAGCGCGTGGACGAAGCGGTCGAGCACGACACCCGAGATCCCGCCGGCGTAGGAGTCGAGGTGGATGCCGATCGTCGAGCTGCGGCGGGTGCGCAAGCGCCGCGCGGCCATGTGCGGGCGGTAGCCGAGGCCGGCGATCGCGGCCTCGACCTTGTGGCGGGTCTCGTCGCGCACGATCTCCGGAGTGTTCAGCACGTTCGACACGGTCTGACGAGACACCCCGGCCACACGGGCCACGTCTTCGACGGTGGGCGCCTTCGCCATGGAAACCTCCGGTGGGATCGTTCAAATCGTCATCTTACGGTGACCTTCTCGAGCCTTGACATCCGCCCGGCCGCATCCGTACCTTAGACGAACCAGAGTAGTTTGATCGTTCAAACTGTCCTCACATGCCTCGTCGAAGGAGAAGAGACACATGGCACGGCACACCACCCGCGCACTCATCGGGACAGGAGCGCTGCTCACCGCGAGCGCCCTGGCCCTCACCGCCTGCGGATCGGGATTCTCCGAGCCCGCAGAATCCGGATCGGCCGCCGGCGGCGGATCCCTCAACATCCTCATCGGCTCCTCGGGCGACGCCGAGACGGCAGCCGTCCAGTCCGCCGTCGACGCATGGTCGGCGGAGTCGGGCATCGACGCGACCGTGCAGACGGCGAACGATCTCCCCCAGCAGCTCTCCCAGGGCTTCGCAGCCGGATCGCCGCCCGACCTGTTCTACCTCGCGCCCGAGGCTCTCGCCGGCTACGCCGCGAACGGCTCGATCGCCGCGTACGGTGACGGTCTCGCGAACAAGGACGACTTCTACCCGTCGCTCGTGGAGAACTTCACCCTCGACGGCCAGTTCTACTGCGCACCGAAAGACTTCTCGACCCTCGCCCTCATCATCAACTCCGACATGTGGGCGGCCGCGGGTCTCACAGACGCTGACATCCCGACGGACTGGGACGAGCTCGCCTCCGTCGCGCAGCGGCTCACCGCCGACGGCCACGTCGGTCTCGCCTTCGGAGCCGAGTACCAGCGGGTGGGCGCGTTCATGGCCCAGGCCGGCGGTGGCATGGTGGTCGACGGACAGGCCGTGGCGAACAGCTCGGAGAACGTCGAGGCGCTCACCTACCTCAAGGAGCAGCTCAATGCCGGTTCGTTCGCGTTCGCTGCCGACGTCGGCGCGGGCTGGGGCGGAGAGGCCTTCGGCACGGGCGCCGCGGCCATGACGATCGAGGGCAACTGGATCACCGGCGCCCTCACGAACGACTACCCCGACGTGAACTACACCGTCGCCGAACTCCCCGAGGGCCCCGGCGGCAAGGGCACCCTGCAGTTCACCAACTGCTGGGGCATCGCCGCCGACAGCCCCAACCAGGACTCCGCCCGCGACCTCGTCGAGTACCTGACCGGCACCGACCAGCAGCTCGCGTTCTCGGAGGCCTTCGGACCGATGCCCTCCATCCAGTCGGCCGCGGATGCGTGGACGCAGGCGAACCCCGAGCTCGAGGCGTTCCTCGCCGGTGCGGAGTACGCGCAGTTCCCGCCGAACATGGCCGGTGCCGCCGACGTCGTGAAGGATTTCAACGCACAGCTGGAGTCGCTCAAGACCGGCGACCCGCAGGCGATGCTCGACACGGCGCAGTCCAACCTCGAAGCGATCGTCGAATAGGTCGGACATGACCGCTCTGGCCACCGCGCCCGACGCCGCCCGTCAGGGCGGGCCTCGTCGCGCCGGATCCTCCGGAAAGGGGATCCGGCGCGGCGAGGCCGCCGCCGGGTGGCTCTTCACGCTCCCGGTCCTCGTGATCCTCGGCGTCTTCCTCCTCGTCCCGGTGCTCATGGCGCTATGGGTGAGCTTCTCGGACTGGACCGGGCGCGGCAGCCCCCTCTCCCCCTCCGTCGGCTTCGTCGGCCTCGACAACTACGCCGAGATCACCACGGGCGGCGGCCTCGCCGAGCGCGACTTCGGCACGGCGCTGCGCAACAACGCCTGGTACGTGCTGCTCGTCGTTCCGCTGCAGACCGCCCTGTCGCTGTTCCTCGCGCTGCTGGTGAACCGGGCGGTCCTGCGCGGCCGCGGCTTCTTCCGCACCGCGTTCTACTTCCCGTCGGTGACGAGCTCGGTCGCGATCACCGTGCTGTGGCTCTTCCTCTTCTCGGCCTCGGGCGCGGTGAACGAGGTGCTCTCGTGGGTGGGTATCAATGGCCCGAACTGGTTCAACGAGCCCAGCGGCGTGCTCCACAACATCCTCGGCGCGTTCGGGGTCACCTCCGGCCCCGCCGCGCTCACCGGCAACAGCTTCCTGGGTCTGTCGTGGTGGGACTGGCTCGCCGGACCCTCCGTGGCGATGTCGGCCTTCATGCTGATGGCCGTCTTCACCACGTCGGGCACGTTCATGCTGCTCTTCCTCGCGGGCCTGCAGAACATCGGCGGCGACGTCGAGGAGGCCGCGATGATGGACGGCGCCAACGCGTGGCAGCGGTTCTGGCGCGTGACGCTCCCGCAGCTGAAGCCGGCGCTGTTCACCGTGCTGACCCTCGGTCTCATCGGGTGCTGGCAGGTCTTCGACCAGATCTACACCGGAACGCAGGGCGGACCGGGCAAGACCACGGTCACCCCGGCGTACCTCAGCTACGAGTCGGCCTTCCTCTCACAGGAATGGGGACGAGGAGCCGCGATCGCCTTCGTGCTCTTCGTGATCATCGTGTTCTTCACGATCCTGCAGCGATGGGTTCTTCGCGACCGCCCCGTCTCGCGCCGCCGTGCGCGCCAGTACGAGGTGCACAGCACACCGCGCCGGAAGGAGGCCGCACGATGAGCGGCACAACCCCCGCCCAGACGACGGTTCTCGTCGAGCAGAAGGAGAGGCCCCGGCCCGCTCGCGCGCCGAAGCGCCGTGTGCACCTCCCCCGCAAGGTGCTCGCGTGGCAGCTCGTGCTCTACGCGGTGCTGATCCTCCTGGCGCTCGTCTACATCACTCCGTTCCTCGTGCAGGTGGCGACCGGTTTCAAGACCAACGCCGACGCGACTGCCGATCCGCTCTCCCTCATCCCGAACCCCTTCACCGTCGCCGCGTACGAGCGCCTCTTCGGATCGTCGGACTTCCCGGTGTGGTTCATGAACTCGGCGATCGTCACGATCTTCGTCACGGCCGGTCGCGTGTTCTTCGCCTCCCTCGCCGGGTACGCCCTGGCGCGGCTGACGTTCCGCGGGCGCGGACTGATCTTCGCGGCTCTGATCGCCGTGATGGCCGTGCCGACGGTGGTGCTGCTCATCCCGAAGTTCCTCGTGATCAACCAGCTCGGCATCTACGACTCCTACGCGGGCATGATCCTGCCGCTGCTGGTGGACGCGGCGGGGGTGTTCATCATGAAGAACTTCTTCGACTCGATCCCCCCGTCGGTCGAGGAGCAGGCGCGCATCGACGGAGCCGGCACCTTCCGTGTGTTCTGGTCGGTGGTGCTCCCCATGGCCCGGCCGGCGCTCATCACCATCGTGATCCTGTCGTTCCAGGGGTCGTGGAACGAGCTGAGCCACTTCATCGTGTCCACCCAGTCGCCCGCGCTCACCACCCTGACCAAGGGTGTGGCGTCCCTCGCCAGCGGTCAGCTCAGTCAGGGCAACGAATATCCGATCAAGCTCGCGGCGGCCGCGATCATGACCATCCCCGTCGCGGTGATGTTCTTCATCTTCCAGCGCCGCATCATGAACTCCAGCGAAGGAGCCGTCAAAGAATGACGCACCCCATCACCGACATCGACAACCGCGCCGAGGCTCCGCCGAGGCCGCTGCAGCCGCTGCTCAGCGACGCGATCATCGCGCTGCGCGCCCCCACCCAGGTCTGGTCGGGGCGCGGCGGCGACATCGGCGACGCGGCCATCGACGGCGTCTACCACGGCGACGTGCGGCACCTCCGCGCCCTCGCGCTGACGTGCGAGGGGTCGACGATCGAGTGGATCTCGGTCGCACCCGACGGTCCCTCGCGCGTCGTCTTCGGCGGGCTCTTGCGGGGTCTGGACGACCCCGCCCCCGACCCGAAGGTGCGCATCCTCCGCGAGCGCCGTGTACACGCCGGCCGCCTCACCGAGACGTGGACCCTCCGCTCGCAGATCGCCGAGGCGCGGGTGACCGACCTCGAGCTGCGACTCACCCCCGACTTCGCGCTGCTGCACGAGGTCAAGTCGGGCGTCGACCGCCCGCGCGAGACCCGTGTGGAGGTGGCGGATGCGGCGGCTACCGTCACCGGCGGATCCCCCTCGTTCACGCTCTCCGCCCCCGGCGCCCGCGTCGGCCAGGACGACGGCGAGATCGTCGCGACATGGCACCTCGACCTCGAGCCGCGCGGGAGCGCGAGCGTCGAGTGGTCGATCGAGCTCGCCGACCCCGCTCTCGTCGTGCAGGCGGCGACATCGGCCCCACCCTGGAACGCCGCATCCGTCGCAGCATCCGCCCCCGACCCCCGCCTCGCTCGATGGCTCGAGACCGCGCTCGGAGACCTGGACGCCCTGCGGCTCGCCCTCCCCGGGGCCCCCGACGATGAGTTCTACGCGGCCGGTGCGCCGTGGTTCTTCACGCTCTTCGGCCGCGACTCGATCTGGGCGGCGCGGCTCGCGCTCCCCCTCGACGTGCGGCTGGCCGCCTCCACCCTGCGCGTGCTGGCCCGCCTGCAGGGAGAGCACGACGACCCGGCCACCGCGCAGGAGCCGGGCAAGATCCTGCACGAGCTGCGCGGATCGGCCCTCGAGATCCCTGGCGAAGGGATCGTGCTCCCCCCGCTATACTACGGCAGCGTCGACTCGACGCCGCTGTGGATCTGCCTGCTCGCGGATGCCTGGCGCGCGGGCATGCCGCAGCACGAGGTGCGCGATCTGCTGCCCGCCCTGCGCGGCGCTCTGACCTGGTTGCGCGAGTCGGGCGACAGCGACGGCGACGGCTTCCTCGACTACATCGACCGCCTCGGAACCGGCCTGGCGAACCAGGGCTGGAAGGACTCTGGAGACTCGATCCAGTGGCGCGACGGCCGGCTGGCCGAGGGGCCGATCGCGCTCTGCGAGGTGCAGGGCTACGCCTACGAGGCCGCCTTGGCCGGCGCCGACCTGCTCGACGCGTTCGGCGACGGCACCGACGACACCGCGGCCCTGCGCGCCTGGGCGGCCGACCTGAAGGCCCGGTTCGCCGAGGCCTACTGGGTCGAGACGCCCGAGGGCCGCTACCCCGCGATCGCGCTCGATCACGCGAAGCATCCCGTCGACACCCTCACGAGC
Organism: Microbacterium hatanonis; assembly: GCF_008017415.1. Lineage (NCBI taxonomy): Bacteria > Bacillati > Actinomycetota > Actinomycetes > Micrococcales > Microbacteriaceae > Microbacterium > Microbacterium hatanonis. The sequence continues at coordinate 550,444 of NZ_VRSV01000001.1, read as the reverse complement.
AACATCGGGCACCTGCTCGGCACGGGCATCCTCGACGCCGACGACGAGCGCCGCGTCGCCGACCTGCTCCTCGGGCCCTCCGTCTCGAGCGGCTTCGGCATCCGCACCATGTCGACCGGCGCGGCCGGCTACTGGCCGCTGTCGTACCACGGTGGCAGCGTCTGGGTGCACGACACCGCGATCGCCGTGCACGGGATGCTGCGCGCCGGCCTCGGCGACCAGGCCCGCACCGTCGTCGACGGACTGCTCGACGCCGCCGAGGGCTTCGCCTACCGCGTACCCGAGCTGCACTCCGGCGACCCGTCGACCGAGACCACCGTGCCGACGCCCTACCCCGCCGCCTGCCGCCCGCAGGCGTGGTCGGCGGCGGCCGCCGTGACCTGCCTCCAGGCGCTGAAGCGCTGATCGCCCGAATCGGGCGAATCGGTCGGTGTCGGTGCTCTTGAGCGATCAAGGGCACCGACCTCGGCCGATTTCACCGCATTCGCGAGGCGGCCTGTCAGTCGACTTTGACGACCGGGGCGCCGGTCAGGCTCACGAGTTCGTCGAACGTGAGCGGGAAGACGGTATGCGGCGTGCCGCCCGCCGCCCACAGCTGCGGGTACTCCGCCAGCGCCTCGTCGACGACGGTGCGGATCGGCGCGGGGTGGCCGGTCGGCGCGACGCCGCCGATGGCCTGACCCGTGGCCTCGCGCACCTGATCGGCGCCGGCCCGGGTGATGCGGGCGAGGCCGAGACGTTCCGCCAGAGCGGCCGTGTCGACGCGGTGGGCGCCGCTGGTCATGACGAGCAACGGTTCGCCGTCGCCGAGGAAGATGAGGCTGTTCGCAATGGCCCCGACCTCGACGCCGAGCGCTGCGGCGGCCAGGGCGGCGGTCGACGCCGCATCGGGCAGCACACGGATCTCACCCGTGATGCCCGCCTCGCGAAGGCGGGCAGCGACCAGCTGACTGCGGGCGGGGAGCGCATCGGTCATCCCCTCAGCCTAGAGCGGCGAGGAGTGCGGACGAGAGACGGATGCTGCGCCGTCAGCGAGCGCCGACGCCGCCCTCCACGGCGACGATGCGGTGGTCGCGATCGTGGGTGAGCTCGGTGCGGAGGAACAGGTCGTCGACCGGCAGGTGCAGGTGGAAACGTGCGTACGCGGCGACGCGCAGCTCACCGCTTCCGGCCGTCAGCTCGAGCACGTGTCCTCCGGCGAGGCGGTCGTCGGCGAGGAAGTGGAGGTGGAGTCCCGCCACCGCGATCCCCTGATAGATCGCCGGCGCCCAGAACCCGACGAGGGTGCCGCGGCGCTCGACCAGGTCGGTCTCGACCTGCGTGCGGGTGACCTCGTCGAGAGGCGGCAGCGGGTGGTGCTGGCGGGGCGTCGCCCGGATGCGCACGCGCGCCAGCACTCCGTCGAAGCGCACCGCGTGGAAGAGGTTGCGGCTCACGAGGCGGTCTTCGACCGCGGCGGTGAAGCCGGCCAGGTCGAGGCCCGCGACGTCGCTCGCCTCCGTCTGGGCGAGAGGAGCGATGTCGACGAACGGCAGTGTCGCGGAGTCCGCCATCCGCGCCGGCGGACCGTCCACGGTGCACTCGAAGGCCTCCCCGTCGACGACCACGACCTCGCCGCCGAGGCGGTCGCAGCATCCGACCCCGAAGTCTCCGTGCTCGAGCGCGAACCCGACGGTCATGCCCGACTCGTACGTGCCCGCGAGGAGGGCGTCGAGCACGGCGAACTGGGTCACGGCATCGGTCGAGAGCGTCGTCACGGATGCGACGCTACCGCCTCTCCCGTGCAACGGGCGGAGGAAACCTCACCACGGGAGGACGATCCGGCGCGCGAGCGCCCTCCGCCCGTGAGATCTCCTCCGCCGGTAACACGGCCCGGACATGCGAGAAGGCCCCCGGCGAACCGGGGGCCTTCTGTCGTTCTGGTGGACCTGAGGGGAATTGAACCCCTGACCTCCTCGATGCGAACGAGGCGCGCTACCAACTGCGCTACAGGCCCGAGAACTCACCAACATTATCACGGTGAAAACGCCCGGACGTGCCACGGGCGACCCACTACTGACCTGAGGCGCGGCGCTCCAGCAGGTGGCGAACGTGCTCTTCGATCTCGGCGTCGTCGACGTAGCCCATGCGGCTGAACTCCGACTGACGCGCGACGCGCGCGGTGTCGATCGACGGCGGCGCCTGCTTCTCGGCGAGCTCCCGCATGGCCTCCTCGCGGGCGGCGGCGCGAAGGGCGTCGCGCGCGGCCTGCTCGTCGAGCACGGCGGCGGCACGCGAGCCCGCCGACGACACGAGCGGACGCGGCAGATCGCGCGGCGTCCAGGCCGAGACGCGGGCGACCTCGAGCGAGACGTCCTGCACGGGGCCGGCCACCCGGGCGACGGGTGCGACGGCCGGACGCGCGACCGAACGGGCGGCGACGCGCGACAGACGGTGGAGCGTGAGCGCGCAGAGCGCGGTCACGGCGACGCCGGTCCACAGAAGAGCGACGGATGCGGCGACCACGGCCTGCCAGATGCCGACGCCGGTGACGGCGAGGGCCACGAGGGCGACGATCGTCGTCGTCAGTCGGAAGCCGCGGCGAGCGCGGGCGCGGCGTGCTTCCGGCAGCGCACGGGAGGCGGCCTGCCGGGCGCGTGCTTCGGCCTGACGCGCACGGGCCTCTTCGCGGGCGATCGCGAGTTCGGCCTTCGCGGCTTCGCGCTCGGCGGCGCCCTGTTCGCGTTCGACGTCGAGACGTGCGCGGGCGATGGCGAGTTCGGCGTGGGCGCGCTCCTCCTGAGCGCGGCGGGCGAGCTTCTGCTGAGCGAGCACCGTGCGCGCGGTGAGCTCGAGGTGCACCTCCTGCGGCGTCTCGCTCGTTTCGGCGAGCACGCGGATCGCCTGGTTCAGGCGCACCGCGTTGCGCTCGGCCGACGTGTACTGATGACGGCTGTGCCACGACGGCAGCAGATACACCAGCCAGAGCGCGACGGCGACGAAGACGATCACGCCGCCGCCCAACACCTGTCCACCCATGCGCACCACGGTATGCGACGGCATCCGCCACGCCCCGCAACGCGCCGCCGTGTCGCGGGGCGGATGCTGCGGATTCGCCGTGCGTCAGAGCGCGGCGAGCCTCGGCAGCACCTCGCCGGAGATGCGCTCGACCTGCCCGACGGGGTCGGGATCGGCCGGGTTGCGCCCCAGCACGACCATCGTCACCCCGAGGTCGGACAGCTTCTCCATGTCGCGGAGGAAGTCGTCGGAGAACGGATCGCGAGCGCCAGAGATCACGGTCTTCTCGATCGCGTCGTAGTCGGTACCGAGGCGGTCGCAGTGACCGCGCAGCACGTCGAGGAGACGCGCGACCTCGGCCGGATCGGCGGTCGTGAGGTTGAGGATCTGCGCGTACTGCGCCACCATCCGCAACGTCTTCTTCTCACCCTTGCCGCCGATCATGATGGGCGGGTGCGGACGCTGGATCGACGGCGGGCTGTTGAGCGTCTCGTCGAGCTGGAAGTGCGTTCCCCGGTAGGGACCGTCGTCGTCGCTCCACATCTGGAGAGCGATCTGCAGCGCCTCCTCGAGACGCTCGAAGCGCTCGGAGATCGCCGGGTAGGGAACGCCGAGACCACGGTGCTCACGGTCGTACCACGCGGCGCCGATGCCGAGCATCGCTCGACCGCTGCTGAGCACATCGAGCGTCGTCACGATCTTCGCCAGCAGCGCCGGGTAACGGTAGGTCACGCCCGCCACGAGCGGTCCGAGCCGGATCGACGAGGTCTGCCCGGCGAGGAACCCGAGCGTCGTGAACGCCTCGAGCATCGGTTCCGTCGCGGGTGCCGCCGCCTCCATCTGGAACCAGTGGTCCATGACGGTGAACTGGGCGAACCCGCCCTGTTCAGCGGTGCGCGCGGTCTCGGCGAGCACGGCCGGCAATGACAGCGGTGCGCCGGGGACGGTGAAGTTCCAGAAGTGGAAGCCTGCCTGCATAGCGTCAGGCTAAGCCCGTGGCGACCGGGCGAGGGCCGCGTTGACCGATCGGTCAGGTGTGGAGCCGGTCGGCCGGGGGGATCGTCGCCGCGTCCTGCGGCGCGCGACCCGCGGCCCACCGTTCGAGCACACCCTCGGGCACTTCTTCGCGCACCAGCGCGAACGCGTAGTGATCGCGCCAGTCGCCGTTGATGTGAATGTAGCGGCGGCGGAGCCCCTCGTAGCGGAAGCCCAGCTTCTCGACCACGCGCAGGCTCGCGTGGTTCTCGGGCCGGATGCAGATCTCCATGCGATGCAGCCGCAGCTCGGTGAAGCAGAGGTCGGTGGCCAGGGCGACCGACGTCGGGGTGATGTTCTTGCCCGCGAACCTCTCGCTGACCCAGTACCCGATCGTCGCCGACGAGAGCGACCCCCGGGCGATGCCCCAGACGTTGAGCTGCCCGGCGATCTGACCGTCGTACTCCATGACGAGCGGCACGCCGAGTCCGTCACGGTGCTGCTGGAGCAGGCGACGCACGCCGAGGCGCATGTCGAAGGAGACGGGCCCGTCAGGACTCGTGGCCTCCCACTGGCGCAGCCACGAGCGGTTGGACAGCAGCTCGTTCTGCAGGGTGCGCGCGTCGCGCGCGCGAACGAGACGCACGCCGATGGGGCCGTGCTGCCGCGGAACGGACAGGTCCATCCCACTCCCTCGAACGAGCGGTCAGAGCGTGGCCGCGAACTCCTTGAACCAGGGACGCAGCTGGGGTCCGAGATCTTCGCGATCCGATGCCAGCTGCACGATGGCCTTGATGTAGTCCACTCTATCTCCGGTGTCGTACCGGCGACCGCGGAAGATCACGCCGTACACGCCGCCGCCGTCGCCGCCACCCGTCGCGAGCTCTTCGAGCGCGTCGGTGAGCTGGATCTCGCCGCCCTTGCCGGGCTCGGTGCGCTCCAGGATGCGGAAGACGTCGGGGCCGAGCACGTACCGGCCGATGATGGCCAGGTTCGAGGGAGCGTCTTCCTTCGACGGCTTCTCGACGAGCTGCGTGACCTTCACGACGTCGTCTTCGTCGGTCGCCTCGACCGCTGCCACACCGTAGAGGTGGATGTGCTCGGGGTCGACCTCCATCAGAGCGATGACGGTGGCGGTGCGCTTGTCGTACTCCTCGAGCATTTTCGTGAGCAGCGGGTCGCGCTCGTCGATGAGGTCGTCGCCGAGCAGCACGGCGAACGGGTGGTCGCCGACGTGGCCCTCGGCGCGCAGCACGGCGTGGCCCAGGCCCTTCGGCTCGCCCTGGCGCACCATGTGGATGTCGGCGAGCTCGGAGGAGTGCTCCACCTTGGCGAGCTTGTCGAGGTCGCCCTTCTGGCGCAGCTTCTCTTCGAGCTCGGGCATCGCATCGAAGTGGTTCGCGATGTTGTTCTTGTTGCGCCCGAGGATGATGAGCACGTCGGTGATACCGGCCTTGACCGACTCCTCCACCACGTACTGGATGGCGGGCTTGTCGACGACCGGCAGCATCTCCTTCGGCATCGCCTTGGTGGCGGGAAGGAATCGCGTACCGAGTCCGGCGGCAGGGATGACGGCCTTGAATGGCTTGTGCGGCATGCGAACAGATTAGCGGGATCGCATGGCGGGCATGTTAACGGAACGCGCCCGTACAATCGTCTCCATGCCCGACCGCATCGAACAGGCCAAGCGCGCGTTGCGCGCCGACCTCCGCGAGCGGCGGCAGAATCGCTCCGAATCGGCCCGCGCCGACGCGGCTCTCGGGGTGCAGGCGCAGCTCGACGCCCTCATCGAACGACTGGGCGCGACGTCGCTGTCGTGCTTCCTCTCCACGACGACCGAGCCCGGCACCCACGAGTTCGTCGAAGCCGCGGTCGCCCGAGGCCTCCGCGTGCTTCTGCCGATCTCGCGCGACGACGGTCTGCTCGACTGGGTCGTGGCCACCCCGGGCGGTGCGATCGCGGAGGGCCTGTTCGGACTCCCCGAACCCGTCGGCGAGGTGCTCGGGCCGATCGCGGTCAACGACGTCGACCTGCTGGTCATCCCGGCTGCCGCCGTCGACCACGGCGGCATGCGCCTGGGATGGGGCCGCGGCTACTTCGACAAGACGATCGGCTCGATGGAGCGCTGCCCGCCCGTGTACGCGGTCGTCTTCGATTCGGAGTACGTCGACGACGTGCCGCGCGACGTGCACGATCAGCCCGTCTCCGGCATCGTCACCCCCACGCAGACCATCACCTTCGCCTCCGCGAACCGCTGACCCTCCCCGAGGAGCCCCCATGCCCACCTATGCCTATGCCTGCAAGTCGTGCGGACACCGCTTCGACACCGTGCAGTCGTTCTCGGAAGCGTCGCTCACCGAGTGCCCCGAGTGCGGCGGCGAGCTGCGCAAGCAGTACGGCTCCATCGGCGTGACCTTCAACGGCTCCGGCTTCTACCGCACCGACTCGCGCTCCGGCGAGGGCAAGAAGGCGGATGCGTCGCCGACGGCCGCCAGCGGATCGGCCCCCGCCGCCGCGTCGTCGACGTCATCGTCGTCGGGAAAGACAGAATCGAAGGCATCCGCAGCCCCGTCGGGTTCCTGACCCGGCACCGGCGCACGAGACTGAGGAGCACAGCGTGATCAAGGGATTCAAGGAGTTCATCCTCCGCGGCAACGTCATCGACCTCGCGGTCGCGGTCGTCATCGGTGCGGCGTTCACCGCGGTGGTCAACTCGATCGTGTCGAGCATCATCAACCCGTTGATCGAGATCTTCTGGAAGCCCGCCGAGGACGGCACCATCGGCTTCCCGGTGCAGGGATTCTGGGGCGAGGTCGTGTTCCCGGTCGGCGACCTTTTGAACGCCGTCATCGCCTTCCTCGCCGTCGCGCTGGTCGTGTACTTCGTGTTCGTGCACCCCATGAACGTCATGAAGCAGCGCGCCGCCGCCAAGGCCGGCATCGACAAGGAGCCGCAGGAATCGCAGCTCCCCACCGAGCAGGAGATCCTCGTGCAGATCCGCGATCTGCTCCAGCAGCAGCAGAGCGGCACCGCGCCGAAGCCGTAAGCACCCGCCTGTCAGACCACCGTCCCCTCGCACTCAATAGTGCGGGGGGACGTCCTGTCTCAGCCGGGCATCGTTCGGGCCCGACTCCCCCGCCGGCGCGACGGGCGCAGCATCCTGCACGTCATCCGCCGGCACCGGCTCGGGCGACGTTCCCGGGGCAGGGGTCAGGCGCGCGCGACGCGCACCGGGCACGCGTTCGACGCGTTGGCGATCACTCGATGACATCGATCGGCTGCGTGCTCGATTCGGCCGTCGGGCCGTCGACCTTCACGCCGAGGAGGGCGGCGATCCGCGCCGCGACCGTCGCCGGATCGCTGTAGAGATCGAACGAGTGCACCCGCACGTAGTGCCAGCCGAGGCGGCGCAGAATCTGCGGGCGCAGCCGCAGCGACTCCCGCAACGAATCGCCCACGGTCTCGGGGTCGCTCTCGGCGACGACCGCCTTGCCGCCGTGCTGGGCGACGAGCGGCAGCAGACCGCGGTAGTGCACGTCGACCGCGATTCCGAGGCGGCGCAGCTCGCGAGCGAGAGCCAGGGTGAGCGGATCGGCGAGGTCTTCGAGGCGCGACTCGCGGCCGCGCGCGGCAAGGTTGCCGAGGATACCCATGAGGGTGGCGGCGCCGTGCTCGAGGCGCCCGTCGTCGAAGGACGACGGGCGGATCGATGACACGATCACCATCGAGCGGCGCGCTCGCGTCATGCCGACCGTAAGCAGACGCTCGCCGTCGGGTGTCGAGAGGTCGCCGAAGTCGCTGAGCACCCGGCCGTGCTTGGTGAGCCCGAACCCGAGTGAGAAGATCACGCGGTCGCGGCTCTCGGCGACCGACTCCTCGAGGGTGAGCACCGCGAACGGCTCCGCCGTGTCGCGCGAGACGAAGTCCGAGACGTCGGAGCGACCGGCGAACGCCGCCTCGACCGCCGCGCGCACGCGCTCGGCGTGGCGCCTGCTGGCGGTGACGACCATGAGCGACTCCGCACCGCGGTTGACGGCGTGCTCGACGACGAGCGTGACGACGCGGGCGACCTCGGCGTCGGGGCTCTCGACGGCGCCCGTGACGGGGTCGGGGGCGCCGGTTCCGCCCTCGACGTAGTCGACGCTCAGGCTGCCGCGACCGAGGTACGACCCGGCCCAGGGCAGTGAGACGATCTCGCCGCCGTAGAAGGCGTCGTTCACGAGCTCGGCGAGGTCTTCGCCGCCGGCGCGATAGCTGCGGGTGAGGGTCTCGACGGGCAGCAGCTCGGCCAGTCGCTCGAACACCGAGGCGTCGTCGAAGGGCTGCTCGTCTTCGGTGTCTTCGTCGGAGGCGAAGGTCGCGCTCACCCGGAAGGGCGTGGGCTTCTGCGTCACCGGATCGCCGAAGACCACGATCTGGCCGGCACGCCGCAGAGCGGGCGCGGCCTCGGTCAGGCAGAGCGCTCCGGCATCGGCGATGAGCACCACGTCGAAGCCGTCGGTGTCAGGGATCTCCGGCACCTCGTAGGGCGAGGCCAACCAGACCGGGGCGAGCGTGCGCAGCAGCCCGGGCGCGATGGCGGTGAGCTCTTCGGCCGTCGTGGCTCCGCGCTTGAGCGCGTCTTTGAGAGCTGCGGCCTCGTCGGCGAGGTCGACGATGCCGATGCGCCACTGCTGGGCCAGTCGGGCCGCCAGAAGGGGGCCGGATGCTGCGGCGTGGGCCTCGTCGACGAGGCGGAAGTCGCGCTCGAGCCGATCGACGACCGACGTGTTGGCTCCGAGGAGGGCCCGATCGGTGCGCAAGAGGTGTTCCAGCGCGGACTGCCACCAGGCGAACTCGAGCTCGTCGGCGACGCGGTCTTCGGGAACGTGCCGCACCGACAGCTCGAGCAGCAGGGGCTCGAGCCCGAGGCGCGCGAGTTCCGAACGCAGCTCGGCGCGCTCGACGAGATTGTCGAAGAAGGTCGACTCGGCGGCGAGGCCCGCGAGCGTGCGCACGAGACGGGCGACCGGGAGGGTCGTCATGCGGGCGGAGTTCTGGCGACCGAGAATCTGGTCGAGCTCGCCGAGCTCGGCGTCGACGCGCTGCCAGGCGACCGCGACGTCGGCGAGTCCGAGCGGCACCTCGGGAGTCACGCCCGCCTCGACGTAGCGCTGCCACTCGGTGCGCTGCTGCTGGATGCGCACGAGCGCCTCGTGCATGTCGGTCACGTGCACACCCGGGCGCAGGTATTCGCGCGACAGGCGCTTGAGCCTGCGCCGGTTGGGACCGCTCATCTCACCGGCGTCGCGGCGCGCGGCGTGAGCCTGGATGAGTTCGCCGAGCGGACGCTCGAACACGGTGGGGCTGAAGCGGTCGAGCGACTCGCGGATGCCCTGCAGCAGGCGAAGGTAGCCGCCGAGCTCGGAGATCGTCTGGAACGGGCGCATGCGCGTCTGGGCGATGAGCTCGTATCCGCGCTCGAGGAGGCTGGGAACGTCGCGCCGGTGCAGCTTCCCGGCGAGCGCGTGCGCCGCGCGGGCGTCTTCGGTGCGGGTGAACGACACCCCGTACCAGGGCGAATCGTCGGGGCCGAAGCGGAATTCGCCCAGGCGTGCGGCGGCGGCGAGCGCCGAGCCCGCCTCGGCACGGCGGTCGGACAGGCCTTCAAGCGTCGCGACGTCGAAGCGCGTGGTCGTCGAGGGTGCGGGCGATCGCCCGGCCAGGGTGGTCAGCGTGCGCAGCACGTCGAGGGCCGAGACGCCGAGCGAGGGGTGCTCGACCGTCACCGCGTGGCGGTAGTCGCGCAGCACCGTGCGCAGGCGCACGAGGGCGTCGTCGATGTCGGAGACGCGGGGCTGCTCGGCCTTCTCGTTGCGGCCGATCGCGCGGATAAGGTCGCGGCGGATGTGCGTGGGCGAGACGGCTAGGCCGTCGAGGCCGATTCCGGCGAGGCGGTGGCGGATGCCCTCGAGGGTGGAGCGGCGCGCGCTCACGACGAGCACCCGCTTCCCGTCCTGCACGAGGCGACCGACCGCGTTGATGATCGTCTGGGTGCCGCCCGTTCCGGGCAGGGTGTGCACGGCGAGCGACTGGCCGGCGGCGATCCGCGCGAGCACGGCCTCCTGCTCAGCATCCGCGTCGAGCAGGAGCGCGTCGGCCGCCGGTGCGCGCTCGTCGGGTCCGTCGACCACGGGGGCCGGACGCCGCTGCATCACGAGGGCGCGGTCGGTGGGGTGGCCCGCGAGGGCGTTCAGCACGGGGTGGTCGAGGTCGGCGGTGTCGCGCGCCATGGCCGAGCCGACGTCGGCGAACGACGAGATGACCAGGCGGGGATGCACGACGAACGTCGGGATGTGGGTGGTGAGCGCCCGCAGGTGGTCGATGACCGGCTGCGGCTTGAACACGCCGCGGTCGTAGGCGAGGCCGGCGAGGGCGAGGCTGTCGATCCGGATGCCGAAGTGGGTCAGGAACGCCTTGGCCAGCTCGGGGTTGACCATGAACGAGCCGTGCAGCTTGAGCTCGAAGTCGCCGTGGTGGCGGCGGATCGCCAGCGGGCGCAGCAGCACGGGGGCCGACCAGGCGACTCCCCCGATGCGCCAGGCGGCGAGCCCGACGGCGAGGTGCACGGGCTCGAGACCGCGCGACGTGCGCAGTTCGACGTTCTTCGCGGTGATGCGCTCGGCGGCCATGCGCGCCGTGCGCAGCGCGACCTCGTCGCGGAAGAGGTTGGAGAGAAGGGTCGAGCGCCCGGTGATGAACTGGGGAAGACTTCCGGGGTGGGCCTTCGTGATGTCGATACCGGCATCGGATGCGTCGTCGAAACGCAGCAGCGTCGATCTTCCGCCGAGCGCAGCGGCCTCGGTGCGGATACGTGCCCGCTCCGGTTCCGCGACATGCATGACCGAGACGCCGGGTTCGGACAGACCGAGATCTCCGGGGTTCACGGATGTCGTCGACACGTCATCCTCTGCGCCGTCTACGACGCCCTCTGCTCGCCACACGACAGTCACCCTAGGCGCGCGTCGCGCTCCGCGCCGGTATCCTTCCGGGGTTTCGCGGTATTACCCGACACGCCGGATGATCGGCCTTTCCTCCCCAGCCGGGGATCGAAGCATCCTCGTCCACCGTTTCTGCACGACGAACCGACCCGGCGCGGCCAGCCCCGGAGGATGGGAACATGACCCGGTACACGACCGCTTGGCACCCGACTCCGGTGGGCGATGCGCTGCTCGCCTTCGCCGACGACGACCTCGTCGCGCTCCGCCTCGAACACGACGAACGCTCCCACGCCATCGAGAGCCTCGCGAGGCTGCTCCAGGTGGTCCCTGACCACGACGACCGGGCGGGGGCCCTCGTCGCCACACAGCTCGACGAGTACTTCGCCGGCGAACGGCGGGCCTTCGACCTCCGCCTCGACTGGCGCCTCGCACGGGGCTTCACTCTTCAGGCGCTGACCGCGGTGACCGATATCCCGTACGGCGAGACCGCGTCGTACGGCGAAGTCGCCGCTCTCGCGGGAAAGCCCCGCGCCGCCCGCGCGGTCGGCACGGCCTGCCGCACCACCCCCTTCTCCCTCGTCGTTCCCGTGCATCGGGTGGTTCGTTCCGACGGATCGATCGGCGAATACGGAGGGCACCCCGAGGTCAAGGAGTACCTCCTCGACCTCGAGCGCACCGCCGGCGAGTAGGCCGCCGGCGGTGCACTCGGGGCCCCGGATGCGCGTCCGGGGCCCCGAGTTTCGATCAGTGGTCGGTGGCCTTCTCCGCGCCGAACCCGGTCAGCGACCTGACGTCCATCTCCGCGGCCTTCGCCGGATCCTCCTTGCGGCGCGACGTCACCGAGCCGAGCCACCCCAGGAAGAACCCGATGGGGATCGAGACGATGCCGGGGTTGTTGAACGGCCAGATCGCCGCCCCGGTGTTCTTGAAGACGCTCGTCGGCGTCCCCCAGAACACGGGCGAGAGCACGATGAGGATGATCGCGGCGGCCAGTCCCCCGTACATGCTCCACACCGCGCCCCGCGTCGTGAAGCGACGCCAGAACAGCGAGTAGAGGATCGTCGGCAGGTTCGCCGACGCGGCGACGGCGAAGGCCAGCGCCACCAGGAACGCGACGTTCTGGCCCTGCACGCCGATCCCGCCGAGGATCGCTAGCACTCCGATGACGATGACCGTTCGCCGGGCGACCTTGACCTCGCCGTCGGGCGGGACGTTCCCCTTCTTGATCACGTTCGCGTAGATGTCGTGCGCGAACGACGCCGCCGCGGTGATGGTGAGACCCGCCACGACAGCGAGGATCGTCGCGAAGGCGACCGCCGAGATGAAGCCGAGCAGCACCGGTCCGCCGAGCTGGAGTGCCAGCAGTGGTGCGGCGGAGTTGACCCCGCCGGGTGCGGCCTTGATCACGTCGGGTCCGACGAGGGCGGCCGCCCCGTAGCCGAGCACGAGGGTGAGCAGGTAGAAGAGTCCGATCAGCCAGATGGCCCAGACCACCGAACGGCGGGCCTCCTTCGCGGTCGGCACCGTGTAGAAGCGCATGAGCACGTGCGGGAGGCCGGCCGTTCCCAGCACCAGCGCGAGGGCGAGCGAGATGAAGTCCCACGGGTTCGAGCCGTACTGCAGCCCCGGGCCGAGGATGGCATCCTTCGGATCGCTCGTCGACGCGGCCACCGCGCTCTCGAGCAGCGTGTTGAGGTTGAACCCGTTGATGGCGAGCACCCAGATCGTCATCACCAGGGCGCCTCCGATGAGGAGGAACGCCTTGACGATCTGCACCCACGTCGTGCCCTTCATGCCGCCGATCAGCACGTAGACGATCATGAGCACGCCGACCACGCCGACGACGATCGACTGCCCCAGCTGGTCGCCGATACCCAAGAGCAGCGAGACGAGACCGCCGGCGCCTGCCATCTGCGCGAGCAGGTAGAAGAAGCAGACCGCGAGGGTCGTGAGGGCTGCCGCCATCCGCACCGGACCCTGCTTCAACCGGAACGACAGCACGTCGGCCATCGTGAACTTGCCGGTGTTGCGCATCAGCTCGGCGACCAGCAGCAGCGCGACGAGCCAGGCCACGAGGAACCCGATGGAGTAGAGGAATCCGTCGTATCCGTTGATCGCGATGGCTCCGCAGATTCCGAGGAACGACGCCGCCGACAGGTAGTCGCCGGAGATGGCGAAACCGTTCTGCGGTCCGGTGAAAGACCTCCCGGCCGCGTAGTAATCGGCCGCGGTCTTGTTGTTGCGACTGGCACGGATGACGATGAACAGGGTCACCGCGACGAATGCGCCGAAGATCGAGATATTCAGGACGGGGTTGTTCTCCACCGTCTGCACCGCGGTATCGACGGCGCCGAGCACATCATTCACGACTGACCTCCCGATGCGCGCTCGAGTTCGGCTCGAATGGCCGCCGCTCGGGGATCGAGCCGGCGATTCGCATAAGAGACGTACGCCATCGTGATGACGAACGTGGAGACGAATTGACCGAGGCCGAGGAGCAGACCGACAGTGACGTCGCCCCACACTCGCTGAGACATGAATTCCGTAGCGAACGACGACAGCAGCACATAGACGAAGTACCAGAGCAGGAACACGATCGCGAGCGGGAAGATGAAACTCCGCTGCGCTTTCTTCAGTTCTTGGAACGGCGGCGATTGCTCGACCGCGATGTAATCGATGTCATCCGACGGGGTGACATCGACGCGTGGATCCGACATGGGGCCTCCTTGCCTCATCGGCCCGGCGCAGCATTGCACCGGTAACAAGAACCGCGGACGCCGGTGGCGACCCCGGTGATATCGTCGACGCTACGAAGGCGGCGATGAGGCCGTCACCCCCGGAAGTAGGTAGTGCGTGGCAGCACGGACGGGCAGCGTCGGTGAGACCGAGCTGATTTCCCGCGCGGTCGGCGATCTCGCCCGGCGCACGCGTTTTCCCGTCGCGTTCGGAGGCCTCGAGCACGACGGCGCGGTCCACGTCACCTCGATCGTCGGTGCCCGCGGACGCAGTCTCGACGGCCTCGTCGTCGAAGCGCATCGCGGCCTCGGCGGGCGCGCGCTCGTCGAGAAGCGGCCGCGGCTCGCCCTCGACTACCGCACGTCTCGCACCATCACCCACGACTACGACCGCGCGATCCTCGGCGAGGGGATCTCGACGCTGTTCGCCGTGCCGATCGTGGTGACGGGGACGGCCCGGGGCGTGCTCTACTGCGCCGCGTGGCACGAAGCATCCGTCGGCGGTGTGGTGGCGCAGCCCGCGTTCCGTGTCGCGGCGGAGGTGGCCACCGAGCTGCGGGTGCGCGACGAGGTCGACCGGCGACTCACCGCCATTCCCCCGTCGTCGGAGCCGCTCGCGGCTGGTGCTCGGGAAGAGCTGCGCGAGACGTACGCCGAGCTCCGGCGCATCGCGGCAGGTGTCGACGACGAAGCGCTTCGCACGCGTCTGGAAAGCCTCGAGCAACGGCTTGCTGCTCTTTCGGGCGACCAGCGCACGCCCGCGGTCGAGCTCGACGTCTCTTTGTCGCCGCGTGAGATAGACGTGCTCGCGTGCGCCGCCTTGGGGGCGACGAATTCTGAGGTGGGTGCGTCGCTCGGACTCCGCGAGACGACGGTGAAGTCGTATCTCGCATCGGCGATGTCGAAATTGGATGCTTCGACGCGGCATTCTGCGGTGACCAAAGCGCGGCGCGCCGGCATCTTGCCCTGACACCACGAGGTTGTGCCGCTCGCCGCATATCGCTATATCGCATTCTTCGCCTATTCCGGAACGCTTGCGCCGAGAGCTACGATGAAATTTCTCGATCGCACCCGCAGTCGGTCGAGAGGAGAAGAGATGACCCATGGCACGTAAGCAGATCACCCAGCTCATCGACGACCTCGACGGTCAGACCCTCGAAGATGGCGGAGAAACCGTCCTTTTCTCGCTCGATGGTCGGCCCTATGAAATCGACCTTTCCGCCGAGCACGCGGCTGAATTGCGCGATGCGCTGAAGCCGTACATCGACGCTGGCCGCTCGGTGGGCGCAGCAACTCGCACGGTGACGTCGCGCAGCCGCTCCACGCGTCAGCAGAGCGGCCGCGACCTCGGCGCCGTTCGTCAGTGGGCGCGCGAGAACGGGCACGACATCAGCGAGCGCGGTCGCATTCCCGCCTCGATCCTCGACGCGTACGACGCCAGCCGCTGAACCAGTAGGTGGTTTTCGAGAGCTGCGGCGCGCAGGGGCGTGTGCACCGCAGCTCTCGTGGCGTGTACCGGGCGAGCTTGACGGGCGCATCGCTCGATACACTGGAGCACCTGCCTCTGTAGCTCAATGGAAGAGCTGCTCCGTCCTAAGGAGAAGGTTGGGGGTTCGAGTCCCTCCAGGGGCACAGATTTTTGTTCAGCTGACGCGGAATTCTTCTGCAATCAGCTTCGAGCGTCTTCGTTCAATTTCTCACAGCGCCGAGATCGATCATTTCGGGGCCCGCGCCTCGTCGAAGACTGACAAGTCTGCTCTCGAGGTGTATTGCGGCCAGGCGTAGCGCGTCCGCGGACCCGACCGCAGCGCCGCCGACGGCATCTTGGCGTTCACTGGCGTCGCGACGGCATCCAGATCGTCGCCGAGAAGACTCGCGTAGTTTCTCGCCGGCGTCGCGGCCGAGACATGGCCGAGCATTCGCTGCCTGCCTTCACGCTCGCGCCTGAGCTGATTGCGAGCGACGTGGCGGTGTGCCGGAGGTCCGTGGCGTCAGCCGCGTGATCGATAGGTCCACAGCCTGCGCGCGGCGGACCGCGAACGCGAATCAGCCCTGGCGCCTGACTAGCGCACGTGGTTGACGCCATCGCCGAACAGCATCCCTTCCGGGCCCTTGCCGGCGCACGCCTGCTCGATCATCGATCGAGCAGTGCGGCGTAAGGCACCGAGCGCTTTTCGTGCGTCTTTGGCGTGCCTACGTGGATCTCGTGCGCGATCATCACCGCGTTCTTCTCGATAACGAAGCGCCGACGCAGCCACGCTGCGCACGCGCAGCGCCGTCGCCTCGCCCTAGCGCAGGCCGGTATAGGTCAAGGTCAGGACCATCGTCAGATGCGCCGAGCATGCCGTCAACGTCGCCACTTGGTCGTGCGAGAGATAAATGCGGAGCTTGCCTGGTCCGCTCCGAGGGAGATTGCGGAGGTGTCGCGCCGGATTGTTCGCAAGGCGACGATCATCGATGGCGACACCAAGGATGCCTGCGAGGACTCCCAGCGCGCGAAGAACGACCGTGCGCGACTTGTCCCTCGTGAGCTCTGAAACCCAGTCCTGTACTTCAGACCGCCGGATCGACCGGATCTCCCTGTCTGCCCAGACTGGAGCGACGTGGTTCTTCCACGCCCGCGCAAGCGTCACGTAGTACGAGGGCTTGGACATCGGCGGCCGCTTCGACCGGAGCCAGCCGTCGGCAAACATCCGGACCGGCACCCGCGAGGCCACGGGATCGATGTACTCGCCCTTCGACTTGGACACGGTGACCATGGACAGATAGAGCTTCGCCTCGCGCATCGTCGTGAAGCCGCGCTTCTGCGCTTCGGTGCGATCAGGCTTGCGATAGCGCACGCGGTAGCGGCGGCCATTCGCCGTTTCGTACGGGGTGATGGTGCCCATCTCGACCTCCGCTCGTGCCGGCTCGACAGTCAGTATCGGGCCAGTGTCGGACACTGCTCGCATGCCGTCAACGTGGCCGACGAAAGATGTGGATAGATGGCGGAAGACGTCGCCAACTGGCGTTGGGTTGGAGGCACGCCTCCCTCCGACGCCGAGAGGATAGCGATCGGACGCGGCTCCGTTCCGGGCTTTCGCGACATTTGCTCGGTCCTCCGCTGCGCTCCGGCCCTCCGCAATTTCACGGTCCCGGCACTGCGCCGCGCCCGATCGCAGTTGGGGCTAATTGTCGGAGGGAAGGCAAATCCGCGGGGGCGCGCGAGATCTGGTTCGCGGTTCCACCCATGCCGTTGGATAGGCTCGGGCTCGGGGAAGCGCTTACGGCCCGGTAGAGCATTGATGGGGAGATTCCAGCGTTGGATGCGTTCAAAGTTCACCGCGATCTGATCGAGGACTATCGCCGCTTCACCGAGGGCTTTGTGGGAGCATCCGATCCCAAGATCCGTGACTACCTCGAGAAGCAGAGTGCCGACGGTCGGCAATGGCCCGACCCGTGGCTCTCGCTCAACCCGTCGTTCGCGACCGGCGGTTCTGTCGATGACCTGGTGTCCAGGGACGCGCTCCACCCCGACGCCGCGCAGATCTTCCGCGTCAAGAAGCACCCCGCTGACACTGGGGCCGAAGCGCCACTGGTCTTCCACAAGCATCAGCGTGATGCGATCGAGGTCGCTGCCACGCGGAAGAGCTACGTGCTGACAACCGGCACCGGTTCCGGAAAGTCGCTCGCCTACATCGTTCCCATCGTCGACCGCGTCCTCCGCGAAGGAAGCGGCAAAGGCATCAAGGCGATCATCGTCTATCCGATGAACGCCCTCGCGAACAGTCAGATGGAGGAGCTCAAGAAGTTTCTGCACTTCGGATTCGACGGCAAGCCGCCAGTCACATTCCGGCGCTACACGGGGCAGGAGTCCCGGGAAGAGCGCGAGGAGATTCTGGCTTCGCCGCCCGACATTCTGCTCACAAACTACGTCATGCTCGACCTCGTCATGACACGTCCTGACGAACGCCGCTCCCTTATCACCGCGGCTCGCGGCCTGCAGTTCCTCGTACTTGACGAGTTGCACACCTATCGCGGTCGCCAGGGCGCGGATGTCGGGATGCTGGTGCGCCGCGTCCGCGAAGCATGCGATGCGGCCGATACGCTGCAGTGCGTGGGCACGTCGGCCACGATGTCAAGCGGTGGGACGCTTGCGGAGCAGCGCACCGACGTCGGCAAGGTGGCCACACAGATCTTCGGTACCGAGGTCGTCGCGGAATCGGTCATAACCGAGACCCTTGTCCGCGCGGGTCGAGGGGACGACGTGTCGCCCGATCAATTGCGCCCGCTCGTGGAGCAGCGCGGCCCGGTCGAGGCTCCCAAGCTCTCCCTCACGGCGGCTGAGCTGGCATCCGATCCGCTCGCAGGATGGATCGAGCAGGAGTTCGGTCTCGATATCGAGATCGAGAGCGGACTGCTCGTTCGTCAGAAGCCGACCACAGTTGCGGCAGCGGCAGAGAAGCTCGCCACGATCGTGGGCGCGGACGAGAAGGAGTCCGCAAACGCGATTCGCGCCACCCTCCTCGCCGGCGCGAACGCGAAAAATGCCATTGGGCGCTCCTTCTTCGCGTTTCGCCTGCACCAGTTCCTCTCGAAGGGCGGCAATGTCTACGCCAGCCCCGAATCACCCGCGAAGCGCACGATCGAGACGAACTTCCAAGTGACGATGCCGGGTCCGCCCGAGCGACGTCTGTACCCGCTCGCCTTCTGCCGTGAGTGTGGTCAGGAGTATTACGTCGCCCGCCGCAGCGACCCGAAGGGGGCCGGAGTCGCTCACGCGCGGCACCAGATCCGCACAAGCGATCGCGCCGACGGCTATCTCTTCATCTCCGACGATCAGCCGTGGCCGCTCGATCCCGTAGAAGAGGGTCGTCTCCCCGGATCGTGGCTGTCAGTGACGGCGTCTGGCACCGGGGTGACGAAGCTGCGCGCGCCCGATGTGCCGGAGCGCGTCAACGTCACGTCCGACGGTCTCGTCACGCCCCTTGCCGCGGACGAGCTCCCGCAAGACACGCTCGCGGCGTGGATACCCGGCACCTTCCGCTTCTGCCTGGCGTGTGGTGTCTCGTACGAGCAAGCGCGCGCGTCGGAGTACACGAAGTTGGCGACTCTCGACCGCGAGGGCCGCAGTAGCGCGATGACCGTCCTCGCGACCTCGCTGCTCACCTCGCTCAAGGCCATCCCGAGCGATGAACTCCCAGCGCGCGCTCGCAAGCTGCTCACGTTCGTCGACAATCGGCAGGACGCGTCACTGCAAGCTGGGCACCTCAACGACTTCGTTCAGGTCGCTCAGTTACGTGGAGCGCTCCGCCACGCGGTCGCAGCAGCCGGCGCCGAGGGCCTCGACCTCATCGATGTCGGCGACACGCTCATCGACGCGCTCGACCTTCGCCCCATCGACTACCTCGCCGCGCCCGAGGGGCTCGCGACACGCGCCGGCCGGTCTGCGCTGAAGAGGGTACTCGAGTACCGGGCTATCGCCGACCTTCAGAGGGGATGGCGGGTCACGCTGCCCAACCTCGAGCAGACCGGGTTGGTGGTCGTCGACTACCCCGATCTTGAGGTGCTCGCCAAGGACGAAGACCGCTGGAATGAAGCGAACTTCCATCTCGCCGCGGCAGACCCGAAGCAGCGTCTCGAAGTCGCGAAGGTTCTCCTAGACGAGTTTCGCCGCGTTCTGGCCGTCGACGCCGAAGCACTCTCGCCCGACTCGTTCGAGCGGCTGCAGCGCCTCAGCCGCGAGTATCTCACCGGGCTCTGGGCGATCGGCGACATGGAACCGCCGGCAAACGTCGGCCTCGCCATCCCCGAAGCAGGGACCAAAGGCGGCGCGCGCAACATCCTCACCTTGACGGGACGTGGGGCGTATGGACGCTGGCTCCGCGACAAGGATCGCTTCGGCGTCGCCCTGAGTCCTTCCGAAGCCGACGAGGTCGTCGCATCCCTTATCGCCGTGCTGGAGCGCGCGGGGATCATCACCAAAGTCATCGACGAGAAGATATCCGGCTACCGTTTGCGTTCGTCCGCGATCGTCCTCCACGGGGGAACGGGCGAGTACGGGGCGCCCGACCCG
Organism: Microbacterium hatanonis; assembly: GCF_008017415.1. Taxonomy (NCBI): domain Bacteria; kingdom Bacillati; phylum Actinomycetota; class Actinomycetes; order Micrococcales; family Microbacteriaceae; genus Microbacterium; species Microbacterium hatanonis. The sequence goes on along the minus strand of NZ_VRSV01000001.1, from coordinate 530,702 downwards.
GTACGCCGTCGCTACCAGGGCGAGCAGAAGCCTCGGGTTGTGGAGTACTTCCGCGACCTCTACCGCGATCACAGCCGTGATCTCGCGGGGCTGCTGGCAGCCGAGCACACCGCTCAGGTTCCAGCCGATCTCCGCATGGAGCGAGAGAAGCAGTTCACCGAGGCCGAGCTGCCGCTCCTCTTCTGCTCACCCACGATGGAGCTGGGCGTCGACATCGCCGAGCTCAACGCTGTCGGCATGCGCAACGTGCCTCCGACGCCCGCAAACTACGCACAGCGGAGCGGTCGTGCCGGGCGATCCGGACAGCCCGCGATCGTGATGACCTACTGCGCGACAGGCAACGCGCACGACACTTACTACTTCGAGCGGTCGCACCTCATGGTCGCGGGCCAGGTGATGCCTCCGCGACTAGACCTCGCCAATGAAGACCTCGTCCGCTCGCACGTCCAGGCTATTTGGCTCTCAGAGGCGCTCGCGGTGAGCGCAAAGGGTCTGGGCAGCTCCATGAAGGATGTGCTCGTCCTCGACGACACCGTGAACCGCTACCCGGTTGCTCCTTCGCTGCGTTCCAAGCTCGAAGACGGTGGCGCCGCCGCCCGTGCAACGACATCCACGATCGCGGTGCTCGAGCCTCTCCTCGAGGTCCTGCAGGGCGCGAACTGGTGGACCGACGCCTGGGTGCGCACGGTCATCGATCGGGCACCCGTCGAATTCGATCGAGCGTGCGACCGGTGGCGCGACCTCTATGCCTCCGCACGGGCCGAACAGCAGGCGGCGTTTGAGCAGACCAAGAACATCTCAGCTACCAAGCGTGATCGCGACGACGCCGAGCGTCGCCAGCGGGAGGCACGACAGCGCATCGACTTGCTGCTGAACGACGCCGGCGACACCGGCTACAACCAGTCCGACTTCTACACCTACCGCTATCTCGCATCGGAAGGCTTCCTTCCCGGCTACTCCTTCCCGCGCCTCCCGCTCGCGGCGTTCATCCCTGGCTGGGGCAATCGCCCCAGCAGCTGGCTGCAGCGCCCGCGTTTCCTGGCGATCTCCGAGTTCGGCCCCCAATCGCTGATCTACCACGAGGGCGCGCGATACCAGGTCACCCGCATCAGCCTGCCGCGCGAAGGCGGAGAGGCCGGCGGCGATGTCACCCTCACGGCGGCGAAGATCTGTGAGTCCTGCGGCACCCACCACCTCGACACGCAGAACGTCGACGTCTGCGTCACCTGCCAGACCGCTCTCCCCGCCGAGTGGAAGAACCTGCTACAGCTTCAGACCGTCCTCACGCGGCGTCGCGAACGGATCAGCGCCGACGAAGAGGAACGAAACCGGGTCGGGTACGAACTTCGCACGACCTACCGTTTCGTCCCCCGCGCGGGTCACCCGGGCAGGTCCACGGCAAAGGCGGTGACGGATGTCGATACTGAGGTTCTCGACGTCGTCTACGGTGACTCGGCAGATGTCCGTGTCACCAACCTCGGCCGCCGCACGCGGAAAGACGCCGATCGCCACGGATTCTGGCTCGACACCGTCAAGGGTCGCTGGCTGAGCGAGAAGGATGCCGCGCAGACCGACTCTGATACGGAAGAGACCGACGACAACGCACCTCTGCCTACCGACGTGAAGACCAAGGCCTTCGTCACCCCGTACGTCGAGGACCGCCGCAACATCGCCATCCTCCGCTGGGCAAGCAAGGTTGACGAGGTGCAGGCGGTCACGGCACGCTACGCCCTCGAGCGCGGCATCGAGGCGCGGTTCCAGCTCGAAGACGCCGAACTCATGAGCGAGCAGCTCCCTGACGCCGAGGAACGCGGGCGGCTGCTCCTTACTGAAGCCGCCGAGGGAGGGGCAGGAGTGCTCCGCCGCCTGCAGTCCGATGAGACGGCACTGGCGGATGCCGCGCGCGAGGCACTGGGCATTATCCATGTCGATCCCGACACGGGTGAGGACATTGGGGGTGCGTGTGGTGCCGGGTGCTACAAGTGCCTGCTCTCGTACTCCAACCAGATGGATCATGAGCGCATCGACCGCCGCGTCGTCGTATCCCTGCTCCTCGACCTGTCTCGCGCACGAGTGCAGCCGGATGAGACTCATCCGGTGACGGTTCCGAACGCGCCGACAGCGGACGGATCACCCGGGGCCAGCGGAGCGGCTCCCGAAGCAACAAACGTTCCCCATCCCGACGCCGAGCGTGCCGCATCCTTCCTGCGCCACCTCGAGTCACGCGGCCTACGGCTCCCATCCCGTGGGGAAGAAGAGGTGGGCGGACTGATCGTCGACTTCGTCTACGACACCCCGCTCGCCGTGGTCGTCGTTCACGACGACGTGCTCAAGGTCGACGCGACAGATCTCACCTTCGACGGCTACCAGGTCGTCACGGTCGGTCTCGACCGCGACTTCGATGATGTGATTCGCGAACACCCCAGCGTGTTCGGAGAGGCAGTGCAGTGACCGCGACCGACTTCGCCATTGGCTCACTCGTGACGGCGCGGGGGCGCGATTGGGTCGTCCTGCCCGAGTCTGTCGACGACTTCCTCGTTGCTAAACCGCTGGGCGGATCCGACGCCGAGATCACCGGTCTCATCCCCGCCGTCGAAGAGGTCACGGCCGCGACTTTCCCGCCTCCCTCTCCCTCCGACCGCGGCGATGACCGCAGTGGACGGATGCTGCGCGAAGCGCTCCGCATCGGATTCCGCTCGTCTGGAGGGCCGTTCCGCTCGCTCGCGAGCCTGAACGTCGACCCGCGCCCGTACCAGCTCGTTCCGCTGCTTCTGGGGTTGCGGCAGGAGACCGTGCGCATGCTCATCGCCGACGATGTCGGCATCGGCAAGACCGTTGAAGCGGGCCTCGTCGCGAGTGAGCTGCTCGCGCAAGGCACCGTGCAGCGCATGTCGGTGCTCTGCCCTCCGAGCCTCGCGGAGCAGTGGCGGGCAGAGCTGTCGGAGAAGTTCGGTCTGGACGCCCAGCTCGTCCTTCCTTCCACCGTGACGCGCCTCGAGCGTTCTCTCGCGGTCAACGAGTCGCTCTTCCAGCGGTATCCGATCACCATCGTGTCGCTCGACTTCATCAAGTCGGAGCGTCACCGTCACGAGTTCCAGCGCACGGCACCCGAGCTGATCATCGTCGACGAGGCGCACACGGTCGCAGCTGACGACTCTGGCACGGGATCGGCCGGGCGCACTCAGCGCTACAACCTCATCCGGGCCCTCGCCGACGACCGCGATCGGCACCTCATACTGACGACGGCTACACCGCACAGCGGCAACGACGGTGCGTTCCGCAACCTGATCGGTCTGCTCGACAACGATCTCAAGGCAGTGGACCTGACGAGTGAAAGCGGGCGGCGTCTGCTCGCCCGCCACATGGTGCAGCGCCGCCGCGGCGACATCCGCGACTATCTCGGCGCCGAGACCCAGTTCCCGAAAGATCGCCAGACGAGCGAGGCGCCCTACCAGCTCAGCGGTAGGCACAAGGAATTCTTCGACGACGTGCTCGAGTACATCCGCGGACAGGTGCAGGATCGCTCGGGAACGAAGCTGCAGCAGCGGGTGCGGTGGTGGTCGGCCCTGGCCCTCCTGCGGGCGATGGCGTCATCGCCTGCTGCGGCCGCCATGACGCTCCGCACCCGCGCCGCAACCACCGAGGCGCAGAGCGCCGTGGAGGCAGACGTCGTCGGCGCGGCCGAGGTGCTCGACCAGTTCGAAGACGAGGGTGCGGATGCCGCCGACCTCGTGCCGGGCGCTGAGCACGAGGCATCCGAAGCATCGCTCCTCCGCTCCTACGCTGATAGGGCCGACGATCTGGTCGCGAGCCCTGCAGACGACGCCAAGCTGACCCTGCTCACGACGCAGGTCAAAGCGCTGGTCAAGGACGGCTTCAGCCCGATCGTGTTCTGCCGATTCATCCAGACGGCCAAGTACGTGCACCAGCATCTCGCGGGAGCCCTCGGCAAGATCGAGGTCGAGGTGGTGACGGGCGAACTGCCTTCGGAAGAGCGCGCAGCGCGCATCGCTGCGCTCGCGGAGCGGACGGTCGACGCCCAGCGCGTGCTCGTCGCGACCGACTGCCTGTCGGAGGGGGTGAACCTGCAGAGCGACTTCCAGGCCGTCGTCCACTACGACCTCGCCTGGAACCCTACCCGTCATGAGCAGCGTGAGGGCCGTGTCGACCGGTTCGGTCAGCCGCGCGAGATCGTGCGTGCGCAGACCATCTACGGCGCCGACAACGGCATCGACGGCATTGTGCTCGACGTGCTCATTCGCAAGCACGACAAGATCCGCCGCGACCTCGGTATCAGCGTGCCGGTCCCGGCCCAGAGCGACGAGGTGCTGAGCGCACTGCTCGAAGGTGCGGTCATGCGCGGCAATGGCTACGAGCAGCTCACCTTCGACTTTGATCTCGAAGACGCCGATGTGAAGGGCTTCGATGCGGAGTGGGAGTCGAGCGCCGAGAAAGAGAAGCAGAGCCAGACGATGTTCGCGCAGCGGACGATCCGGCCCGACGAGGTGAAGGAGGCGATGGATGCCGCGCGCCGCAGCCTCGGCGAGCCTGGCGATGTGAGCGGCTTCGTCGCTGACGCGCTCACCGAACTGGGGGCCCTCCTTACCACGACCCACAACGGCTTCACCGCAGACCTCTCCCAAGTACCGGTTCAAGTCGTCGAGGCGCTTACGGCAGCAGATGGACGCCCCATCACCGACTTCCGTGGCGACTTGCCCGCACCGCGCCGGTCGGCGGTGCTGCAGCGCACTGATCCCACCGTCGCCGCGCTCGCGAACTACGTGCTCAACAGTGCGCTTGACGGCACGCTCGTAGCAAAGGAACGCCCGGCGAAGCGGGCAGGCATCCTCACGACCGACGCTGTCTCGAAGCTGACGACCGCCCTTCTCATGCGGTTCCGCACTCACCTTGTGCTTCCGGCCAAGGACAGAGCCCGAACGACCCTCGCCGAAGAGGCTCGAGTCGTCGCATTCCGTGGGCGACCGTCCGACCCCGAGTGGCTCTCTGATGACGAGGTCGAGCAACTCCTCTCGGCGAAGCCGACGGCGAACACCCCGGTTGACGTGGCGGAGAACACCCTCGGTGCGGTGGTGAACGCGATTCCCGCGATTCAGTCTCATCTCTCGGCCAGAGCCGAAGCCCTGGCCGCACAACTCGAGGAAGACCACGTCTCAGTCCGCGTGGCGGCGCGGGGCGAGCGTGCCGGCGCGCTCTCCGTGCGAGGGCTGTCGGTGCGTGCCCAGTTGCCGCCCGATGTGCTCGGCGTGTACGTGTATCGCCCGGCAGGAGGTGCGGCGTGAACGGCGATCTTCAGGGCATCCGGCTGATCGGCGGCGTGCTACCGGCGTCCCTCCTCTCCGGCATCCAGGCCAACGATTTGAAGTCGCCCCAGAGTCTGACAGGGCAGTCGTACCACCTCGTCGGCAACGAGAAGCCGAGGGATGCCGCGGCCCGCGCATGGTCGTACCTCCGGGGCGCGTGGACGGCGTGGCGTGAGGCTACGGCGAAGGAGCCTGGCCTTCCGGGTACGGGCGCCGCACGCGAGAAGTGGCTGCTGGTGCTGCTCGGCGAGCTCGGCTACGGGCGCCTGCCTGCCACACGGCAGGCCGAGACGATCGATGGCGTGGAGTACCCGATCTCGCACCGTTGGTATCACGTGCCGATCCACCTGCTCGGCCCCGGCGTCGATCTCGACAAGCGCAACGCGGGCGTTCCAGGAGCCGCCCGCGCACCCCAGGCGATGCTGCAGGAATACCTCAACCGGACGGATGCCGAATTGTGGGGCATCCTGAGCAACGGCACCCGCTTGCGACTACTGCGCGACTCGAGCGCGTTCGCCGGATCGGCCTACGTCGAGTTCGACCTCGAGGCGATCTTCGACGGCGAGCTGTACTCCGAGTTCCAGCTGTTGTGGCTGCTGTGTCATGTGTCACGGCTCGAGAAGCGCGGCGGGCAGGATGCCGCGGCCGCCGACTGCTGGCTCGAAGACTGGCGGGCCGAGGCCGCCGCGGCCGGTACGCGGGCGCTCAACCGACTGCGTGACGGCGTCGAGAAGGCGATCGTCACGTTCGGCACCGGATTTCTCTCGCACCCCGCGAACGACTGGCTGCGTGCGGCACTGCACAACGGGTCGCTATCTGACCGGGAGTACCACAAGGCGCTGTTGCGCCTGATCTACCGGATGTTGTTCCTGTTTGTCTCCGAGGATCGTGGTGCGCTGCTGGATCCCGCGGCACCGCGCGAGGCACGCGAGCGATATGACGAGTACATGTCGACCGCACGTCTGCGCAGGCTCTCGCGGATGCGCTCCGGCGGTGCGCATCCCGATCTCTGGCGCAGTCAGCGGATGGTGCTCGCATCCCTCGGAGATCAGGGGATGCCCCAGCTCGGAGTGCCGGCCCTCGGTGGCCTGTTCGATCCTGACCGTCGGGCACCCGAGATCGACGGAGCGCCGCACCGAGACCTGCTGCTCGGCGCCGAGATCACGAACAAGAACCTGTTGCGAGCCATCCGCCACCTGGCGTGGATCCTGATTCAGGGGCAACGCGCTCAGCCGATCGACTACCGGCATCTCGGTGCCGAAGAGCTTGGCGGTGTGTACGAGTCGCTCCTCGAACTGGTGCCGCGCGTCGATCTCGACACGCGACAGTTGGAACTCGCACACCTCGCAGGAAACGAGCGCAAGACCACCGGCTCGTACTACACGCCGCCGTCGCTCGTCTCCGCGCTCCTCGACGCGTCCCTCGACCCGGTGCTCGACGAGGCCGTGGCGGGAGGGCGCACGACCGAGGAGCGCGAAGCGAATTTGCTCGCAGTAACGGTGTGCGACCCGGCCAGCGGTTCCGGGGGCTTCCTGGTCGCGGCGTCGCGCCGCATCGCACGGCGCCTCGCCCAGGTGCGGTCCGACGAAGACGAACCCACGCCCGAAGCCGTGCAGCATGCTTTGCATGACGTCGTCGCGCGCTGCGTGTACGGGGTCGACATGAACGATCTCGCCGCGGAACTCGCGAAGGTGTCTCTCTGGCTTGAGGCAGTCGAGCCGGGGAAGCCGCTCGGATTCCTCGACGCTCGCATCCGCGTCGGCAACAGCCTGTTCGGAGCGACGCCCACGCTCATCGCCGGTGGGGTGCCGGATACCGCGTTCAAGGAGATTGAGGGGGACGACAAGAGGTTCGCCGCAGAGGTACGCAAGCGAAACAAGAACGAAGCAACCGGTCAGGGCCTCCTGTCGTGGGCCGACCCCGATGCGTTGGCCGCTACCAGTCGGCGTGAACGTGAGAGGCTGCTCGCGCCGAGCGACGATGTCGACGACATCCGCGCGCGCGGTGAAGCGTGGGACGCATACCTCGCCTCCGAGGCGCGGCAAGCGCTCAAACACCAGGCGGACGCGTGGGCTGCGGCGTTCGTCTGGCCGCTCAACGACGGCGCGGCGCTGCCCCCAACTTCTGGGGTGGTGCAAGCGCTTCTCGACGGCGACAGCATGGTCCAGTACGCCGACACGGTGACTGCCGTAGATCAGCTGGCGACCGAGTACCGGTTCTTCCACTGGCATCTGGAGTTCCCCGAGATCTTCGGTGCCACCTCCGGTGAGGGGCGCGGACCCGAAGGATGGACGGGAGGCTTCACCTGCATGCTCGGCAACCCACCGTGGGAGAGGGTGAAGCTGCAGGAGCAGGAGTTCTTCGCCGCTCGCGATGAAGACATCGCAAAGGCGCCCAACGCTGCCGCGCGAAAGCGGCTGATAGACAAGCTGCGGCAGGGGGGCGAAGCGGACCAGCGGCTCTATGACGATTTCATCGCGGAGCGACGACGGTCGGAGGGCATGAGCGCCTACCTCCGCCTGTCCGGTCGATACCCGCTGAACGGGCGAGGCGATGTCAACACGTACGCAGTGTTCGCGGAGCTCTTCCGCAGCATGACGGCCCCCAGTGGCCAATCCGGGGTGATCGTACCGACAGGTATCGCGACGGATGCGACGACGCAGTACTACTTCAAGGACCTCGTCGAGAGCAGGTCGCTGGCGGCGCTTTACGACTTCGAGAACTCGAAGCCGATCTTCGACGGCGTACACCGTAGCTTCAAGTTCTGCATCCTGAGCACGAGCGGGCGCGCCGTCGTCACGCCATCGGCGCAGTTCGCGTTCTTCCTCAACGACCCCCTGCAGATCGAGGCATCCCGCTTCACCCTCACACCTGAGGAGATCACGCTCCTCAACCCGAACACGGGCACGGTGCCGATCTTCCGCACGCGCCGCGACGCCGAGATCACGCTTGGGATCTACCGCCGCGTGCCAGTGCTCATCAACGAGAACGACCCCGTCAACGGCAACCCGTGGGGCGTCTCGTTCATGACGATGTTCCACATGTCGAACGACTCGCACCTCTTCCACACCCGCGAGAACCTCGAGTCCGACGGCTGGACGCTGAAGGGCAACATCTTCGAGCGCGGAGGCGATCGAATGCTCCCGCTCTATCAGGGGATCATGTCCGGTCCGTTCGATCATCGTGTTGCGGATGTTGTTCGGAGTGCCACGGCTGAGAAACGCCAGAATCAGCCGCAGTCAATCGATGACCTGCAGAAGCATGATCCGGAACGTGAGGCGATGCCTATGTACTGGGTCGCGATGAGGGAAGTTCGGAACCGACTCGGCCGCTACTCGGATGAAGGTTGGCTGCTCGGGTTCAGAGACATAACCAGCCCTACCAACGAGCGAACGCTCGTGGTATCTGGCGTGCCCACGTCTGCGGTTGGAAACAAGACGCCGCTGGTGCTTGGAGGCGACTCGGTAGTGCTCTACGGTCTGCTCGCAAGCTTCGCGGCGGACTTCATCATCCGACAGAAGCTCGGTGGGACGACACTCAACTTTTTCTACATTCGGCAGCTGCCGGTTCCGGGGCCGGTAGTGGCCAACGCCCGCTCGCAATGGATTGGCTCGTCTGCGTCGGTATGGATCGGCACCCGTGTCCGCGAGCTCATGGCGACCTCCCAGACTCTCGCTAACGCGCTAGGGGTGGGCACGCCGTTCTGCTGGGATCCGCCGCGGCGGGCTCGCCTTCTCGCCGAAATCGACGCGGCGTCGTTCCACCTTTATGGGATCTGTCGAGCAGACGTGGACTACATCATGGACACCTTCCCGATCGCGAAGCGGAAAGACGAGGCCGAGTTTGGCGAGTACCGCACGAAGCGGCTGATTCTCGAGAACTACGACAGGATGCAGGAGTGCATCGAGAGCGGCACGGAGTTCGTGTCGACGCTTGATCCCTTGCCCGGCTTCGGCGCGCGGCATCCCGAAAGGAATGACGATGCCTGACGAGCGCACCTTCGAGCGCGGTAGCGGAGCGAATCCCACGGTTGACGATGCCGCGTGGATGATTCTCGGCCCGGCCCTCCGCGGTGAGACGTCGCCGGTACTGCGTACCGACCCGACGTGGACGCGAGAAGCTGCGCGGACTCTTCGTGAGTTGATCACCGGAGAGAACGCCGACACAGGCCCACGAAAGTTTGTGACGAAGCTGCACGACCAGCTGGCGAACGCATCAAACGCCGTCATCGCCCTCGCGGCGGAGTTGCTGTGCGTCCAGGTCCTGCCCCTCAGCAACATCACACCCGAGACCAAACGCACGCGTGTGAATACTGTGCTGTCGTGGGCGACTCCACCGCTGCGACTACCCGAGACCGTTGACGAGGGGCTAGCCGCGGGCGGAACGTTCCATGGTGGGGCGGGCTTCAACATCCGCATCTGGCAGCAGGTGGTATGGCTCACCTACTTTGTCGAGGAATGGTGGGGAGCGCCTCCCGAGGAGCGCGATCGGGCTCTGCTCGACCCGTGGGCATTCCGCGATCTCGTGGATCGGGTGCAGGGCGGGTGGGAGCCCGCAATGCGGACGTCCCTGCTCGCTCTCGTGTGGCCAGGGTACTTCGACAGCGTCGTCAAGGACGCCGACCGTCAGCGCATCCGCGCAGCATTCGCTCATCACCTGCCAACCGGAGATGGCTCCGGCGCGTCCGACATCGACTACGACCTCTGGCGGATCCGCCAAGCCATTCAAGAGGTCGGACAGCCCCGCGTGGACTGGTACGCCGAACCATACGTCAGTGCTTGGGGAGGCCCCCCCTTTGCTCGCAAGGTGGGCGAGGGGCGACGGGCGTGGCTTGTGCGGACCGGCCAAGGAGGCGCGCAACTTGGGCAGCGATGGCGTAACGACGGATTCGTATCGGTGCCTGCGACAAACCTGCGGATGGATCTGGAGCACGCGACCGAATCGTCAATTCGCGATGCAGTAGACACCGGATACCCACACCTCGACTACGCCCAGCGGTTGCAGTTGACCCAGGCGGATCAGGCTTTCGTCCTCCGCATGGGGGTCGACGACCTGGTGCTCGCGATTTCCGACGAGAGCGCACACCTCGGGGTTGTCAGCGGCGAGACCTCGTGGGCCGAGCAAGCCGGATCGCGACTGCGTCGAGCGGTCGAGTGGATCCCCGACTCCATCGCGAAATCGGACCTGCCGGAGCCCGTGCCCGGCATGCTCGACAAGCAGGGGGACGTCGTCGACCTGACGAACGCGCTCGATGCGCTGGCAGCGCTCGCGCGCGAGATCACCGATACTGCGGAAGACGCTTACGCGGTAGATGATCAGCCGACCCCACAAAGACCGTTGGCTCTCAGCATCCCACCAGTCACTGACAATCTCGTTGCGGACCTTCACATGCCGCGTGATGTGTTGCAGGAGTGGCTCGACGTGCTCAGCGATCGGCGCCAGCTCGTGTTCTACGGCCCGCCCGGAACGGGCAAGACGTTCGTCGCGGAAGCGCTCGGGCGTCACATTGTGGGGAGCGATACCAACCAACTCCGGACGGTGCAGTTCCACCCGTCGTATGCCTACGAGGACTTCTTCGAGGGCCTCCGCCCGGCGGTGGAAAACGGCAACGTCACGTATCAAGTCGTCCCTGGCCCGCTTCGGACACTGGTGGCCGAGGCGACGACACCGGGCAATGAGTCGCGCCCGTACGTTCTCGTTATCGACGAGATGAACCGCGCCAATCTCGCCAAAGTCTTCGGTGAGCTTTACTACCTACTGGAGTACCGGGACCAGTCGATCAGTCTGCAGTACAGCAGCGACACCGACTTCCGCCTGCCGAAGAACCTTTTCATCATCGGCACGATGAACACCCTCGACCGGTCCATTTCGATGGTGGATGCCGCGATCCGTCGCCGGTTCCCGTTCGTCGAGCTGCACCCGGCTGTCGAGCCCGTGTCGGAAGTGCTCTCGGCGTATCTTGAGAGACAGGGTTCCGACGATCGGCGAGCCCGACTGCTCGACACGCTCAACGCTGGCATCGACGAGCGCGACCTGCAGATCGGACCCTCGTACCTGATGAAGTCATCGGCCCGCGACGAGTCTGGGCTCGAACGCATCTGGAAGTACGACATCCTCCCGCTGCTCGACGACCACTTCTACGGGGTACGCACGCCCGAGCAGATTCGGGCGCAGTTCGGGTTGGACGCGCTGCTCGCGCGGATCGGTGGTGTGCCTGTCGGCCCCGTCGACAGCGTGCTCGATTCCAAGGTGGCGGTTGAGCTCGCGCCGGCGATGGGCGATGAGGAGCCGGACGGCTCGTGACCGAGGTGCGCCGCCTGACGCTCTCCGAGTCGTTCGAGCCGTTCGTGGCTCAGCTCTCGGAGGCTCAATCGCGCGCGCTGCACGCCAGCAAGTTGGTGAGCGTCGTGTCCGCGAGTGCGGATTCGGCGGTCATGCAGCCCAGCGGTCGTGTCGGTGCTGTGCGGGTGGGTGACCTTCAGGTCGAGGTTTGGCCGAAGCAAAAGGTCAAGCTCGCGCACCTCATCTTCATGCTGGGGTACGCAGCCGACCCGGGCTTCCGGCCCGAGGCCGTCGACGCGGAGGCGTACGACGAGCTGTGGCCGGCGTTGGCGGAGTCGCTCGCCCGATTGTGCGAGCGGGCACTTCTTGGCGGAGTGCTGCAGGGATATCGCACGGTCGAGGAGTCATCGATCGTCGTGCGCGGTCGCATCCGGGTTGCCGATCAGCTTCGTCGGCACGCAGGTCAGATCTCGCCGACCGAGATCGCCTACGACGAGTACATGACCGACATCGCAGAGAACCGCATCCTGCGAACGGCACTGCGCCGCATGCGAGCCGTTCCGCGGTTGCGGCCGGAGGTCGCGGCAAGGCTGTCGCATCTCGACAACAGGCTCGACGGGGTGGCAGTGCTGCGGCGAGGAGCGCCGTTGCCATCGTGGCGGCCGACTCGTTTGAATGCGCGTTACGTCCCGGCGCTGCGCCTGGCCGAGCTGGTGATCCGGAACACGGCGGCCCAGGCGGGCGAGGGTGGCGTCGAGATCGCCGCGTTTGTCGTGACGATGTGGAAGGTCTTCGAGGACTTCGTCACGACCGCTCTGCGCGAAGCGATCGCTGAGGGTGGTCGACGGGCCGTGCCACAGAAACGCTGGCCGTTCGACGAGCCGCGCTTCGACGGCGTCGGACGCGTGCCCATGGCGATCGATCTGCTGGAGTACGACGGTACGGCGCCGGTCATGGTGTACGACGCGAAGTACAAGGCGGCAGCGGGCGACGGGGGCTATCCGAACGCCGACTTCTACCAGATGCTCGCGTATTGCACGACGGTAGGTCTCGACCGCGCCGTGCTCGTGTACGCACAGGGCGGCCATCCTGTCGACCGACGAGTCGTGAACTCGCCCGTGACGATTCGTGAGTGGCCGCTCGACCTGTCGCTGTCGCCGCTCGAGATGCTCGATTCGATCAGACGAGCCGTGGAGGCGGCATCCGAGCCGCTGGAAGGGACTGTGTATGGCGTTTCCGCATGATGATCTGATTGCAGACGAGCTCCTGAAGCTTCTGGCGGATCAGCCTGATGGCCGTGCCCACGGACCAGACACGTACGAGCCGCTTGCGAAGCGGTTCCCCGAACTGACCGAGGAAGATCTCGCGTCGCGAGTGCCGACGGGGGAACGCCGGTGGGACAGCAAGGTGCGATTCGCACGGTTGAAGCTGGTGAACCGTGGCCTCGTCTATCCCGCCAAAGAGGGTCCTTCGCCTCAGCGCGGCGTATGGATTCTCACGGATCCGGGGATGGCTGTGGCACGCGGTGAAGCGATAGAGAACCCCACACCGGCCGACCTCTCAACAGGCGCTGAGGGGATCATTCTCGGGTGGAATCGCTCATTGTGGGACGGATGGGACGAGACCTACGAGGGCGCGATCAACATGGTGATGGCCGGGGCGACGTACGAGACCCGTTGGTCGGTCGGTTCCCGTGTCGATGTCGCGTCAGGCACTGACGCCTGGCTCCTGCGCCAGGGAGGACCGTACGGAATCGTGGGTCATGGGGTCGTCACCTCTGAGCCATTCGAAGGCGAGCACTTCGCGAAGCCTGGTCAAACGTCGCGCTACGTCGACGTCGCCTTCGACGTGCTGCTGGACGAGGTTGACATCCTCAGCCGCGACATTCTCGAGCAGGCAGTGCCCGAGGTCGCATGGCGTTATCAGTTCCAGTCGGGCAATCGGATCCCGGCGGAGATCAACAGTCAGCTCGTCCAGCTCTGGAACAACCACATCTCCTAGTCCCAGCATCCGAGGATCTCTAATCAGTGCCTGAAGTCACCCTGTCGAAGACCGACGACCACAAGCTCGACAAGTCCGTCCAGGCGAAGGTCCTGACGTTCCTGATGAAGCTGCGCGAGGACGACTCCGCGTACGGGCTGCGCATCAAGAAACTCGAGCAACAGAAGGACCCTCGCGCCCGGACAGGGCGCGTCGACGACTCTTGGCGCGCATTGCTCTTCTGCCTCGACCACGCTGGCGAACGCACGTACGTGTACGCCGGCACCTATGAACATGATGAGGCAATCGAGCGCGCGCGGACGCGCGTGCTGCGCACCAATCCGGTCACGCACGTCGCCGAGATCATCGACGCGACTGCGCCTGCGCTCTCGCCTAAGATCGTCGTCGACTACAGCGGACCCGGGAAACCGATCTCTTTTCTCGGGGACCACGGATACCCCGTTGCCGACTTAGTCGGCGGCCTCGGTTTCGAGAAGGTCGACGCCCAGCGCCTGTATTCCGCGACGTCTGAAAACGATCTCGCGGCCATGGCCGACAACTTCGAGAACGAATGGCAGCGTCTGGCGATTCTCGGGATGGCGGTCGGCGACACGATCGCGAAGATCCGCGCCGACCTCGGTCTCGAAGACGCGGACTCCGTCACTGCCCACGGCGGCGCCGAGATTGGCCCCGACGATCTGCTCGGTGACGCGGAACTCCTCGGTGCGCTCATGAGCCCTGCGAGCCGGATGCAGTTCACGCTCGTCAGCGACGACGAAGAACTCCGCCGCATTCTCGAGGAGGGTGACTTCGGCGCGTGGCGCGTCTTTCTGCACCCCGAGCAGGTGAAGTATGTCGAGCGGGACTTCAACGGCCCGTTCCGACTCACCGGCGGCGCCGGCACCGGCAAGACCGTAGTTCTTCTGCACCGCGCGCGGCGACTTGCCTTAGCTGATTCCGGGGCACGCGTGGTGCTGACCACCTTCACGAAGGCGCTCGCCGGCATGCTGCGGCGCGACCTCGCACGGCTCGACGACGGGATCCCGCAGACATCGTTGCTGGGTGAGCCCGGCGTGTATGTCACAGGAATCGATGCGCTCGCCGCGACCGTCCGCGACCGTGCGGGGAATGACTTCTGGTCGGTCGCCGGCGAGGCGGTGTTCGGTGCTGCGATCACGGAGCGGACATCGATGGTGTCGAACAGCCAGGGGTGGGATGCCGCGGCATCCGTTCTCGCCGACGCTCCTGCCGACACCACGAGCCCTGCCTTCCTCGAGGCGGAGTACGTGCAGGTCATCCTGCCGCAACGCGTGCGCACCCTCTCCGGGTACCTTGCCGCTCGGCGACCGGGCCGAGGCGTCGCTCTGGACCGCGCTCGGCGCGCCGCCGTGTGGACAGCGGTCGAGGCATATCGCGCAGGTGCCGCCAAGGCGCGGCGACTGACTTGGGCCGAGCTGTCGGCGATGGCCTCTGCGTATCTGGAGTCTCGCGCGGGCGAGGCGCCGGCCGACCATCTGCTCATCGACGAGGGGCAGGATCTCAGCCCACTGCATTGGCAGCTCGTCCGTGCGCTCGCCCCTGCCGCGACCAACGACGTCTTCATCGCCGAGGACGTGCACCAGCGCATCTACGGGCACCGGATCGTGCTCTCGCGGTACGGCATCAAGGTCGTGGGGCGCTCACGGCGCCTGACACTCAACTATCGGACCACTCAGGAGAACCTGGTGTACGCACTGCGTATGCTCGAGGACGCGCACTACATCGACGCGGCCGAGGAGACGCAGAGCAGCCACGGGTACCGCTCCGTTCGTCGTGGGCCTGCGCCGCGCCTTTTCGGCGGCAATCACGTATGGGAGCAGACCGACGCCGTCGCCCACGCGATCGCGGACTGGCAGGCGGCCGGCGTGGGAGATTCGATCGCGATTCTCGGACGGACTACGGTGGCGCTCAAGCGGCTGCAGCGGCAGCTGGACGATCGAGGCATCGCAACGGCGCTGTATGAGGAAGCCATCACGCCGGGGACGCCCCTGCTCGTGACCATGCACAGCGCCAAGGGGCTCGAGTTCTCTCGGGTTGTGCTCTTCGACGTTTCGGAGGGATCGGTGCCGCTGCCGCTCGCCCTGCACGGCCTGTCGGGGGCGGATCTGGAGGACGCGATGCTGCGGGAGCGTTCATTGCTCTACGTGGCCGCTTCGCGGGCGCGCGATGAATTGATCGTCACCTGGGCCGGCGGTCCATCGGAGTTGCTGTGAGTGCGACCTGGCCGCTCGTCGAAAGACAGGAGGCGGCGCCGTCTACGAGGTCGCGAGCTTCCCTCACGGATAGAGGCGAGGGTGGGAAGTCAAAGTGATTGCCTTCGAAGACCGCGGGAATCAAGTCGTGTTGGCTTATACACCCGAGCGAAGCTCCGTCGACTGGCTCGACGAGAAGCTTGCCGCTGACGGGAGCTATCGCCTCGCGTGGTCATTCACACTGCGAAGGAAGGATCTGTTCCCTGCCCAAGAGGTCGACGATGAGTGGGACGAGCCCGAGGTCCGTCGGTTCGTGGTTGGGTACCTCGATGGCGAGTATCGCCGAATTCGCGCCGATGTACTCGGGACGAAGCACGATGTGCTGATCGACAGGCGTCATCGGTTGAACCGAAAGACGTTTGTCGCGCAGCAGAACATCTCGATCTTCCGGCGAGTCAGCGAGCTCTCGGACGAGGAGGTCGTGGTCGGTGGCGATCGGGAGGGAGCCATTCCGCTGGAGGAGTTTCGCCGCTTGCTCGATGAGTTCCCGACGACCGCCGAGATGAGACTGTACTCCTATGTTCGAGTGACTCGAGTGCTGCGCGAGTACATGGAGACGATGAGCGACGCCGAGGTGAGGCTCGCTGAACACATGGAACGACGGCGGCGGCGCGGAAACACGATAGAGCGGACCGTTGCGAAGGAGCGGCTCCCAGCTGCAAATGAACTGGAGTTGGAAAAGTTCACCTTTGTCCGGAACCGAATGGCCGAGATGCTGCGTGACGCCGAAGCGTACTCCGAGGCTGAGTGGCAGCGCACCGTTGCCGACCTCTTTCTCCTGGTCTTCCCTCAGTACCTCGCAGTGCTGCAAAAGGTTCGCGTGAAGGAGCATTACTCGAAGCGGCCGAACGCAACCACTCGTGAACTCGACCTGGTGTTGGTCTCCGCTAGCGGCGCCGTCGACATTCTAGAGATCAAGAAGCCCTTCGCCAACGGTCTCATGTCCGTGAGCCAGTATCGCGACAATCATGTGCCACGTCGCGATCTGTCCGGCACCGTGGTTCAGGTGGAGAAGTACCTCTTCTATCTCAGCAAGGCGGGTCCAGAGGGCGAGAAGTCCATCGAGGAGAGCCATGCCGGAGAACTGCCAGATGCGCTCAAGATCCAGATCACTAATCCCAAGGCCTTCGTACTCTCGGGGCGGGATGACAATTTCTCCGACCGACAGGCTTTCGACTTTGAGTTCGTCCGTAGGAAGTACTCGAATGTGGTCGACATCATCACCTACGACGACCTCCTCAGAAGACTTGACAACATTCTGCTGGCATTGAGGAAACGTGCGGAAGACGCGGAGTCAGACGCCGGGTCGCCACCCCTCGGACACCGACGAGACTAACTCCAGTTAGCCGATGATTGCCACGATGCACGCAGGCACCGTGGGTGAGCAACACCGTTTAGCACCACTCCCCTGCACGTACCTGCACATGAGAAAAACCCTGGATAATGGGCAAAACTCACCTTATCCTGGCGGCATGCGAGGAGGCCTCGAGCGATGGAAGCGAGGTGTCGAATCCCGGGGGGTTCGACAGGCGATCGGCTACGCGCTGGAGGGCACCTGCGATGCTCACTTGCGGCACTCCCCCGGCGTTGACGCGCTCGAATCCTACAGCGCCGCATCCGATTCGACCGTCTCACGATTCATCGTCGCGAACGGCGTCATCACTTTTGACGAGCTCACCACCGGCGGTCTGCGAGTCTGGCTCACCGGACACGATCCGGTCACCGGCGACGAGCGCGGCCATCAGCGGCTGAGCCCCGACGCCGACCTGCTGCTCGACGGAACGCTCAACCACCCGAAGTCCTACAGCATCGCTGCGCTACTGCATCCCGAACTCGCCGCCGAGTTCGAAGCGCTGCAAGACCGTCTGCGTGAACGCATCCTGCTCACGTGGCAGACGGAGCTCAACGCGCGGCGCGGGCACGGAGGGCTCATCCGCGAGGAGATCACCCGCATCGAGGTGGTTGAGCTGCAGCATCGCCGCTCGCGCGCGCTCGACCCGCACATCCACCGTCACCTCTGGCTGAACATCAAGGTGCGCGGCGCGGACGGCAAGTGGTCGAACCTCGACTCGCGCGTCGCGATGAAACTTCACACCGTCGTCAACGCCGAGGGCGAGCTCGCCGCCCGCACCGATCCCGCCTGGATCGCCGCGCTCGCCCGGCACGGATACACGCCCGACGACACCGGCGAGATCGCCGAACTCGCCAGCGCCGTCCGACCCTTCTCGCGTCGGTCGGCGCAGATCGAAGCCAACCGCGCGCGCCTGATCGCGGAGTGGTCGGCGGCGCACGGAGGATCTGCGCCGAGCGTGGAGGTGCTGCAGCAGATCGATCGGCGTGCGTGGGCGGTGTCGCGTCCGACCAAGCCGGCCGATCTCGATGAGGCGTCCTGGGAGGCGCGCGTCCGCAACGAGATCGCAGCGATCGAGCCGAGTCTGATCACCCCGCGCGCACCCATTCCCGACAGTTCAGCTGACCTGCTTACTGTCGACCTGGATCTGCTTGCCGCACAGGCGGTCGTCGACGCGGACGAACGGTCCACACCATGCGGCGGGAGGTTCAGCAGCTTCGACATCCGCGCGGGCGCAGTACGCGCGCTCTCCCGCACGGGCATCGTTGCGGAGCGCGACCGGCTCGATGGCGTGATCGCCGAGATCACAGGGCGCGCCACCCGCTCCGTCTATCGGCTCGTTGCGGATGATCCGCCAGCTCACGTTAAGGCGTTCATGGCGACCGAGACCGCACGCGCGAAGGTGCGTCTCGCCGGCCGATTGGACGCGCTCGCCCTGCCCGGGCGCTCCCTGCTGCCGCACGAGTTGCACCGGCTCGCACCGAACGAGGACCTATCGCGACTGGATGCGTCGCAAGGCGTTGCCGCGTGCGCCATCGCTGGAACGGACGGGCTCGTTACGGTGACCGGCCCTGCCGGCACGGGCAAGACGACGATGCTGCGCGCTGCGTTCACGGCGCTCACCTCGCAACGGCGGCGGATGCTCGTTATTGCACCCACGCGAAAAGCGGCATCGGTGGCGTCTCGGGAGGTCGGGGCCGCAGCATCCAGTGTTCATGCCCTGCTCTCGGATCACGGCTACCGATGGGGCGCCGACAAGGCCGGCGCGAAGGTGTGGACCAGGCTTCGAGTGGGAGAAGTCGATCCCAGCACGGGCGCCGTATTCGGGGGACCAACGCAGTACGTGCTGCGTTCTCGCGATCGGATCGTCGTCGACGAAGCCGGCATGGTCGACCTTCAGACGGCGAACGTGCTCGTCGAGCTCGCGATCGAGCAGCGTGTCGGGCTGGCCTTCGTGGGTGACACGCATCAGGCGTTGCCCGTCGGACATGCAGGCGCGATGGGCTCCGCGATCCGGCACGCGAACGCTGCGGTCGAGCTCGACACGGTGCATCGGTTCCGCGATCCCGACTACGCGGCGCTCACGCTGCGGCTCCGGGATGCGGGTGATCGCCAGCGTGCCCTGGTGGTTGCGGGCGAGCTTACGGAACACGGTCACGTCGACCGGGTCGAACATCACGACGCGGCGCGTGAGCGGATGATCGACGCCTACTTCGAGTGGCACGGACGCGGCAAGCGGGTGACGCTGGTATCCGGGACGAATGCTGAGGCGGACGCAATCAACGACGCCATCCAGCAGCGGCGAGTCGATCAAGTCGAGCTCGACGTCCGCGTCGCCGCGTCGGGAATCGGGCAGCAGCGCATCCTCGTCGGCGACACCCGTCGCAACGACCGGCTCACGGGAGTCGAGAATCGCGCGCAGTGGATCGTGCGCGGCATCCGCGACGAGTACCTGTCCCTTGTCTCCGTGAGCGACAGTGGCGAGGTGAGGCGAGTGTCCACTGAGTATGCGCGGGAGCACCTGCAGCTCGCCTACGCGTCCACCGTGCACGGTGTGCAGGGCGACACCGCCGACGCCTCGGTTGTCGGGCCGGATGTGGATGCCGCGGGACTCTACGTCGGCCTCACGCGCGGGCGGGTGCACAACGTCGCGATCGTCGTCGCGCGGACGGATGCCGCGGCCCGCGAGTGCCTCGCCGAGTCGATGCAGCGCGGCACTCCGGAGTTGACGATGCAGGATGCTGTGCGCGCGGCAGAGACGGAGGTGCGTCGCGCGGCGCGGAACAGGGAGTCGGCGATAGCTACGGGTCCGGTGGGCAGGGCGCCGAGTGGTGTGCGCGAGATCGGGATCTAAGGGTGATCGATCGGTGGGCGCTCAGCGCGCCAACGCTCGGGCCTGCTGTAACTGCGCGGCTGCCGAGCTAGCGATGCTCCCGCACGATTCCCGCCGCCAGTTCTTAGGAGGACCGTCTTACGTGCGCGTCGGTCACCCCTCGCCGACGGCCCGCGCCTCTGACCCCCCGGTTGATTCTTCGCCTGAGTCTGTGGCGATCTCGCCCGCCAGGTATCGGTAATGTCGATCCGGGTTCTCAAGGGAGAGCGGCGGCGAGAAGGCTTTTTCATACTCCAGGAGCGGCCGCCCAGCGAATGTCGGCTGACCGCCATTTCGTGGCCAGATCACCGAGAAGGGCTCGACGTTGAGGTGTCGGTAGAGCTTTACCACCTGCGGTGCGCCGCCGACACTGGGCAGCGATGAGTCCGATATGGCTTCCTCAAGGACCTGAAGCGGTTCCATGTCCAGGCCCTTCGTTGGTGGTCGAGAGAAGCCGTCGCTGAGCAACGACTGCAACCGAGTGCGAGACGCAAGCGCTCCATCTCCGAGGAACCACACGGTGTGCCGATTTGACCGAGCACCCGAAAACCTCCGGCGATTCTTGCGGTAAAGTCGCTCGCCGCGATCCCACGCGAACTCCCATATACGGAACTCGCCAATTTTCCAGGAGAATCCGCCCAGCAGGTATCTCGTGTTAGCAAGGGTGTCGTCCAAGGACTCCCCGATCGTTGTACTCGCCATTGCGACCATCTGATTCAGGATGTCCTCGAAGAGCGCGGCCACTTGCGTGACATCAAAACGTCGCTCGACCATCGCGGGATGTGTCTCGAGAGCCCGATTCAGCTGAAGCATCGCCGGGTAGGTGAACTCAGTTGTTCCCGTGAAGCTCATTGCCATATCGGTTCGCGCGAAGGTGAGCACCTTGGGGCTCGTATCCCAGCGCTCGGGTCCCGCGCTCAGGCGCGAATCTGAAGCCATCACTAGCTCACGAACGTCGGAGCGATTGCGTAGCCAGGCGACGGTCAAGGTCATGGGAATGAGACTAGTTCCGGAAGGTGTCGCGAGCCCGATCATCGGGCGACGCGCCGACTGAGTGGGCAGCGTCATCCAGCGACGGCCGTCATCCGGAGATTGATTAGTTGCAGACCGAACGGCGGGCACGACGATCCGTTCAGCGCATACGGCTCCGCCGCGTACCTAAGGGTCCGTGTAAGGGGTTGTCCGGGACGTTTGTCGGCGTTCTAGTATGCGACTACCGGCGCTCCGCGCAAGAGATCACGGTTGCTGGCGCCTATTCGTACACCTGAAACTTCGACGGGCACGGCAAATGAGCCGATGGAGTCGATGTATCGAGTTGAGTTCGTTCGCCCCGCGTTGCCTCTCCTGCGCACGCCACCGACCACGCCGGAATCGGTGAAGGCGGAGACAGCGAGCGCCGGGAAACTTATTTTCCAGGCGCCAGGCACAGCTGGGAATCGTCTGCGCCGCGCAGTTGAAGAGCTGATGGACGCCCACAGTGTCGGCAAGACGAAGACGGACGGGAGAACTGGCAAGCGGTCTCCTGGTAGTTTGCACGCCAGAATTCAGGACTTTGGAGTCACCCATCCAAGTGAAGCCGAGTGCTTCTCGCGGTGAATTGGATCGGCAATGAGGCTACGCATGGTCGCGGGTTGTCCACAGACGACGTGTTGATGTGTGCCGAGGTTCTCGAAGCGGCGCTGGTGTCTCTGCACGACCGCAACGACGTGGAGCTTCTTGCGTTGATCCGCAGGATCAATAGACAGAAGGGTGTTGGGCGCCGCTTCAACGTAACCTGGAGAAGGTTGGGTCTGTGTTCGTCCGTTCGTCCGCCGACCGGCAAGCGGTCGCGTCAGTAGCGGGTTCAAGTCCATCACTCACCTTCCAGATCGGCGCAACAACGCCGCCCGGGGCGACTTCGGCACCCCCTGCTCTTGCCCGCCGAACTGGCCGCGCTCAGCGACCCGAGTGCGGCGTGCGCGAGGTCACGCGCGAGATCCGGTGTAGTCTGCGCCGAGTTCGCTTACGACCTGTGCGGCAGTCATCGACCCCTCCCGCCAAGCGACCAGAAGGTCGGCCACTCGCTCAGCGCTCTTCGATCCGAGGAGACCCCGCGGTATGCGGTTTTCGTCGTCTACGTAGCTGAAGGCAGCTCTCAGGACCTCTCGTTGCTCCGCCGTACTGTAGATGCGCGCGAGCCTGATGAGACCCATTACGTCGCGCCGGTCCCTCTGGGCAGCGGCGTAGTTCGCCTGCAGATTGCTAGCGAACTCGTGGAGCCTTTGAACGATCGGGATGAGGGACGCTACGAACAACGCTTCTCTCGCTTCCTCCCGCCGGGACTCTTCACGAATCGCCTCCCAGTTTCGACGACTAGTTTCCACGTCCTGGGCAGCAGAGAGGCGATCACGATCGGCTTGCCGTTCGCGGGCGGCACGTGCATCCTCCAGTGCCTTCTGCGATGCCTCGTGTCGGGCGAAATCGTCTGCGGCATCTCTCCTCTGTTGCGCCCTTAGCATCAGCGAGAACACGTACGCCGCGCCAGCACCGATGACAGCGCCGATAAGCGTTGCGAGTAGGACGCCGAGGAATCCGTCCCAAGGGTCGTTTAGGGCGTTGACAATTTCATCAAGACTCCGGCAGAGTTCATCGACAATCCCGCACGACATGATGGAAATCTAGTGGCTGAACAGCGCGCGCTCACAACTCCCGGAGCCGGCGGCCGTGCACCCACCGGTCACCCGTGAAGCGTAGCCAGACCTTCTGCCGCACCCACTGAGAGAAGATCCAGTTGGAGCGGCGCCCAGGTTGCGTGACGACCGAACTCGAAACCCCCGCCAGATGCGGCCTGACTCAGGGTAGAGAAGTAGCTTGGTGCGACGTCGCCGCTCGTCCATTTCTCGATTTCTGGATTCACTATTGAAATGCGGTCGGCGATGTCGCTGTTTATCCATCTAGTAAGGGCAGCGTTGATGTGCCGATCGCCGAATGAGTAGCCGACGATGGTCAGCCAATGAGTCTCGGCGAGCAGTCTGTCGAGCTCCACGAGCATCGCCAGAAACGGGCCGTCACTGCGAAGCTTCGAACCCAGGCCGAAGACCATGGCTGGATTGGCGGCGATCTCGTCATTGACCCTGACTAGGTGATCGCTGAGTATCCGTCGCTTCCTGGGTCGCGCGTGGTGCAGCGCGTAATCCAAGGACCCGTGAAGCTTGAGCAGTCGCACATCGACGTCATGGCGCCATTGCCAGCCGTACCCGCCTCGCCACTGGTCAAGCCCTGTATCGAACGACAGGCCCAACTGCTCACTTGCGGTCTCTATCGTTAGGTCGTAATTCAGCGTGGCCACCGCCTGCAGGCCGCTCGCGTTCACGAGCGGACTCAAGTACGTCACGCGCGACGGCTCGACACGGAGCACCTGGACGAGAGCGGCAAGCATCTGTCGTTCCAATTCCAGAAACAGGGTGTCGGACGTTGGTTGGGTGAGCGCGAACACGCCGTCCTCGAAGGCTGACTGCAGCTCGCTGGCCCCCGCGTGCTCGCCATAAAGGGAGTCTCTGAACTCTCGAGCCCACGTCTCGGGAAGCCCGGACGGCCCTGTCGCCGCGTCTACGTTTCCGTTCCACCTCTCCACAAACGCCGAGATATCGAGACTGTCCCGCCTACTGAGCGTGGTTACGGCGGAGAAGACTCGCTCCACATCCGGAACGTCGAACGCGTCACCACCGCGGCTAGTGTCATGCTGGACTATGGCGCCAATGACCGCGTGGAGAAGTTGTCCAGCGGGATTCCTGTATGACCCTCGCCCAAGGCGTTCCGCAATCGCGCGCGTCATCTTGACGCTCGTCGCAAGTCCAGCATCAGCCGACGCGCCCGCGCCGAGTAGGAACATCTTCACGTGACTTGTGTATCAGCTTCCGCTCTTCGTACTCCCCCGAGTACTCGTTTCCTCCAGGCTCAGCACGCACGGGAGTAGCGCCGGGCGCGGTGCCGTCGGAGCTTCACTATTCGGCGACGGGCGCTCACCCGAGGCATCGCCACGAGCCGACATGAGTAGCAGGGGGTGCCAATCCGACGCGGCACTGCGCTCAGGGCGCGAAGCAGGGACGCCTCGAAGCGCCCGGGCCACTCATTGCTCTGCGTCGCCGCTCGCGGCCGCACCGCACGACGGCATTCCGTATTCGCGCGGTGCCCGCATGAGGACCAAACTGAAGCCCGGGACTGATTGGAAGACCTTGATTCGGGGTGACTCTTCGCGTCTACGAGACCGCTAGCATGCACACCATGGCCAGAGCCCTCTTTAGATGGTTTGTACCGCTTCCGGAACCTGTGCGATTTCAGCCGGATGCTATCGAGGCCGAGGTATTCGGGACACCCCCGCAATCCCCAGGGGCAAGAATTTCGCTTCACCCTCGGGCAGGTCAACGCCGCTCCCCGATGGCCGACGATTTCGTTTCCGCCCTCAGCGTGGGCTTGGGTGCTGACCCAGCGAAGGGCCCGTGGTCGAACGTGCCGAAATCGGACATCGCAGTAATCGAAGTGCGCGCCGTGTTTCCAGAGGATGCGCCGAGCGACGATGCCATCTCCGAAGCTTTTTCTGAAGGCCTCGGGATGATTCAGCAACTGCAGCGCGCGTATTATCTCGCGACCGGAGATTCTGTCCAACTTGTCGCCCGGGAGGCGCTCCCCGCAGCTATACCATTTGCACGCAACACGCCGGAAGCCGGCGAAGCGGTGGATGTGGGCATGTACCTTACGCACGGGCCGGCGCTGCGCAGGGACACTTTGTCAGCCGTTCTAACCGATGACCAGCTGACAGCGATCCGAACGGCTCTACGCGGCAGCATTCCGTTCTGGCCGGTCGCAGATCTTCGACGCGAAGCCGAGGCCGCACTGGAGCTACGCGGCGACTACCGGGGTGCCGTCCTGGCGTCCGCGACGAGTGCCGAGGTGCTGCTTGACACGATCCTGCTGCACCTGTTGTGGACAGATGGTGTCCAAGCCAGCGAAGCTGCGAACCTGTTCACAGAAACAGGGCTCGCGACTCGAGTCAAGACCCAATATCACATCAGGATCAAGGGCGACTGGGACGTGACGGGGTCGGGTGCGGTCGCGGACTGGTACCGCCACACGGCTCTTCTGCGCCATCGAGTGGTCCACGCTGGCTATCGACCGTCACGCGCGGAAGCGGTCCTCAGCCTCCAATCCGCCTACGCGCTTGAGCGATTCATCGGAGACCTCCTCGCAGCCCCCGGCACCTTGGCTAAATACCTGAAGACCGCGCTTGCCTTCGTCGGCGTGCCGGGTCTCACACGGCGCAACGTGCTCTCGAAGCGTATTCGAGGAATGCTCGACGCGCTTCCGTCAGATCCTCATGCGGCATACATCGCTTGGGAGACATCCATGCCGCCACGCATGTGAGTTGGCGGGTGAAAGCTGTACTTCGCCTCACCAGGCGTGCGCACGCCGAGGGATACCTGGTCTGGCTTGCACCCGAGGGCGCCCCACCCGCGCCTTACTGGTGCTCGGGTTAACCCTCTAGGTTATGGATCTTCCCGAAAGTGAAGCCTCGATTGAGCCGGGTGCCCGCGTGGCTTTCCCGGTCGCGCCGGTGCTGCAAGGGGATCACACGGTGCCTGCCGGCTGCTTGGACGATTGGGCAGCACCGGCCGTCGCGCCGCTATCAGGCGTCGACGCCGAAGGCGCGCAGCAGTCCGGCGCGAGGGATCATCCGACGCGGGCCGAGTTGGACCGTGGGGATGGTCCCGCTCTCGATGCCGAGCTTGATGGTGCGGTAGTCGACGCCGACGAGCTTCGCGGCATCCTTCATTGTCAGTGCCAGAGAATCTTGTGACCGGTTCATGGTCCCGCCCTTCTTTGAGCCAGCAGTGTCACTCTCCCTCCGTCGCAAGGTACCATACGCGTGAGCCAAGATCGACAGTCTTCTTCGCGAATCGTCGATGACCTGGAATAGTGGCCTTTATGACAGACGTCGAGGCGTATGACTTCAGCGACGAACGCATTGATCTCGGCAGTGGGGTGACGCTTCCGAAGTCATGGCGCGCGCGCGTGTCGGGTGAGCAGGACGTGCCCGGCACGATCACCGTCCGCGTCGAGTGGGATGACACGCTCGGACGCACCGCCGTCGTCTTCGCCGCCCTCGAGCGCGAAGCGGAGGGCATCGACATCACCAGCCAGCTGCTCCGCGAGGTGCGAACGCACTGGATCATGACGAGGTCGGCTCTCGATGTCGTCACCGTGGACGTCGGCACTGAGGATGGCGACAAACGCGACCGCATACCGGTGCGCGATTTTCTGAGTCGCGTACGGGCGCACGAGGAGCGCGAGCCCTTGGAGTCCCTCCACGCCGCGATCTCCGTCTATCGCGTCGCCACGGCAATCAGCTATCCGCCGCTTAAGCTCGTCGCCGACACCCTTCAGATCAGCCAGAGCACCGCGACCCGCCTCATGAGTCGCGCGCGCGACTCGGGTCTGGCGCCAGAAGTCCGCATTCAGGAACCCCGGCGGGCGCCGGCGGTAGACCCCTACAACCCGGGCAGGCCATACGACCCCGCGGCGCCCCATCAGGGGCCGACTCAGCGCGGAGGCCCTTCGATCGGACGCTGAGCAGCCCGCCGCCGCTGCCGCTTTGCGACCCACTCCTAGAGCAAGGGCGTCGAATCTGGGCCTTGAGCACAATGCTCACTCTTACAGCTTGCTGGCGATCCATGTTCAGCAATGTGCTCTCCTGCCTCTAATTGCCGTAGAGTCAATCTCCAACGCTCGCCACGCTCACATCTTGGACGCTCCAAACCCCTGCTTTTTCAGCGATTCTTGCCCGCATTTTGCCCGTAAACTGTTCGCGGCACACTGTTTCCGACGGTTGCGCGACGTCGTTCGGATCGCTCAAGATCCGCGTAATTCCGCGGTTCCTGCGGGTTTAGGTCGCATTGAGCATTATGCTCAGTCGTGTTCGAGTCCCTCCAGGGGCATGACGTTTCGCGTGCTTGGCATCGGCGACCTCGCCGGGATGAGGGTGGCACCGTCAGTCCCTCTCGCCGACTGACCCCCGACGGCGCCGCCGCTCTGAATCGGGGGCGACGTCGTCGTGGCGCGGGCCGCAGCACCGTGTGCGACGCTGGTGGGGCACACCGACCGCTCCGCGAGTGAGGAACCCCATGGCGGAATGGGCCGAACGGCACCAGGTCGCGCTCTACATCGCGGCGATCGCCGTAGGGGCGGCGGTTGGACTCGGCCTCCCGTCTTCCGGGCCGGTCCTCGAGCCATCGATCACTCCCCTGCTCGGGCTGCTGCTGTTCGCGACCTTCCTCGGCGTTCCCTTCGCCCAGGTCGTCCGCGGTCTGCGCGACACGCGGATGCTCGCCGTCCTCGTCGGGGTCAACTTCGTCGTCGTGCCGGCCGTCGTCTTCGGACTCAGCCGGTTCGTCGCCGATGAACCCGCGCTGCTCGTGGGCGTACTACTCGTGCTGCTCACGCCGTGCGTGGACTACGTCATCGTCTTCGTCGGCCTGGCGGACGGAGCCCGCGACCGCCTCCTCGCCTCCACTCCCCTGCTCATGGGGCTGCAGATCGTCCTTCTCCCCCTCTACCTGTGGGCGATGACGGATGCTGACGTCCTCCGCGCCTTCGACGTGCGGCCTTTCGTCGAGGCGTTCGTCTTCTTGATCGTCGTGCCGCTCGCCGCGGCCGCCCTGGTTCAGGCGCTCGCTCGACGTCGACGGCCGTTCGCCACAATCCTCCGCGCGGCACCGACCGCGATGATCCCGCTCATGATGCTCACCCTCGCCACGGTGGTCGCCTCCCAGGTGTCGGCGGTGAGCGCGTCGGCGGCCGACCTGTGGCGCGTCGTTCCGATCTTCATCGCCTTCCCCCTCATCGCCGCTCCGCTCGGCGTGCTCGCGGCGCGGTTCGCCCGCCTCGACGCGCCGGGTCGCCGTGCCGCAGCCTTCAGCGCGGCGACCCGCAACTCCCTGGTCGTGCTGCCTCTCGCGCTCGCCCTCCCCGCGTCGTTCGCGCTGACCCCGCTCGTCGTCGTCACGCAGACGCTGATCGAACTCGTCGCGATGGTCGTGATGGTCGCCGTCGTCCCCCACCTCATCCGCGCGAGCGACCCGACTCAGCCGCGCCCGAGCCGGTCCTGAGCGCGGTCGCGACCACGCCCGATCGGCACCGACGAGGTGGCCGCCGCGAGCCCCCGCACCGGCGAATCGACGTACATCGACTCGGCGCGCTCGACCACGTACGTCTCATGCCAGACGCCGACCGCACCCGGCACCTTCCGCGCTCGACGGTTGAAGTCCGCCCACGCCGGTCGGTGAGCCGCCTCGCGGTCGCTCGCGTAGCTGTAGAGCTTCTCCACCGACGACCAGTACTGCACGAGCAGCGGACCACCCCTGCCCATGGTCATCCGATATCCCATGAGGCCCGAGTCGGCGTCGCTCGCGAGCTCCGCCAGCATCCGCGGCATGGCCATGAACGCCGGCCACCACGCGTCCACGCGCCAGGGACGGTTGAGCGTCATCCCGATGAGGAAGACGACGAGCTCCCCGTCGTGATCGGGGGTTCGTCGACCCTGTTCGACAGTCATGCGTGGGCTCCTTAGAATTAGAAAGTACTGGTAGCCATAATTGGGTATCTCTACTTTCCAGTCAAGGAGGTCATCCTGAGAATCTCGCAACTCTCGGCGCAGAGCGGCGTCCCGGTCGGGACGATCAAGTACTACCTGCGCGAGGGCCTCCTGCACGACGGCACCCTGACCGCGGCGACTCAGGCCTCGTACGACGAGAGCCACCTGGAGCGGCTCTCGCTGATCCGCGCGCTCGTCGGCCCCGCAGGCCTGTCGATCTCGGCGACCCGCAAGGTGTTCGAGACGCTCGACGATCGGGGCACTCCCCTGTTCGAGCTGCTGGGGCAGGTGCATCACACGACGGGTCCGCCGATCAGCGACGAGCAAGACCTCCGCGCCGCACAAGCGCTCCTCGACAGGTGGGGCTGGCGATGCGAGACCGACGACCTCCCCACCGTGGGCGCTCTCGCCCGCGCCCTCGACGGACTCGCCGCGGCGGGGTTCGAGCTGACGCCGGAGCAGCTCGACGACTACGCCGCCCGCGTGCTCGGTATCGCGACGGAAGAGGTCGACCGGATTCCGGTGGACTCACCGGAGGCGGCCGCGCGATACGTGGCGCTCGGCACGGTGCTGGTCGAGCCGCTCATCCTCGCGCTGCGCCGGCTCGGCCATCAGCACGCGTCGCGCGAACGCTTCGGTGGCACCACCCCGTCGTGACAGACCCGGGTCGATCCGCTCAGCGCTGCTCGCGCGCGCGGGCGGCGAGCAGGCGCTGCCAGTTGCCGGGCACCCGCCCGGCAGGCCCGGGAGACGGTTGGTCTTCGGGACGACTGTCGGGCGGCGTGAGATCAGGACCCGTCACCGTCTCCTGCGTCTCGTAGTCCCACCACCAGTCTTCGCCCGGTTCGAAACTGCGCATGTAGCGGTGACCCGTCGCACGCCAGTGCGCGGTGGCGTGCTGGCCGAGCGAGTCGTCGCAGCATCCGACGTGTCCGCACGCGGCGCAGCGCCGCAGGTGCACCCACCATCCGACGAGGTCGTCGCACTCCGTGCACCCCGTGCCCGAGGGTGACGCTGCGGTATCGATCTGCGCGATGCTCATAGGATCCTCCGGGCTCCGACTCTAGGCGAGGGCTCGCCCGCCGTCACCTCCCGACCGGCGCGCATCATCGGAAGTCGCGGGACGCATGCGACACCCCGACACGGAGATCTTCGAACCGGTCGGCCAGCAGGTTCGTCACTCCCTCGACCGAACGCTCCAGCACTCCGCGCACGATCAGAGCGGGCGACTCGCGGGCGACCCGTCGATAGCGGTTCCACACCCCGACCGAGCAGATCACGTTCACGAGGCCGTGTTCGTCTTCGAGGTTGAGGAAGGTGATTCCGGATGCTGTGGCCGGCCTTTGCCGGTGCGTGACGAGTCCTGCGACCTCGATTCTTCTGCCCGACTCGTGGGTGCGCATCTCGCGGGAGGTGAGCACGCCGCGCGCATCGAGCTGTGAGCGGTAATGGGTGAGCGGATGATCGGAGGTCGAGACGCCGGTCGCCCACAGATCGGCGGCGAGCACCTCGTAGCTGGTCTGGTCGGTGAACAGGGGCGGCTGCACCGAGGTGAGGGAATCGGGGAGGTACTCCACCCGGTCTTCGGCGGCGGAGCCGGCCAGCCAGATCGCCTCTCGGCGACTGAGCCCCAGGCACTCGAACGCCCCCGCCGTGGCGAGGGACTCGAGCTGCGAGGCGGTGACGCCGACCCGCCGCACGAGATCGCGCATGTCGCGGTAGTCACCGCCGCTGTCGCGCTCGGCGACGATGCGCTGGGCGAGCTTCTCGCCGATGCCGTGGACGCCGGCGAGCCCCAGCCTGACCGCGAACCCGCCGTCGCGCCGATGCGCGTCCGACTCGTCGGGCTCGGCAAGGTCGAAATCGCCCACGTCGGGCTGCTCCCGGTGCGCGCAGGCCTCGAGCCCCGTGGGCGCCGACGGCGCCGTGCCCGCCAGCGCTTCCAGCGTGGCCTCGGCCCGCGACCGCAGGAGGTCGGGCCGACGCACCTCCACCCCGTGCCGGCGGGCGTCGGCGGTGAGGGTCGCCGGCGAGTAGAAGCCCATCGGCTGCGCCCGCAGCAGCCCCGCGAGGAACGCCCCGGGATAGTGCAGTTTGATCCACGAGCTCGCATAGACGAGAAGCCCGAACGACAGCGAGTGCGACTCGGCGAACCCGAAGTTCGCGAACGCCTGGATCTTGGCGTAGAGATCGTCGGCGACCTGGCCGACGAGGCCGTTGTCTTTCATGCCCTCGTAGAGCTTCGTGCGCAGCTTGTCGATCTTCTCGAGCCCCCGCTTGGAGCCCATGGCCCGTCGCAGCAGATCGGCGTCCTCCCCGCTGCAGTTGCCGACCGCGACGGCCATCTGCATGAGCTGCTCCTGGAACACCGGCACACCGTACGTGCGCTCGAGCACGGGCCTCAGCTTCTCGTGCACGTAGGTGACCTTCTCCTGCCCGAGCTTGCGCCGCACGAACGGATGCACCGCCCCGCCCTGGATCGGCCCGGGCCGGATCAGGGCGATCTGCACCACCAGGTCGTAGAACTTCCTCGGCTGCAAGCGTGGGAGCAGCCCCATCTGCGCGCGGGACTCGACCTGGAACACCCCGATCGAGTCCGCCCGGCAGAGCATGTCGTAGACCGCCTTCTCCTCCTTCGGCAGGGTCGAGAGCTCCCAGTCCTCGCCCGTGGCGTCGCGGATGAGATCGAAGCAGTACTGCAGGGCGGCCAGCATCCCGAGGCCCAGCAGGTCGAACTTCACCAGACCCATCCAGGCGGCGTCGTCTTTGTCCCACTGGATGACCGTGCGGTTCTCCATGCGGGCATGCTCGATCGGCACGACCTCGCCCACCGGGCGATCGGTGAGCACCATGCCCCCGGAATGGATGCCGAGGTGGCGGGGGGCCTTGAGCAGCTCGGCGGCGAACTCGATCACCTGATCGGGGATGTCATGGTCGGCCCCCGTCTCGAGCACCGCCCCCCACCGCTCGACCTGCTTCGACCAGGCGTCCTGCTGGCCGGGCGAATGACCCAGGGCCTTCGCCATGTCGCGCACGGCGTTCTTGGGCCGGTATTGGATGACGTTGGCCACCTGCGCCGCCCGGTCACGGCCGTACTCCCCGTAGACCCACTGGATGATCTCTTCGCGGCGATCGGAGTCGAAGTCGACGTCGATGTCGGGCTCCTCGTCGCGAAGGCTCGAGAGGAACCTCTCGAACGGCAGCTTGTAGGCGATCGAGTCGACGGCCGTGATGTCGAGCAGGTAGCAGACGGCGCTGTTGGCGGCCGAGCCGCGCCCCTGACACAGGATGCCGCGGCGTCGCGCTTCTTGCACGATGCCCCACACGATGAGGAAGTACCCGGGGAAGTCCTTCATCTCGATGACGCCGAGCTCTCGCTCGATGCGGTCTCTGTCGTCGTTCGTCAGGTTCGGGTACTTGCGCGGCACCGCCTCCCACACGAGGTGGCGCAGGTACGACATCGGGGTGTGCCCCTCCGGCACCTTCTGCTTCGGCAGAGCGGGCTTGGCCCGCCGGAGCGGGAAGGCGAGCTCGTCGGCGAGCGAGACCGTGCGGGAGACCGCTCCGGGGTACCGGCCGAACCGCCGCGTCATCTCGGCGCCGGAGCGCAGGTGCGCCCCCGCGTGTGCGGGAAGCCATCCGTCGAGCTCGTCGAGCCCGCGCCCCGCCCGCACCGCGGCGACGGCCGCGGCGAGCAGTTCTCGGCGAGGAACGGCGTAGTGCACGTTGTTGGTGGCGAGGATGGGCAGCCCGCGCTCCGCAGCGAGGCCGGCGAGCACGTCGTTCGTGCGGCTGTCGAGAGGATCGCCGTGATTCATCAGCTCGACGTGCACCGAATCGCGGCCGAAGAGCGCGACCAAACGGTCGAGTTCGGTCGCCGCAGCATCCGGCCCCGACTCGGCCAGCGCACGGCGCACGGCTCCCTTGCGGCATCCGGTGAGCACCGCCCAGTGCGAGTCGCCTGGGCCACCCGATCGTTCGCCGAGCTCGGCGAGGTCGTACACCGGGCGCCCCTTCTCGGCGCCGCGCAGCTGCGCCGAGGTGAGAGCCGCGGCGAGGCGGTGGTAGCCCTCTTCACCGCGCGCGAGCACCAGCAGATGGGAGCCCGCGGGATCGGGTTCGCCGTTCTGCGGCTGGGGCAGCTCGAGCGAGAGCTCGGCACCGAACACCGTCTTCACCTGCAGGTGCTCGGCGGCCTCGGCGAACCGCACGATGCCGTAGAAGCCGTCGTGGTCGCTGATCGCGAGGGCGTGGAGCCCGAGCCGCTCCGCCTCTTCGGCCAGCTCTTCGGGCGACGACGCACCGTCGAGGAAGGAGTAGGAGGAATGCGCGTGCAACTCGGCGTAGGGCACCGACTGCGCGGGCCGCTCGATCTCGGGCGTGACGTAGGCGCCTCGCTTGTGCGACCAGGCCGGGCTGTCTCCGCCGTCGGCGCCCGCGGGCGTCTCGCGAGGGCGCCGGGAGTCGCTGAGCGCGCGCTCGATCTCCGACCACGGCACGGGGGGATTGTGCCAGCCCATCAGCGAGGTCTCCTGCCGTCAGTCATAGCGGCCCTCGGCTCTCCACTCGCCGGCTTCGCAGATCAGCAGCCACGCCGCTCCCTCGGCGTCGACGATCTGGAACCGGTGGGCGAACCGCGCGCGCAGCGGATCCCACCCACGCTCGCTGATCGGCCACGGCCCCGCCCACGCCTCGATCCGGCGGCGGCGGCCTGCGGCGTCGAGGTGGGCCGGGGGCGCGCTCAGCACCTCGCGCTCCCCCACCGACACCGCCGCACCCGCGATGTCGGTCACCTCGACCAGTCGCGGCTCGGGGAACACCGTCGCCGGCAGCGGATCGGGGAGGCTGCCGGGCCACGGCCGGGCGCGCTCCTTCGTGGTGACGGCCCGGTCGCCCCACGGCACGGGCACCTGCCGCTCGGCCAGCCAGCGCCCGCCGCCGATGACCGGCGTGACCACGCTGCGATGCCCCAGCATCGCCTGCACGCGCGACAGGGCATGGTGCACGCGTTCGTCGGTGCCCGCCCCGAAGAGACCCTTGGCGTGATGGGAGGCGGCGTCAATTGCCTCGGGAGAGATGCGCACCCCGGCGACGCCCATGGGGAAGACGTCTTTCCCGCCTTCGGCGAGCTGCCACCGCACCCGGTCGACCACGGCCGGGGCATCGAACGACCCCGGGTGCAGCCACACCCGCTCACTGCGTTCTCCGCGATCACCGATGAGCTCGACCCGCAGCTCGGTGCAGACCAGGTCGAGGGCGCCCAGACCCGTCACGAACGCGTCGGCCGCGATCCGCATGCCGAACGCGATCTGGTCGGCGAGCTCGAGCGGAGGCTCGAAGGCGACCTCGCGATGCAGCTCGGGAGGGGGCGTGCGCGGCTGCACCGGCCGCGAGTCGCCGCCCGCCGCGAGCGCGTGAGAGCGCACCCCCGGCTCGCCGAAGCGCTCGCGCACCCGATCGACCTCCATCTCGGCGAAGGCGCCGAGGGTGTGCACGCCGAGACGGGCGAGGAGGCCGGCGAACTCCCCGATGGCGTGCGAGGGAGCGATCGATGCGTCGAGCACCGTGACCGGCAGAGGCGACAGGAACGCCCCGGCCTCACCGGCGGGCACGACGCGCACCGGTGCCTCGACCCGGGTGGCCCGTGCGGCCTGCTCGGCCGTGAACGGACCGTCGGCCACACCCGCCCGCACCCCCGTGATCCCCTGCTCCTCGAGGGTCGCGAGCATCACGTGCGCGGCCTCCGCCTCGCCGCCGTAGTAGCGCGCGGGGCCCCGGGCGCGCAGCGCGCAGAGTCCGGCGCGCACGATCTGCACCCCCGGGGCGAGCTGCTCGATGTGCGCCACCACGGGCGAGAAGACACGGTGGTCTCGCGTCTCGTCGGCCGCGATCACCACCAGTCGAGGGCAGGCCGCTTGGGCGTCGCGGCGGCGTTGCCCCCGCCGCACGCCCTGTTCGCGCGCCGACGCCGAGCACGCGACGACAAGATTGCGCTCGAACACGGCGATCGGCGCCCCTGCTCTCGCCGCGGCCGACGTGGTCGCCTCGCGCAGATACGCGGTGACCGGCCAATCGGGAAACCAGAGCACGAGGCTGCGGGTGGGCTCGTGCATCAGCCGGCCGCCGCCGTCTCGTAGGCGTCGGGAACGGCCCGCAGCCGAGGCGGCGCCACGGCCTGTTCGAGAAGGCTCACCGTTCCGTCTGCGGCAGGCAGCAGCATCCGTGCGCGTCGGGCGCCCGGTGAGCGCCGATGGGTCACCGTGACCGTGAGCTCGCGCCCAGAGAGGTAGCCGTGGCCGTCACCGAGGCCCGCCCACCGCGGGTCGGTCACGTCGATCGTGGCCTCGGCCTGCGGCCACGCGCCCTGAACGAGCAGCACCGTGCCCCTATCGCGCAGACGCGCCGCCAGTCGGGCCACCTCTTTCTCGGACACCCTCGACGGCGGCCGCACGGCGACCACGGGCAGCACCTCGGCGATCGTCGCCGTGACCGCCAGCCACCGGGGCCCGGGGTCGGGCACGAACACCAGCCGGTCGAGGTCGAGACCGTACCGCTCGGCCGCCTCGGCACCGAGCTCGGGCATGCCGATGGCGCCGCACCATGCACCGTCTTGCGAGGGCCGCGCCATGAGGGCGAGCAGCAGCGACGCCGACGGGCTGAGTGAATAGGCCGAGCCGGGACGCAGCCCTCCGCCCGGAAGCAGCGAGGTGAAGGCAGGATGGGTCGGCAGCACGGGCGCGTCGAGCCGACGCCCCTGCATCCGTTCGAGCTGCGCGCGCAGCTCGTGGATGTCGCTCACCGCCTCGGCGCTTCTCGCCATGGTCGCCCTCATCGGATCAGGCTAGAACTTATGTTCTAGCGAATCAAGATGAGTCGAGACTATGCACGGCCTCCGACATCGGAAATCGGGCGATATCCGTCAGATATGTTCGATACTGCGCACCACATTGGCCGTCGTCGCGATCTTTGCGAATCCGCCGCCCTGCAGCACCAGAGCGGTGCCCGCCATCAGCTCGTCGGCCGATCGTTCGACCCGGCCGAGCCCCGGCACGTCGGTGGCGAGATCGAACGTGCGGGTCGCATCGAGGGCGACCGTGACGTCGTAGCCGAGGTTTCCCGCCATGCGCGCCGTCGTCTCCACGCACATGTTGGTCTGGATGCCGCAGACCACCAGGGAACGGATGCTGCGCTCCTGCAGCCACGCGTGCAGATCGGGCTCTCCGTAGAACGCCGAGTTGACGTCCTTGGTCACCAGCAGCGAGGCGGTCGCCTCGGCCACCGGATCGATCAGCGCGTTGCCCGCAGCATCCGGATGCAGCGGCGAACCCGGCGACCGTGAATCGTGACGGACGACCACGACCGGCTCACCCGCGCCCTGCCACGCCGCGACGAGGGCGGTGACGTTGCGTTCGCAGTCGGGGTTGGTCGTCGAACCCCAGAACTCGAGGTCGTCGAAGCCGCGTTGCATGTCGATGACGAGAAGTGCACGTGTCATTCCCCCACTTCACCACAGGTCGGCGACACCGGCCGTTCTGCGCCGAACCACCAGGGCATTGCCGAACCCGCACGCAATCGACCGCGACGGCGTGGCCGTTCGGCGACACCGTGCGGTCTCGACGACAGCAGCGAGCGCTACGCGGCGAGGGCGAGGTAGGGCTCCCAGCGCGGGTCGGCGCGCTCGGTGCCCCGCACGGTCCACTGCCCGCCGCGAGGAGCCTGCGGCACGAGGCGCAGCTCCCAGTGCATCTCCTGGGGCGTGCGATCGCTCTTGATGTTGTTGCAGCGCAGGCATTCTCTGAACTACTTCCGGCCGGACCAGCCCTCCGGGAAGTGACTACGCTCTCAAGGCTGCTCTCGCAAGATGGGGATGCCGAGAGACACCGGCTTCCGCCGCACCCGTTCGAGCTTGTCCCGTGCGCCAGCAAGACTGACCTGGAGACCCTCAACCTCCCCGAGCCAGTTGTTCTCGAGCGCTTCGGCAATTCGAGCTTCCAGATTGTCCACGATCTCGACAAATCGAGCTTCAGCGCGCGGATCCGGTCTGAACATTGTGCAACGGATGCAGGCATGTTCGTGCACGCAGTCGGCACCATAGGCGCGACCACAGGTTCCGAGCTCAAGTTGTCGGCGCTCGAAGTGCCCCAGAAAATCTTCCCACTCCTCTTCAGTCGGCTCGCGATACTCAACGCTCGGCCGCTGCATCCGTCGCCTATCAATAAACGCCCGGTAGTTTCGATACACTTCCTCGTCATAAATCGCGGCATATCCAGTGGTAGTGTGCAGCGACTCGTGCCCTAGAATTTTTGCCACGATATGAATCGGCAAGCCCTGCATTGTGGCCTCTGTTGCAAATATGCGACGAAGATCATGGTTATGGAATCTTACCGGGTTTCCGCTCTCATCCAAGATTCCAACCTCCTCTACCACCTGATTGAGGTGCTTCAACGTCCAAGCGCGATTGATCACTCGATTTTCACCTTCAATCGAACGCTGAAAAAGAAAAGGCAACGGATCAGAGTAAGTTTTTTCGGACCAGTCATATCGAACAACGAGAGGGACCCTCCCATCTGAAGCGGTCCCCCTGACTCGACTGATCACTGCGCTTATCACATCCGTTAACTCTTCCGACATGAGGAGCACCCTCTCCTTGTCGTTCTTCGAGGGGGCGAGCTGAAGGAGCGGGAGCAACTCTCCAGTGGATGGCAACCGGTATTGAACGAGACTTGAGTGCGTCAGCTCTTCGAGTTCTTCGATTCGACAGCCAGTCTCTTTCATCGCCATGAGCGTCGCCCACCTCCAGAAGGCGGTCGACTCCTCCGCTCTTGCGTCAAAGATCACACCTGTGCTGAGTCGGCGAACGTGTATCGGGGGGTTACCTGCTTCATAGCGAGACCCTTTGCTTGTCAGGAAATCAATCCCTAGGCGTAGAAACGATTCACCAGAAACTTCAACTCTGCCACTCTCTTCCATGGGTTCAACGGCTTCCAGAACCGCCTTGAACAACCTCTTCTGATCCTCGACGTGCGCCATCAGGGTGGGCAGGTGCGGAAGCCTTTCTCTGGTGCGTTGATGACTGTTAGCCCTCCTCGCACGGTGCATCCTGGCGCGCATCTTTGTGTCGTGGGCAGGAATAGGGTTTCGTGCCGCGAGGTCGCCGTATCGTTCCGGGTCAGAAAAGGCCCAATCGTTGATGTCAAAATAGAGACGTCGCACACCGAGTGTTATTGATCCGACGTCAGTGCGAGGCTTGCCCTTATTTGTGCCGTATTGGACAACTTTGATTCGGTCACGCCACCTGTCGACGAGGTCAGCCGGAAGATCCATCGTGTCAATTCCGGGCGAAAGCATCTCAATTTCTACCCAGAAGTTCTGAACCAACCGCGAGACAAGCTGGAGTATCGTTGAGTATCTGAGGTGCGCTCTGGCGCGGAAATAGTCGACAAAGAAGTTTCTTACACGTCGGCTCTTTATCCCCGTGCGATCCACGAGTTCCTCGATTGACAATTGTCCCAGTTTTCGCAGATCTCGAAAGCGAGGGGGCGCATCGGCTGGAAGCAGCCCCAAGATGCTTATGGCGTCATACAGAGACCCCGTCTGGGGCCCTGCCCCTACCGCCTTGCGGGCACTGATGGCCAGAGAAATGTCATCGACGGTTACATCAGCCAATTGCGTCTTGCCAGTCCGACCCATGATGCAGGCCAGGACGTACATCGCATCTCTGACGTGCCGATCTGCTTTCTCAGGACGGTCGGCCCGATCACGGAGAGCGGCCACAACCTGCTCGCCCCCAACAGGGTCGCGATGACCCACGACCACTCGTGGAAGGTTTTTCAGCGATCCTGATGCGCTCTGCAACCACTCATATGAGGGACGAACCATGTCGAGAGCGACGAGGTATCCGACCCCGCCGGCTGCCGTTCCCGGGCCCCACGCGGAGCCCCGTGACTGGTCGTACGGAGTCATGATGCGACTTTTCCACGAGACATCATTTTCTATGCCGGATGATTCCCATCGCGCCTGCCATGAATCACCCGGATGCAGCGCGAGCCATTCCAAAATCGCACTGACTCCAACGCGAGCTCGCTGCTTCGAGTTCTTGTGAATCCAGTCCCTCGCATTCAGAAATTCCACGGCCTCGCCAACCGTCTGTAGGTCGTCTCGCTGGGGAATTACGAATGGAGTCGGATTTTGCGCGCCGAATGCTTCGCGCGCGTGTTCCACCGGTTCGGGCATGGGAAGACGGTCGAAGATGGGAGTGTGCTGATTGACCCGGCGAATCTCGGTGCTGTCAACCGTTTGTCGCGGGGGTGGTTGCTGGCTCACTTATCAGTCCCGAAAAGCACCTGAAGTGATTCAGGTTTGTAGCCTCCTGCAATAGGTTGCATAGGCGGCTCCACCTTTACGCGGCGATGGTGATCAATCATCTTGAGGTATATGTCTTCAGGTCGAGCCTGGGCGTACAACTGTGTAGTCCCGATGTGGGCATGCCCAAGGACCCATTGGACGTCCGTGATGGACATGCTCGGGTCTCGTGAAAGCCGATACGCGGCGGTATGGCGCAGTTGATGGAGTGTGTAGACGCTTCCTATCGAATCTTGCGCGCGCCTAAACGCCTGTCGGACGGCTGGGTACAGTAGCGGGCGGTAGGGCCGCCTCCTGGTCAACCAGAGAGCGTCCTCCAGGCCAAGACGTCGCGGGCCCAGGTATAGACGCAGCCAGACCATCGCGTCTGGCGACGTGGGTAGCCATTGCGTCGAACCGCCTTTGCGAACGACCCGAACACGGTCGTTAGCGAAGTCGACGCTTGCACCATTCATCGAGAGTAGTTCCGCAGCCCTGGCGCCGGTCGAGAGGTATAGCGAGACCAAAGCCCGGTCCCGGTCGCAACCTAGAAGGGTGAACAGAGCGTCGAACGCCTCGTCGGGAATCGACCTCGGCGCCGCTTTCGGGACCTTCTGACGCCCGATGGAACGGCCCTTTCTGCTGAAGTCGCCCGCCATCTCGCGAGCAGACGCCTGCCACGCGGGACCCAAAACGGGGTTGACCCGTGGCCCAGAGCCAGCGGCGGCATGGTGCTCGTAGAAGTCCGTCAGCACCGCGCAGGCGGCATTTATAGTACGCGGCGCATAGCCGACCTGTGGTCGGCGGGCAGTGCTCGGCCTGGGTCTGCCTGGGTGCGATAATTTTGCGGGATCTGCAGCCCCTCCTCGTCTCGGCGATGCGCTTCTCATCCAGTTGATGAAGTCGACAAAGTCCTCACCGCTCGCCTGGGACCAGTCGACGTTCACAGCTTGGAGAAACCGCCACCATCTGAGCAACGCGAGGCCGTAGGCCTTGATACTGCCGGGGGCAAAGTCTCGAGCCGCGAGATGGTGGAAGTACCCGGAGACGGGTGAAACCGGTTCTCCGCTTGCGTCGAGAAGCGAGTACCCCGCGGCGACGCGGTCGTCCTCGACGAGGCTCCCCACCGAAGCAACCATCAGCTTTTTGATATCCCGGGGCAAACGGTCTGCCTTCCATTTGCGACCGCCCGCAACTTGAGGGGGCCTCGACGGCAGCCTACGAATGCGGCTGAACTCATCAGGCCAGATGCAGTGGACCTCAATCAGATTGCAGTAGCGACCAGACCGTTTTGCAGTAGCAGAAAGCCCCTCTGACGTGGCGAAGAGCCCCGGCCGCAGTAGTATCTGGCGACGAAATCCCGTACCACCCTTGGGCGTTGAGGCAGGCACTCAGCACCTGAGGAGAGTCGAGGGGGCTGTTGGCTGTCAACACCTCACGAGCTCGGGCTAGAAAGCTCATCGTCGACAAGAGTCAGCGGAGAAGCCGGTCCGGGCGCTCCGGCGGCAAGAGGTCCTCGATGCCAACCTGCAGCACCTGTGCCAGGGCGAGAAGTACACGTAAAGTCGGGTTCGCGGACGCGTCAGGTCCACCTCGCCCCTTCTCGTATTTCTGATAGGTGTTCCGCGAAACTCCAGACAGTACAGCCATCTCGTCTTGGCTCAGTCCGCGTTCCACACGGAGGCGTTGGAGCGTGAGCCCGAAGCCCACCGCGAAGGCACTCCAGGACTCATCGCTGTAGACCTGGCTGCGCACTGACCCACGATCTCGCCGAGCCTTCATTCAGCTGGCCACCTATATGTGGCATAATTTCCTCAGCCATACGAAACAATCACTATCTCGACGGAACGCGGTCCCCGCGGCATCGACCTGCACGTGTGCTGCTGTGCGCCGGCTCTCGGGTTGACGGTCGCCGCACCGCCCCATGTTCGTGTCGGCCCTGATTGTCGAGATGTAGTGACCGTCGATACACGTCCTCCATGGTGGCGAGCAACGCCTGGCGACCCCCCTCCCCATTGGTACATCGCCTTCGAGGTGCTGACCGGCGATGAGCGCGGCGCCGACTGGGGTATGGCCGCAGCGATTCATGTAGCTCGTATTCGTCGCCGTACCGGCCGGGGCCCCACCTTCGCCGAGGTCTTCGACGAGCTTCTGCCGCAAAGTTCGCCGTTGCAGCCGCCCTGGCCCGCTCACGTCAGTAGTAAATCCAGACACGACATCATGCAGTCCTTTCGGCGACACGTCGCAATCGAGTGGAAGCGCCAAGGCTGGATCAACTGGGATGTGGGCGTACCTCGCAGCCTGCGCGTTGGGCCGTCATTTCGGGAGCGGTCTCGTTCCCGACAAGCAGGGCGCAGCGAAGGGTCGTCGTGAGTGAGGACACCAACCCCTGGGTCGAGTTCGTCGGTCCTTGCTACACAGCGCAGTCCATCCGTCGAAAGCTCGGGATGACCATCGGTGAGCTCGATGATGCGACCCGAGACTTACGCATCCTGGCGCTTGTGGCCGACGACGGCTCAACGTTGTACCCAACGTGGCAGGTCCGGGAGGGCGAAGTCATCAGAGGGCTCCACGAGATCCTGACCATCCTGCGTACCGGCGTCGACGATTCATGGACCTGGGCCCAGTGGTTGGTCTTCACCCCGCCGCCGGACGACGTGAACCGAAGCCCCATCGACGAGCTCCGTGGCGGCAAGACATCGCAGGTAATTCATGACGCTGAACATGTCGCCCACGCCTGGGCACAGTGACGTGGGGACCAGACGGGAGGAGGTAGACCCTTGAACGACGTAGAACTCATCAACTGGGCCGGTGAGGGCTACCCGCCCGAGCTGCAGCGCATCCTCGACCGGCAACCGCCGATGTGGGCGGCCCTGGCCGTCAGGCAGGGCTGGTGGCCGCTCCTCGCCCGCCTCGACGCGCAGCTCGCGGAACTCGACCCGAACTACACCATCAGCCAGGTCAAACAGAAGCTCGGCGGACTTCATTACGGGGCAACGACCTCGCTCACCGGTGACGCCCGCGAACCATTCCGCCGGGCCGTGCTCGCGGCGCAGGAGGAAGCAGACAACACATGCGAAAGGTGCGGTCGCCCCGGCGTACTGCGCATCAACGGGGGTGGCTACTACCTGGTCCTCTGCGACGACGACTCGGCGGGGTTCCAGATTGTGACCGGCGACACCTGGG
Source organism: Microbacterium hatanonis (assembly GCF_008017415.1). Taxonomy (NCBI): domain Bacteria; kingdom Bacillati; phylum Actinomycetota; class Actinomycetes; order Micrococcales; family Microbacteriaceae; genus Microbacterium; species Microbacterium hatanonis. Next base: position 488,452 of record NZ_VRSV01000001.1, on the reverse strand, counting down.
CCGTTGCCCAACCCGCTCCGCGGAACAAAGCATCAGCGAACCCACGCGATGAACTCACCGCGGCGGAGAAGTGGGCCGCCATCATGGGCGGGGTCTCTGCGGCCGCGTTCGGCGAAGGTGGGCGGCGCAGCGCCGAGGCTCACCTCGAATGGACCAGCCGCTACTCCGACGGCATCCTCAGCACCTGGCTTCCCCTGCGTGACGTGAGCGCGCTGGTTCGAGTCGATGAAGCGGAGCTCCAACGGATGAGCGACGTCGGAGAACTCTCTACCGCCGACGTCGACGGTAGCCCCCGGTTCGCGCCCTGGCAGGTCAACGATGACGGCCGCAGCATTCTGCCCGGAATCGGCGATGTGCTGAGGGCGATGCCGAACGAATACACCGCACTCGACGTTGACGTGGTGATGCGTTTCGCCAACGAAGCGTTCGGCGGCCGCGCTCCCCGCGAACTTCTCGGCACGCACGAGGGACTGCGGAAGGTCATCGAATGGGCGAGGGACTTGGGCCTCAGTTGAGGTGCCGAACGGGGCAGGTATGGACCTGACACCCGACCAGCGCCGCCGCGGCGTGGAGGAAGCGTTCGCGTCGCTGCGACTCGACGGACTGAAGCCGACGGCCGCCGCACTTCAGGACGCTGAGGACTACATCGAGGGGCGCCGCACGCTGGACGAGATCATTGCCGACGTTGTCGCGAGGCACACGGCTAGTTGAGTCATGGTCGCACCAAGGCTTTCGCACCCCTACCAGGTGTAGATCCTCGGGATGATCTGATCTCGCGGCCGATGGTCGGGGCCTGGGAACACGATGACGACCGGTCCGTCATCTGGATCCGAGCCCTGGACCACGTCGAACCCGTCGCGTTGTTCCCGAGTGACGCTTTTCGATTTTCTACGAAGTACGTTTTCGGAACGGTCGAGATCCTCGAGGGTTTCAGCGGCCCAGATCACATACTGGATCCCCACGGTGCCGGTTTCGCGACCGTCTCGCCGCCGCATAGCGCGTAAGTAAAGCTGGTAGTGCTCCGGACCCACCAGGAGGGCGGCCGTGGCGGTTCTCACGGTCGGGACAAATTCGAGGAGTTCGCTGTAGAACGCGACGGACAGTTCGAGGTCGCGGACGAATAACACTGCTGAGGACAGACGCACGAATCTACCGACCGGCGCGACGGGTCGCGGTTCTTGATCCCCCGGTCCGCGGCTCCCGAGTCTTCTGGTGCGAGCAGCTAACGACGGCCACTGCTCGCGTGACTACGATGCCTGGACCATCAGGTAGTTGTCGACGTGCGTGACGTGGGGCGATGCCCATGTCGCGAGTTCCGCCTGCTCTTTCTCGGCCGAAGACCGCACACGGCCAGTGAGGACGGCCCTGGTGCCCTCGACGGAAACGGTGATGAAGTCCGCGTCGAGCTGAGCACTGCGAACGAAGGCGTCCTTTATTCGCTGCGCCGTATTGACCGCGGACGGCCGAGCGGTGAGGGTGATTTCGTTGTCGACGGTGTAGACCCCGCGAAGGTGCTGCACCATGCGTTCCGCCGCCTGGCGCTGGAAGTCCCAGAGCACCTCGCCAGTGAGAATCACCTTGTGGGCATCGACCTGGGCTTCGACGGTGTGAGGCACGTCGCCCGCGGATGAGAGGGCGTTCCGGACCTCCTTACGGATGTGAGCTTCGGTGGCCGGGCGTTGCATCGTCGGGTGCACGGACAGAGCGTCCCTCACTAGGGACGCACCGTGCACGCGCAGCGCGGCGGTCTTGGCGGCCACGCGCTGGGAGAAGCTGTGTACCTCTCCTGACAGGGTGATCACTCCGTCGGCGACCGCGACACCGATCCGTGCGGAGTCGACCTCAGGCGTCCAATCGAGTTCATCCTGCACCGAGGTTTGCAGATCGTGGTCGCTGTGCGTGGTGGTTGCGATGCTCATGATGAGCCTTCCGTTCGTGTGGGGCAGTTGCCTGCTAGTCCGAGCATCGCCCCGGGACTGTCACGGTGAACAGTGCCGATGGTCCCGCCCAGCGTCGAAGGACTTTCGCCCCTTGTCGTGATCTGCGGACTGGGGTGAAGTGAGTGAGGCTGCGGGTCACCGGCGTCCTCACCTCTGGGCGCTGGGATTGGCGGCAGAACGTTCATCACGGAGGAAGTCGCTCATGCCCGGTATTCAGAAAGTCACGGTTCTCGGGACGGGAGTCTTGGGAAGCCAGATCGCCTACCAGGCGGCGTTCCACGGCTTCGACGTGACTGCGTACGACATCGACGATGTTGCCGTGCGGGCTGGCCGGGCCCGGATGGAACACCTCGCGGGTGTGTATGTCACCGACAACGTCGCTGGTGCGACAACCGTCACCACGACCCGGGCGCTCGAGGGCATTCGATACTCGTCCGACCTCAAGGACGCTGTCTCCGGTGCAGACCTGGTCATTGAGGCGGTACCCGAGAACCTCGGCATCAAACGCGCACTCTACGAGCAGCTCGCCGCAGTCGCGCCGGCGCAGGCGATCTTCGCGACGAACTCGTCCACCCTCCTCCCCAGTGATCTGAAGGGCTTCACCGGTCGGCCAAACCAATTCCTCGCGCTTCACTACGCCAACAACGTGTGGCGTCAGAACACCGCGGAGATCATGGGCACATCCGACACCGACCCCGCCGTCTATCAGGCGGTTGTCGACTTCGCGCAGCGCAGCGGGCTCGTCCCCATCGAGCTGAAGAAGGAGAAGGCCGGGTACGTGCTCAACTCGTTGCTCGTCCCGCTGCTCGATGCGGCGGCGGGGCTTCTCCTGGAGGGTGTCGCTGACGTGGAGACCATCGACAAGACGTGGCGGATCGCGACCGGCGCACCCGTGGGTCCGTTTCAGATCTACGACGTCGTCGGTCTCACGACCGCGTACAACGTCGCCGCCGCAAGCCCTGAACAGACCTCGCAGGCGTGGGCTGCATATCTGAAGACGAACTACATCGACAAGGGGAAGCTAGGCACCTCAACGGGCGAAGGCTTTTACACCTACCGATGACGTCCGCCATGAACGCCAAAGCCCCGCAGCGCCCGAATGCGGAAAGTGCTCAATCCCATCGTCGTCGACATCGCCCAACGAGTAACTGGCACCGCCAGCAAGCCGAGACCCTGACTCGAGGGGAGCGGGCGGCAGATCGCCTCCGCAATTACATGGGTTCCTGGATGTTCATCGGCATCTTCGTATCGCTGATGGTCGTGTGGGCCATCGTCAACGCGACGCGGTTCGGTTGGGATCCCTACCCCTTCATCCTGCTCAACCTTTTCCTCAGCATGCTGGCCGGCCTGCAAGGCGCCATCCTCCTCATCGCCGCGAAACGTCAAGACGCCATCTCCGCAGCCCTCGCCCAGCACGACTTCGAGACGGACGCGGCGGCAAAAGACGAGATCGAGGAACTGATGGCCATCAACCGCCGACAGCTCACCCTCATCCAACTGCTCATATCGGACCGGCCGCCGGAGGCCCGCCGATGACCGCCGAGCCGCCGCCACACCTTGGTGAACCGCACAGGCAGGGCCTTGCCCAACGCCTCAACTGGTTGCGCGCTGGCGTCCTGGGAGCGAACGACGGCATCGTTTCCGTCGCCGCCATTGTCGTGGGAGTCGCCGGAGCCACAAGCAACCTCGCGCCTGTCCTCACCGCAGGAATTGCCGGGCTTGTCGGCGGGGCCATCTCGATGGCCCTCGGAGAGTACGTGTCGGTCAGCAGCCAAAGTGACAGCGAACGAGCACTCATCGCGAAAGAGAAGCGCGAACTTCTTGAGATGCCGGACGAAGAGCTGGGGGAACTGGCAGGCCTCTACCGTGCGAAGGGCCTCAGCCCCGCCACCGCGCAGCAAGTTGCGCTCGAACTCACCGCCCACGACGCCGTCGCCGCGCACCTCTCCGCCGAACTGAACATCGACGAGACCGACGTCGTGAGCGCCTGGCACGCCGCCGGTGCATCGGCCGTCGCCTTCACCATCGGAGCGTTGCTCCCGCTCCTGGCTGTCCTCCTCCCACCAGACGGCTGGCGGGTGCCGAGCACCTTTCTTGCCGTCCTCGTCGCGCTCACACTCACCGGATGGATCTCTGCCCAGCTCGGCGGCAGTTCGCGCGCCAAATCGACTTTGCGCGTCGTCGTCGGGGGTGCAATCGCGCTCGTGGCGACCTACGGCATCGGGACGCTCCTGGGAGCGGCGGGCATTGCATAGCGGTTCATGACGAACCAGATGCACGCCGAGTCACACGAGAGGTACACGATGACCAGACCAGCAGTACCGGCGATCCGAAACGACAGGAGTGAGGTCTTAACTCGTGAAGCACGCCCCGACGTCGCAGTAGTAACAGGAACAGGCATCGTCTCGACGAACGTTCTCCGCGCTGCAGAACTCATCGCCCACATCACCGGCGGCGACGTGCAAGTGATCCGGTTGGTCGATGACCTCCACTCACGGCGGGAACTGGGGTCCATCGACCTGGCGCGCGGTGCTCGAACATCCCTCGCGCGCTGCGTGGGCGCCTATCTCGTACGCCACCCGGGTGCGTCAATAACGGAGCGCATGCACCACGGAACGTGCGAATCGCTACTCCGCACGCTCGACGCACGCAACGGAGTCATCCTGATACCCGCTCGAGACCCCATCGTTCATCTCCGCAAAGCCCACGACAGGCGCACGTGGGTGGCCGATGAAACGGGACAGGTGTCCGCACTCGGAGACGGCACCGGCCTCGGCAGCTACGGCTACACGCGCGCACGCTTCCGGCCCCGAACATAACCGGCTGCGCCACGGCCCACACGTCCTTGCTCTCGCTTGCCGTGTGCGGCACGCGCGTCGCTGGTCCGACGCTCTGAAGGGACCTTCGCCCCTACCGGTGGATTGGCCTACGACGTTTGCTGGTTCTGCTAGACGAAAGGACCTTCTCATGACGACATCTCGCCCCACGGCTCCGAACCCAGGGACGCCCTTTCCGCCCGCCGGGATCTGGGGCGTCAATCCCTACTTGCTGAAGCACCGGGTGCCCTCGCCCACCCCGTCGCCGCTCGGGGTTGAGAGCCTGTCGGTCGATGATTGCTGGCACCTTCTCGAACGGGCCGACTTCGGCAGGATCGCCATAGACGGTGTCGACGGCGTGCCAGACCTGTTTCCCCTCAACTATCTCGCCGCGGACGGCCACATCTTTATGCGCTCCGCACCCGGTGCGAAACTTCGGGGCATTGCGAACAACCCTGACGTCGCGTTCGAGGTGGACGGGGACCATGACGGACTGCGGTGGAGCGTGGTCGTGCGGGGTATCGCTGAGCGGATGAGTGTGGACTTCGATATCGAGGAATCCGGAGTTCTGTCGCTCGTCTCAGCAAACCCCACTGACAAGCAAAACTTCCTCAGGCTCACACCGAGGACCGTGAATGGTCGGACGTTTCGCAGCCGGAAAAGCTCGCCGACGCACCGCGGCCCTGCAGAGGAACTCGCCGTCGTCGTTCGGGTCGAGGCACCCCGCTCCGCCAAACCCCGAGCGATCCCGCACTTCGCACCTTTCCTCGAGGTGGACGTGCGCAAAGACCGCCTCTCGCGCTGAGGTCATCCATTCCGATCCGTGACCCCTAGGGCGGGACGTTCGGCCCTGTCGCCCGGGAACGCTCCTCACGGACTGTGGAGGTAGCCGGTTCCGGCTGCCACGAAAGGAACGCTCCATGGACGCTGCGATTGTCATCGGATGGGACGGATCCATCTCAGCGCGTCGAGCGCTGAGATGGGCACAAGGCCAGAACTCGACCTCGATCCTGCTCGTGCAGGTCGTCCGCGAGACGGTGCTGCTCGACGGGCTGGATCCGCGAAGAGTCGAACCGCCCGAAGACGACATCTCAATTGAAACCGCCGCCGAAGAGACCCGGGAGTTCGATGAGAACGTCACCGTGGAGACCCGCATCATCGTCGGCGACCCCGTCGCAGAGCTAGCCCGCTTCACGGGCCCCGGCACAGTTCTGGCAGTCGGGGACCGCCACCGGAGCGTATTGCGCTTCCGCGCCGGATGGAGCGTCGGCGCGCGCTTGGCTGCGTTCGCGACCGGGCCGGTGGCCATCATCGCGAACGAGTACGAGGAGAGCCAGACCGGCGTCGTCGTCGGGGTGGACGACTCGGACGGGGCCCATTCGGCCTTGATTTTCGCCGCAGCCCACGCTGCGAAAATGAGCCAGACACTGCACGTCGTCCACGCGTGGCACTCCTCGTCGCTGTGGCGCGACCGCGCAATGCCGCCGGCCCCCTCGCTGGCAGAAGCAAACGCACAACACACCGATGTCCTGACCGCGGCCGTCAACGAGGCCCGCAGACGTCACCCGGAACTGCTCGTCGTTGGCTCCGTTGTCGACGAAGCCCCAGGACAGGCGCTATTGAGGGCATCCGCAGGATGCTCGCTCCTTGTGATCGGCGATGGCCGCGCAACAAGCATCGAACGGATGCTGCTCGGCACAGCCAGCTACGACATCCTGCTCAATCTCGACGCGCCGACCGTTATCATCCCGCGACCCGCCCCCCACTCCACTGCCCTGACGCCGGCAGCATCCGCCCTACCGAACGACGACATGACGGGCCTCAGCCCCCGCTCAACACCAACTCAACCGCCCGTCCACGTCGTCGTCGGCTGGGACGGCAGTCCCCCTTCCCGGGCCGCCTTGGAATGGGCAGTGGCACGGGAGAAGAGCGGCCCAACACCAGGGCACGTCGATGTGGTGATGGTGGCGGACGAGCCTCTGGCCGACACCGACTCGGAGATTACCGCCACGACGATTGCCTTCGACGAACGCGCCGTGCAGCGGCTCATCAACGACGTGAGCGACTCCGCCCCCGACGTAGCAATACGAGGCAAGGTCGTCCACGGCTTCGTGCTGCATGCCCTGTCGGAGCTCAGCCAACCCGACACCCTCATGGTCATCGGCACCGAAGACCGAAAGGGACCACGACTTCGATTCGACTACTCGGTAGGCGCACACCTACCCGCCCTCGCTCATGGGCCGGTCACAATCGTCCCCTCCACCATCGACCCGTCACTGACCGGGGTCGCCGTCGGCGTCGACGGCTTCGACCCATCCAACGACGCAGTGCTCACCGCCGCCGCTGAGGCCGCCAGACGTGGCGAGACACTGCACCTGGTTCACGCATGGACGAAACCTGTCCTACACGACACCCTGTCAACCCTCGACTCCGCCTTCGTCTCCGACCTGGAGGGCGAGCATCGAAGCATCCTCGATGCAGCCAGTAACCTCGCAGCAGCCCACTTTCCGACAGTGCAGATGAAATCACACCTCGTCCGCGGGCACGCCGCACGCGCCCTGCTCGATCTATCCCCCAGCCCGGCCATCATCGTCGTCGGCAACCGCGGGCTGTCCGGCTGGCAACGCTTCCGGCTCGGTTCTGTCAGCCACGAACTCGTCCTCAACACTCGGGTGCCTCTGTTCATCATCGGCCGCCCGGATGCCCCACAGCAGCCACAGCACCTGTCGTCTCCCGACCTGGCCGCCGCCCTCTCGGTAGGCATGCCGACATGACCACCCACACCCTCGACTCACCCGGCGCATGGACCGCACTCGCCACCCAGATCATCACCGACCGCTCGCTGGACGAACTCGACGCGTGGTGGCGAGCCGCGAACTACCTCTCCATCGGCCAGATCTACCTCCTCGACAATCCGCTCCTCCGAGAACCCCTCGCCCCGGCCCACATCAAGCCGCGGTTGCTCGGTCACTGGGGAACCACACCAGGTCTGAACTTCCTCTACGCCCATCTCAACCGCGTGATCCGTGACCGTGACCTGAACACGATCTTCATCACCGGCCCTGGACACGGCGGGCCGGGCCTGGTGGCGAACACCTATCTCGACGGCACCTACAGCGAGGTCTACGACGACATCGACCACACGATGGACGGCGTGCGGAAACTGTTCCGACAGTTCTCCTTCCCCGGCGGCATCCCGAGCCATGTGGCCCCCGAGACTCCCGGATCCATCCACGAAGGTGGCGAACTCGGATACTCCCTCTCCCACGCTTACGGCGCTGTTTTCGACAACCCCGACCTCCTGGTGGCGGCCGTCGTCGGTGACGGCGAGGCAGAGACCGGTCCGCTGGCCACCAGCTGGCACTCGAACAAATTCATCGACCCCCTTCGCGACGGGGTGGTTCTCCCGATCCTCCACCTCAACGGATACAAGATCGCCAACCCCACAGTCCTCGCCCGGATCCCCGACCACGAACTCGACCAGCTCATGCGCGGGTATGGGCACACCCCCTACCTGGTGTCGGGCGGCTTCGACGGCGAGGATCCCCGCGAAGTTCATCGTCGCTTCGCCGCGGTCTTGGACGAGGTGATGGACCAGATCGCGCGGATCAAAACGGACGCGCGCTCGGGTCGCCTTGAGGGCCGCCCGGCGTGGCCGATGATTATCCTGCGCACCCCCAAGGGGTGGACGTGTCCCGCTTTCATCGACGGCAAGCCGGCGGAGAACAGTTGGCGCTCGCATCAAGTGCCGCTGGCGAATGCCCGCGACACTCCGGCGCACGTCGCCGTCCTGGAGGGATGGTTGCGGTCTTACCGGCCCGAGGAGCTCTTCGACCAAGCGGGAGCTGTCGTTCCCCTGGCCACCGCGCTGGCACCGGACGGAGACCGGCGGATGAGTGCCAACCCGGTCGCGAACGGCGGACTGCTCCGTCGACCGCTCCGACTCCCCGACTTCCGCGAGTATGGCGTCGACGTTCCCGCACCGGGCGCAACCACCGCTTCCGCAACCGCCGTCCTCGGAACCTGGCTGCGTGATGTCATCGTCGCCAACCCCGACAACTTCCGCATCTTCGGCCCCGATGAAACCGCCTCCAACCGTCTCCAGGCCGTCTTCGAGGTGACCGATAAGCAGTGGGACGCGGAGCGTGAAGACGCGGATATGGACAACCACCTCGCCCGCTCCGGCCGGGTAGTGGAGATGCTCTCAGAACATCAGTGCGAAGGTTGGCTGGAGGGGTACCTCCTCACCGGCCGGCACGGACTCATCAACTCCTACGAAGCGTTCATCCACATCGTCGACTCCATGTTCAACCAGCACGCGAAATGGCTAAAGTCCTCGCGCGCCATCGCTTGGCGTCAACCGATCTCATCGCTGAACTACCTGCTCAGCTCGCACGTGTGGCGACAGGACCACAACGGCGCATCGCATCAAGACCCCGGCTTCATCGACCACGTCATGAACAAGAAGGCCGACATCGTCCGCGTCTACCTGCCGTTCGACGCCAACACGTTGCTCTCGACGTACGACCACTGCTTACGTTCCGTCGACTACGTCAACGTCGTCGTCGCAGGGAAACAACCCGAGGCGAACTGGCTCTCCATGCCCGACGCCGTCCAGCACTGCACCCGCGGGCTGGGCATCTTCGACTGGGCCGGAACAGAACGGCACGGAGAAGAACCAGACGTCATCCTCGCGTGCGCGGGTGACGTACCCACCATCGAAGTCCTCGCCGCCGCGAGCCTCCTCCGAACGGCTGTCCCCGCCCTCAAGGTGCGGGTCGTGAACGTCGTCGACCTCATGCGACTCCAAAGCGAAGACCAGCATCCGCACGGTCTCAGCGATGCCGAGTACGACGCGATCTTCACCACGGACCGTCCGGTGATCTTCGCCTACCACGGCTACCCCTGGCTGATCCATCGCCTGACGTACCGTCGGCGAGGTCACGCGAACCTGCACGTGCGCGGCTTTATCGAGGAAGGCACTACGACCACGCCATTCGACATGGTGATGCTCAACGACCTCGACCGGTACCGACTGGTCATCGACGTACTAGACCGCGTCCCAGGGCTTGCCGCCCGCGAGGCGATACTCCGTCAAGAGATGCAAGACGCTCGCCTCTCGGCGCGCGCCTACACACGCGAACACGGCGAGGACATCCCCGTCGTCGCCGAATGGACGTGGGGCGCAGAAACGCCGTAGCCATCGCCGCGTTAGCGCGCCGGGAGGAAAAGTGTCGGCCCGGCGAGGTTCATCAGCACGTCATGGGCAGTGGGCCCAATCATCGCGCCCGAGCCCGCCGATATCGGCACAACAAGCAGGATGCTGGTGGGGGCAGCATCAGCGAGCGCCTCCGCCGCGGGACGGGCGAGCGGCCGAAGCACAACCCGAACCGAGGGCGCCGCCCTCACGGCGATGTCTCGCGCAGCAGCCAAGAGACGGTCGGCACGGCTGACGACATCGATGCCGACGGCAGAGGCGGGTGCATACCCGCCACCACAGACCAACATCAGCGGTTGTCCGAGCGCTGCGGCCTCTTTCGCCGCGAAACGCACCGCGTCCCGGCTTGCGTCGGAGCCGTCGACGCCCACGGCAACGCCGCGACGAGTACGTCCGGTGGGTTCGGGGACCACCGCAACCGGGCAGACAGCTGAGGCCAGGAGACGAAGGCTGCGTGAGCCGAAAACGCGACCGTGAAGAAACCCGGTCTTATGGCTGCCCACAACGACCACGTCCGCACCGATGGATGCGGCCGTCAGCTCTTCCATCGGGTCGCCGGCGCAAGTCTCGCCGGTCACCTTCTTTATACCGGGAACCGAGCGGGACGACGCAACCGCATCCGCGAGCGAGAACCGCGAAGTACGAGGCTCCGCGTCTGCTTCCTCGTTTATGGGTTGGACCACATGGAGGAGTGTCAGATCCAGCCCCAACCGCACGGCGCGTTCTTCTGCCCATGTAGTCGCGGCTCGGCTGGGTCCTGATCCGTCAACACCGACGAGAACAACGCCTGTCATCACTCTTACCTCCAGTACTCAGCCTGGCCGCCGGCGTACACGTCCCCCAGGGCCGAACGTCCCACGACCGAAAAGGGTGACCGACTTCCGTAGGGCTCGGTCGGAGGGGGGTTACCAGGCGGAACCAGACCGGCGATGATGGACACGAAGCTGGGTCAATCGACCGATGGCAGAGCGGGGTTCTCATGCCACAGCTGGATCCACTGCCACCGCGCGACCGCCCGCCGTGGGCAGACGGTATCTCCACTCAGCTCAGAGCGCTCCTTCGGGCAAACCGTGCCATCGTCGAGGACATCGACCTGCCTGCGGTGCTCCGTCGGGTCGTTGAGTCCGCCGTCGAACTGGTCGACGCCGAGTACGGCGCCCTAGGCGTCATCGGCAGCGATGGATCCATCAACCAATTCATTCACGTGGGGATGGAGGTGAAAACCGCAGACGCTATCGGCCATCCCCCTGCGGGGCACGGTCTCCTCGGCGCGGTCATCGCCGCGGCAGACCCCATCCGCCTACGACACAGCGCCGACGACCCTCGGGCAATCGGCTTCCCCGCTTCTCACCCGCCGATGGGGTCGTTCCTGGGGGTGCCGATCCGGGTGAGAGACCGCGTATTCGGGAACCTTTATCTGACGAACGCGCGCGCCGGCCATTTCACCTCCAACGACGAACACCTCACCACCTCCCTCGCCGCGACCGCCGGAGTCGCCATCGAAAACGCGCACCTCTTCGCCGAGACACAGCTTCGTCAACGGTGGGCACAAGCCGCCGCCGAGACGACCGCCGCGATACTGTCCAGCGAAACCGACGACGTCATAGGTCTGGTCGCCACCCGCATCCTCGACCTCGCCGAGGCCGACTTGGTGGGCATCGTCTTCCCCACCGACGACCCCGACATGCTTCGCATAGGCGTCGCCCGAGGTGTCGGGGCGGACGCCTTTGAGGGGCAACTCGTCCCCGCGAGGGGGTCGATCTCCGCCAGCGTCATAGAAGGACGACAGCCACGCCTGCTGGACAGCTTCCCGGTTACTCGCAGCGGAGGTGTCCCTACCGCGGGCGGCCCCGCCCTTGCCGTTCCCCTCATCGCAGCTGCGCGGACCCTGGGCGTTTTGGTGGTGACCCGTGAGGTGGGTCGAACGAGCTTCACCGTCGCTGACATCGGCATGGTCTCGGACTTCGCGGACTATGTCAGCGTCGCAATGGAGCTCTCCGCCGCTCGGGCAGCACAGCAACGGATGGTCCTCCTGGAGGACCGCGGACGCATCGCCCGAGATCTCCACGACCACGTCATTCAGGAGCTTTTCGCAACCGGCCTCGACCTGCATCAAACCGCCGGAAGCCTGCCCTCCGGGCCGGCCGTGGCACGAATCGCGCGCGCCGTCGACAACCTGGACCTCAGCATCTCTCACATCCGGACTGTCATCTTCGCGCTCAACGCCCGCGAGGAGGAGACCGTCAGCGTGAGGCACCGTATCCTCGACCTCGCTCACGAGCTCGCGCCGCTTCTGGCGCGCACGCCCAACATCAGCTTCGCCGGGCCCGTCGACCTCCTCATCACCGGGCATCTCGCGGACGACGTCCTGGCCGTCGCCCGCGAAGCACTCACCAACATCGCCCGTCACGCACACGCCAACTCGACCATCCTTCAACTCACCGCCGCGGACGGGCAGATACTCCTCGAAGTTAGAGACGACGGGCACGGCTTCACCGACAAAGGTCGACGGAGCGGACTGGCGAACCTCGAGCAACGCGCGGAGAACCGCTCAGGCACCTTCACGGTGATTAGCGTCCCAGGCGATACACGGGTGCGGTGGATGGTCCCCTTCTCGCAACCAGCGGCGGCGTGATGAACGACGTCCGGGTGTTCCTCGTCGACGACCACGAAATTGTCCGACGCGGGCTCGCAGGCCTCCTCAACGCAGAGGCCGACATAGACGTCATCGGACAAGCGGGCACGGCCACCGAGGGACTCCCGCGCATCCTCGCCCTCCGCCCAGACGTCGCGGTCCTCGACGTCCGGCTCCCCGACGGAAGCGGTATCGACGTGTGCCGAGATGTACGCGCTCGTGACCCGCAGATCCGGTGCCTCATCCTCACCGCGTACGACGACGACAAAGCACTGTACGCCGCAGTCATCGCGGGTGCCTCGGGATACGTCCTAAAGGACGTACGCGGTGCCGGCCTCGTCGAGGCCATCCGCGCAACCGCCGCGGGCGTGACACTCCTCGAACCAGGCGTCGTTGAGGCTGTCACCGCACGTCTGCGGGGAGAGGGCGACGTGGACCCCCGGCTCGCCGCTCTCACCGCACGAGAGCGGCAGATACTCGCTCTCATCGCCGACGGTATGACCAATCGTCAGATCGGCGCCGAACTCGGCCTTGCGGAGAAGACCATCAAGAACTACGTGTCCAACGTTCTCAGCAAGCTGGGACTGGAAAGACGCACGCAGGCTGCTGTGCTGCAGACCGAGCTCCGCCCGCCCGCGATGGATTAGGCGCCACCACGGGTCCACGCGTTCGTCGGACTGCGAAGAGGAAGATTCGCTACCGCGGACGCGCTCGTGTTCTCGCTCCTGGATGAAACGCTACGCATCGTGCGGAAGCGTTAGCAGGGCCGGAAGTCCGAGGCTCCGAGCCCAAGCGCACGGTTCATCCCCGCCACGACTGAGGTCCGGTCCCTGGCGCTTACGGACCGACGCAGACCCGTGACAGAGTCTGACTATCTTGCCTGGTCAGACGAGCCACGGCATCCGCTGCACGACCGACAGATTCTTCCACCATCCGCCAAGCCCCCACGTGTCACCGGCATGGAGGACAGCCAGTACGACAAGCGCGAGCGCATAAATGATGTGGTAGTCCACGAGGGGATTCGTCGATGCCGCATTCGCGATGTAAGGCCATTCTGCGAGGTACATCAGCACCATCACCAGGGTTCCTGTGACCGCGCTGACGCGGAGTCCGATACCCAAGATGACGGCTGTGCCGATCCCGAGCATGGAGAGCTGGAACAGTACGTCGCTGGTCGGGCTTGCGATGGCCGCGAAGAGACCCTTCAACGGGCCAACCACCGAATCGCTGAGAAGGAAACCTTGGCTAGGGGTTCCGCCCGCGACCCAAGCGCGCTCGGCGGGGGTGGAAAACCCAAGCCCGAATGTCTTGTCGAAGAATGCCCACAGGAAAATGAAACCGGTGGCGACACGCAACACAGCGAGAACGCGGCGACCCGCTCGACCGCCTACGGGCGGGGTAGGTACGGTCTCCGGGTTGGGTTCAGACGCGGCGCCGCGGCGGGCGGTATCAGAAACAGTCATGGGGTGCCCTCCGGGCCTTGTAGCGACCAACCGGCCGCCTATACAAGGTCGCTCAGCTCGCCAGGAGAGGGTAGAGCCGAAGGTCCTACCGTTGGCTGAAGGCGAGCAGTCTCCCAACTCTCGTCGACGTCGCGCTGAGGGCCGGAACCGGCTGCGTATGGCAAGCGCCACCCGCCCCAGCGGGCGGGGTTGCATTGGGCCAGGTGGGCGTGGTGCCGTCGATATATGGGCGACTACCGGCGCGGGCGCAGAACATACCTGCAGATGGACGACCGGCGCGAGCAGCTGTTGGACGCAGCGGTCGATGTGATGGTGGACGACGGGGTGTCCGCGCTCTCGCTCAGATCAGTCGCCGACCGCGTAGACGTTTCCCATCGCGTCGTGACCTACGCGTTCGGGTCCAAGGCGGGGCTGGTCGCCGCCCTCGTCGAGCGGGAATCGAACAAGGTCATCGTGCAAGCCTGGTCAGCCCCGTTGCTGGATATGCCGCTGGACGTCGCCGCCACCGCCGCCATCCGCGCCGTCGTGGATGTCGTCCGCGCCAACCCCAGACGCCACGAGTGCCTCGCCGAACTGATGACAACTGTACGCGCGACCCCGGAACACGCCGAGACATTCCAGAAACAAGCACGAGTGCACCGCGAGGAGATCACCGCGCGCGTCGAAGAATGGGCGCACGCACGGGGCGCGGAGCTACCCACGACGACACCGACCCTCGTCACCGCGCTGCAGGTCGCAGCACGCGGCGCCATCGAGCAATGGCTCTCCACGCGCGACGATGCGTCGCTCACCCCCGCCATCGAACTCCTCGTCGCCGGGTTCCGGGCGACCGCGTTGCGCTGAGTATCGGGTCGAATTTGCCCGCCACAGCGCTCGGTCGCTTCCCCACCGAACCCTGACGCAGCTGGGATGTGCTCAGCGCAGGTATGCGTTCACGAGAAGCTCACCCCGCACTGCGCGCAGACCATCGATGAGATGGTCGAGGCCCTTCGCGTTCCAGGTACTCATCTGGAGGTCGAGCGGCCCGAGGCACTCGAGCTTTCCAGTCCGGATGCGGATGACCTCCCACCCGGCGGCCCGGAGCACACGGTCCTTCCGACGGTCGGTCTGCTCCCGCTTCCCAACGTGCTCGAGCCCGTGGCGTCCGGTCGAGTCGTACTCGATGGCCACCCGCAGCTCGGTGAGGGCGAAGTCCGGCCACACCTCAAGATGCTCGAAGAACGGGCGTTGGACACGCACCGCGTTCAACGACGGCGTCAGTGCGAGCCGGGCGAACAGGTCCGCGCGCATCTGAGCTTCGACGGCGGACGACGGCTTCGGGGCGCACTCGGAGATGAACGCGGTGCCAACCGGGAGACCCGGGGTCTTCGCGCACAGCTGCATCTTTGGACGAGGTCGCCGCCGCCGTAGGACGCCCGGCCCGACGGGCGAGGTGACCGTCTCTCGCATCGGTAGCGCGACCATCCTCGTCGGGTTCGCCGCCTCAGAGCATTCCGGGCACCAAGCGCTTCGGCGTCGCTCCCGGCCTGACCGCATCCGCTGCTCCGTCGGGGTGGCCACGAACCGGTGACCGCCGCTGTCGCATTCCCAGAGCAGGAGCACCTCGGCCGCGGGTGGGACCTGAGTCAGGGTGATGCCGGCGTTAGGCTCCGGGTGGTACTGCCGGATGAGCGCCGGGAACGCGGCCCACGCTTCGCGGTAGGTACCCACCGGGTAGGGCACGTCGAGGCCCTTCGACCACTGACGGCGCGCCCACCACGCCTCGACCCGTTCCGGCACGAGGGCACGTTAGCCGAGGCCATCGACACCGCCGAGAGCGGCACCTGCGTCATGTCGCGTCGCCCAGATCGATCCGCATCGAGTCTTTGCCACACCTCGACAAGGAGCGCTCGACGCTCAGCCGGATGCTGCCGACGGATGCGACGCTTTCTCAGTACAGCGAGTTGCGGCGCAAGGTCCGCCGGAACTGGGGGTGAAAGCTTGATGTGTCGCGGTGGCAGACTCCGAGTGTGTGGCCATCACTTCAACTCACGTCAAGGTCCGTCCCGGATCGTGCGCCATTCTCACCCAGCGTGGAGTGGCCGATGCTTCGCGTCGTCGTGGACCCACAGGCCGAGCTACCCGACATCGTCCTGCAGTACCTTGGTCACCTTCGGAAAATTGACCAAGGTGTTCGTGTCTTCAGACGGGTTCCTGGACCAGACCTCCCCGAGGTTGGAGATTACGAGGTCATCCCGCCGGGGCCAGAGACCGGAGGCGAGTATGCCGGCGTTCGAGAACACCGAGAGACCGGAATCGCTCTCATCGGTGTCCCCTACGCTCGGAACAACGTCCTTGCCGCCTTCAACTGGGCGGAGCACGAAGGCTTCGACCCCGATGCGGCCAGGGCCCGGCAGCTCGACGCAGAAGCGGCGCGTTCGCTCAACGCTGACGTGTACGCAACGGACAACGTGTTCCTTCTGAACAGGCGGAACGCTCACTCCGCGTTAGCAATACTCGATGCCATGGCCGTCATCGGCCTTCATCAACGGGCCCGTGGACGAGTAGTGCTCGACGGCTCGCTCGACGGGCTTGTCACCACGTGGCAGGCCGAGATGATGCAGTCCCGCGTGTTACTACCGGGCACCTCCGCGCTCTTCGCCGAAGACACCCGCACGCCTGGGAAGGGCGCGGTCCGTCTCGTGGGGGCGGCAACTCAACGGCTGGGTAAGGCGCTGAGCGCGCGCGACAAACTTTTGCTGTCGAGCCTTCAGCGCCATCGTTCCTTCGGTGTAGATGCGCCCGAGGATTCCATCGAACGCGTAGTGGTCGCGTTGCAGGGCATGTTCGACTCGCTGGCTCGTGCGGTCAACGCCTGCCTTCCAGCCCCCCAGCCAGCCCATTACGTCTCCTTCGGGTCCAAAAGCTTCCGGCGGCAGATTCCGCCCGAAACTCGCTTGATTATCGCCGAGGCGCAGTTCACGGCGCTTCGCGAGGTCATCAGCGCCCTTCGCAACACCGTCCACCACGAGCCTGTTGGAGCCGCGTCAGATGATGTGAACGGTCGCGTAGAGCGACTCGTAACCCTGCCCCGGTCCGTCGCCGAGCCATTCAATCTGGCGGTCGAGCAGCTTGGCCGTCGCGAAAGGTGGATCGCACACGACTTAGAGCCCTACGGGCTCGCGCTCCGACCTACGGTCCTCGCACAAGATCTCATCGAGGCGGCCGCCAGCATTGCCAACCGGATCATCGAGACGGTACCGCGAGACCAGGGAGCATCGACCGAACGGCCCGGGGAGCGCACAGATTGGTTGAATGATCCACTGCTCTTGAAGGTGAATCGTTTGCTGTACGGAATCTGAGGAGCGGCCTTGAGGACCCGCGCTGCTCACCTTTCCGGGCGATCCCCTAATGGTCGCAACACGACCCAATCGTCGTCTACCTGATCCGGCGGCGCAACGCGCGCCCCGACTGTCCACTCGCGCCCTTCGGAAACGGCGACGATCCGTCGGGGCGGCGAAGAGGCGTCGAGCACGTCGGACAGGGCGAGCGTCCTCGGCGGGTACTCGTCGGGACTTGTTCGTGGAGGGCGACCGATGGATCCTGCAGGCATGTCGAGGTGCTCGACTCTGAGCACCAGGGTTTGGTCGTCATCGCGTCGCTCGACAGATGAAATAGCACCCCACGGCCCGTGCTCCCAGCCGACCGCAACCGGACTGTCTGGGGAGTCAAGGAGACGTTCCAGGAGCACGGGCAGCAACTGAGCGCTCGCACGTTCGACTTCCTCTGCGACAAAACGCGCCACGCAGTCAAGTCCTCCCAACAGGCGGACGGGGCTGGTCGCACCCAACGCTCGGAGGCGGTCAGCTACCGCGTTCGCATCTGGGTTCACAACCACGAGCTCTTTGTCCGCAGTCAGCGCCCGCGCGAGAAGGTTCATCATCGCTGTGTCTGTCAGCGGTATCGAGTAACCAATCAGAACAACTCGGTCCGCTTTTTCCAGCCCCAGTCGAGCTTCACGCCAGACGAACCGGGTGCGAGGATTCTCAAAGTAGCCGCCCTTTGCTGATGTCGGCGGGACGATGAACACCTCCCGTCCGCCGATGGTCGCCCTCGCCGCATACGAGGACTCGTGGTCGATACCGTAATCCAGCCGCTTCAACGTGATCCCGGACGCGTCCCCGGGCACCGCGTACCAGTCGATGGAGCCGTGGAGCTTATGAAGCCGAAGAGTTTCTCGGTCACGGTATGCCGTGGTTTCCGCCTGGAACATCCCGTGCGAGTTGGGAATCCCAGTCACAACGTCGTCAACCCCTATCGCGCTGTCGGAGTCGAAACGAGGGCTGCGACGAACTGCCCCCTCGATGAGGGTGTCGTAGTTCATCGTTACGAGATCCCATCGACCCCAGTGGGCGAGATCGACGAGTTGAGCTAGCCAAGGGGCCATCCCAGTCTCGTCTGCCTTTTCCTGCGCTACCCGGACTTCCCGAGCTATGGCGGCGCTCAAGTCCGAGAAGCGCGCACGGGCCGATAGATACTCGGCCTCGGAGTCAGCGGGTTGTCTTTCCGCGAGCCAGCTCAGCCAAGTCTCAAACGTGAGGCCTTCGGATGCAAACGTGGGAGTCGACGCAGGATCCCACCTGAGACTTGTTAGCGCATCCTGACCGAGGCCGTCGGTCAATGGCATCGATGGTGCGGCAGCACGCGAGAAGCCGGCACCCAAGACCAGTGCAGTAGCGGGCGAGGAGGGCGGTGAAACGATTAGCTCCATGACGCCTAGCCTCTCGCACCCCGGGTGCCGGCAGATCCGCGACTTTGCCGGGTTCGCGCACGTCGCCGTCGAGAGTTGAACTCCGGGTGGTTCCGCCGAGTCCCGGCCGAGGACGCAGCCTCCTTCTCAAGGTATGCGGCGACCGAGGTGACCAATAGCATGGCCATCCGAATCATCGGGGCCTCCGCGACGAACTCCAGACCCGTTCCGGAAGGAGCACGTTCGGAAGGGACACCGACACCGACCCCGAGACACGACCCGGCCGGCCTGTGGAGTATAGGGACCGCGCTCTCACGGGCTGAGTTGGTTTGCGTGATGCATGGTGCCCCGCCAATCCCGATACGCCCGTCGCTCGACCTCTCGTGGCTCACGACCGAGCCGCAACTTCACGATCTCGGCTACGAAGCTCCTTCCGTTCACGAATAGGTGCGGTGGACGTGCCAGTGGTCCCGCTCATTGAAGACGTCGAACACGAGGCTGAAGCCTTCCTCATCCGTGGCTTGGAAGCGCCATCCCCGCGGCTCCGACGAGACGCACCCGTCGCGGGTCTCTAACGGGGTCGGGGTGTCCGACACTCGCCACCGGCGCTGGCCGTAGATCATGCGAACTGGGATGTCGTCCGTCATCCATATGGTCAACG
Source organism: Microbacterium hatanonis (assembly GCF_008017415.1). Taxonomy (NCBI): domain Bacteria; kingdom Bacillati; phylum Actinomycetota; class Actinomycetes; order Micrococcales; family Microbacteriaceae; genus Microbacterium; species Microbacterium hatanonis. Next base: position 468,990 of record NZ_VRSV01000001.1, on the reverse strand, counting down.
TGGGTGCGGTGGTGGCGGGCATCTCAGCAGAGTAGAACATACATACGACACTCGGTAGTCTGAGTCTCCGCTTGAGGAGGCACGGATGGGCACGAACCGAAGGTACGGAGCCCACTACGACCGACTCATGGACGAGCGGATCATGCAGCGCGTCGCGACGACCGCAGGCCCGCTGCAGTCGCTGAGTCGCGAAGAGCTTGAACTCGACGTCCGCCCCGTAACAAAAGACCCGCAACCCAAGCGCGCGAAAGTGTGGGTCCGCTTCGGTGGCACCCCTCTGCTCGTCGACGCGACGGTGACGAGCTGGACATCAACGGCAGCGGCGGTTCAGTTCGAAATTGCCGAGACCGAGTATCGGGCGTGGGTATGGGCCTCCGCGGTGCGCGAGGCATAGGTGAAACTTGGGTTCAGAGCCTCGCGCGTCGCCTCCGCGGGAAGCGGGAGGTGCGCCCACGCGCTGCCTCATCTCGTCTCTATTGGGCCCAGTTGCTCAGGGCGCTTAAAGCGGACAACAGGAGCGCTTCGTCGGAGCTCCCCGCCGAGGAACGGTGCAGGCTCCGGTCATCTGAATCGGTCACGACAGGCTGGCGTGCTCCCTCCGAGCCCGCCAGCCTGTCTCTCGTCCGCTCGCACGCGGGCCTTCGCGGCGCAGCAGGAACGGTCAGTTCAGCCTGCTCTCCCCCGCGTTTGCGATGCGCCACCGTAGTCGATCCCGAAGTTCGACTGCGGCTTTCAAGACCGTGGCCAGGACAGCAACACTCGCTTCGATCCGGCGCTGACCGGGCGAGCCGTCCGGAACGTCGGTCAACTCCGACAGGGAGGACAGCACCCACCGGTTTGCATGGGTCATGCCGCTACAGATGCGCCACGCCTCGAGAGCTGTCGCCGGCTCACTCCGCAGGTCGAGGTCCACGTCCGCAAGGATGGTCGAGATCGCGGGCAACTTGGACAGGTCAGCACTCGAGGGGATGTTCTTCACGCTTCGCTTGTTCTGCTCGAGCTCGGCGTACACCGACTCGGCGTCGTACGCCGAGCCGGTCGCTGCGACGATGACAGCGACGCTGCGTTGCGCGTCGTATGACAATTGCAGCGAGCGTTTGACCCGCTTCGCGTGGTTGCCGCCTTTGAGGATCCAGATCCCGTACGCGGCGGACTCGATAGCCGACCGCGCCAACGTATATAGAGCCACCGGCGGTATCCCGACGGGCCCGTCCACGATCTCCCGGATGGTCGACAGATGGTCCTGCGCGACCGTGAGGAAAAAATGTGTCTGAAACGACACAGGGTCGTACGTGGTCCGGGAGTCGTCATGGGCGAGAGGCGAGCCGGGCCGTGGCGTCGCCCATCTCGAGTCCTCGGCCGACGCTTCCCTATCGCCGAGCCGGTCGACAATGGCTGAGAACTGGCGCTCTACCCGCCAGCGAATGTCATCGTCGGCATCAGTCATGGCGACACCGTAGCGGTCCCGCGTTACGTAACCGTCGCCGACGACCGACACGACCTCGGCGCGGAATACAGTGCGACCATGGACTCTTTCGCTCCGACCCCGTGGCCGGCGCGGTGTCAGCTCTCAGGCGCGCTCATCGACGCTGACACCTGCGCCCGACGGGTCCTCGCGGATCTCGCCAGGGCCGTCGGCCCCGCCGAGGGCGCACAGGCGCGGGAATGGCTGGGCGCGGCCAGCACATGGTCAACCGGGTTCTCTGCGGTCATGCAGGCGCTGGCCACCGCGAACGACCATCATCGTGCCTTCGCACGACTGTTGCGGTCGCGAGAGGCGTATGGGCCGTCTCTGGCTGCGCTGTGCCGCGCGTTCGTGGAGGTCGCAGGCCGTGCCTGGTGGCTGCTTGAATCTGCCGACGGTTCTCAGCTCGAGCATCGTGCCGCGGCGATGCGGCTCAAGGAGATCTCGGACAGCCGCGGTCGCACATCCGGACGACTCGTCCGTGTCGCAGACGGAGCGTACGAGGAGGTTGGCTACGACGAGGTCCTGAAAGCGGCGCAGCAGGATCTCTCCAAAGCGGCCGTCGCTGGCCGCAAGGAGTCCGTGCCCGGGTACTCCAAGCTCGCGGAAGCGGTCATGACCGCTGGCGGCGTGAAGGAAGCAGACGCGAAGTACTCCCACCTGTCCAGCGTCGCGCACGGGCACGGGTTCACCGTCGGCGGGATGGGGGCCCGGCAACCACACGCCGCAGATGGCTTCAGCTATTTCTCTATCTCGCTCCCCCTCATCAACGCGCACCAGTATCTGCAGATCCTCGTCCGAGTCCTGAATGCAGTGACGACGAGGTTGCTGACACTTGCGGCCAGCCCCGCGGATCAGGAGCGCTGGGAGGCGGCTCACCAACGTTCCGACGCACGCATCGCTGAGGTGCTCGTCGAGCTCAAGACAGCACCGGCAGCCCCCCTGACTCCGGACGTCCCGCCTGCCTAGAACAAGGCGTCTGGCTGTGGTGGGACATCTATACAAGCAAGTCGCAAACAAAAGACAGAACCGCCGACGCGCTCATCGCTCGTTACGCAGGACCACTTCGAGGACTAACTGTCGCTCCTCAGACGAGAGCCCGCCTACCTGCGCCAGGATGTACGACGCGCTCACGTCGAGGGACGCTTCGGCGACGAGACCACGCCAGTGGTTGCCTGCGGCGGCGCGGAGGGCCGGGAACCATCTGTCACCAGATTGTGCCCGCACGCCGCGGGCGACAAAGGCGAACTGGTGAGGCGCGAGCCAGGGAACGGCGAGAAGCGCCTGGAGGAGGAGGACGAGGTTCTCCACTGCCTCCGCGTCGGTGGCGGTCATGTCGGAAAGGAATTTTGCTGCGACGCTGGCCCAAGCCGACAATGCGTTCGGATCTGTCAGACAGTTGCGGATCCCCGCGAGCACGAGGTGCAGCTTCTCGACGACGTAATCAGGACCGCCGAACAGGATGGCTTGGGCTAGTCCCTCCGGTCGGAATGAGCTCAGGGTGAGCGCAAGATGCCAGACCGCCGGTCGGTAGTGGACTCCAACCATGCACGAATGGATCAAAGCGGCGTCGATGCTGTCAGCGGTATCGGCGGCTATCAGCTTCTTGTCGCGAGCATAAGCGGTGAGCTCGGGCGTACCGAAGGCAGGGACCCCCAACGCGGCCGCGACCTGACGAGTGGCGGCGTCGTCGCACCACAGCGGCACCCCCGCCTCGCCCGCCCTGTCCATAGCCGCAGTCCAAGCGCCAGAAATATTCTCGAGCGACGTGACCGGCACCGCGAGAGGCGGCGGGTCTGCCCGTTCAGAGCGACGCAAGCGCGTCTCGAGCGCTTTGAGCAGCGTGTGCTGCTTCGCTACTTCTTCCGGGGACTCCTCAAAGTACATCGGCTCGCGTTCCACGGTGCTGGGGAAGAACTCTCCTTGCGCGTTCTTCAATCGGAGAGACGCGTCACGAACGTCACGAAGTTGGTCGTAAGTTCCGAGAAGTCGTGCTGGGAGCTTCGCGAGGAGCTCGCCGAGGTCTGCCGGCAGCAAGGCGAGCGTGAGGGCCGCGGTGGTGTCTATCGCGACGCCGGAGCGGAGGGCCTGCTCGACCAGTTTGTGCTCTGCAGGAGCTCCCTCTGCTGTGCCTCCGAAACGCGGTGCGACGCGGCGTGAGACGAGCACCTCGGCGTAGCTTCGCTTCGCCCACATGCTGAGTAACCCGATTGGGAAGGTGCCATTTGCCGCCTTCTCCTCGATCTCATTGGTCTTCCTCGGCCCGCCGGCGGCTGCGTCGAGCGCCGCAAGTATGCTGCCTGCGTCCTCGCCGTCGAGATCGAGCGTCCAAAGTAGTCGCGGGTGGTTGGGGAAATCCGTGTGGTATTCCTCGGCGAGTTCAGTGACCTGGATCTGGACATCCGGCGCAGTCACCGGTGCTAGGAGCGCTGCCCCGATTGCGAGGCGACGGACTTGCTCGTCAAGCGGGAATCGCTCGATGATGCTGAGAACCTCGCTGAACTGCGCCATCTCTGTTCCGAACCGCTGGTAGAGATGCAGCCACAAGGATGCCTCAGGCACGCTCACAGGTTGGCGACACGCCGGCAACGATTTCCAAGTGGCAAACGCCTGCTCGTCATCTGCGCTTTTGTGAAGGGCGAAGATTACGGACCAGCCAGCATCCGCCGAGTCCGGTTGAATCCTCAAGAGGAGTCTTCCAACAGAGACGACATCTTCCCACTGACGTGTGTCCTGGAGAGCAGCTATCTGCAGCCGCAATGCAGAGGCTCGATCCCCCCAAGCCTCGCCGCCTACTGTGAATGCCGTCCGCGCACGGTCGATGGCATTTGAATGCTCGCCTCGCCGCAGATAAAAGCGTGCGGCCCGCAGCCACTCGTCTGGATCTCCCCACTGGCGCGCAACTTGCTCAGCGAGCCGCAGACTGTCGTCGTGACGATCCGCCTCGGAGTAATACATGGCGAGAGCTCGCGCAATTCGCGGGTTGTCCAGCGCCATCGCTTCGGCCCGCGACTCCGAACCGGCGCGGCGCTGGAATAGTTGCACGATGGTGTCCAGCTCATGGGCGATTGCTTCGTTGCCCGGCCGCAGCTCGTCAACGAACCGGTGAGCGATACCGCGGCTTGCGAGATGGAAGCACAAGGAGGTCTTTTCCGCCCAGTCGGTGTGTGCATCTACAGCCTCCGACCACAGCCTGTGGGCAGTATCGTCGTCACCAGCGAGTTCGGCCTCCGTCGCCCTGAGCTGCAGGACCACCTCGGCGGGGGTCCGATCCGAGACGAGCTTCAGTGCGCCGGAAATGTCGCCGAGCTGCGCCAGCACTGAAACGGCGGCCTCGTGGACGTCGGGATGACTCGCCTCTTCGGGCGTAGCTAGTCCGTCGGGGGCTGGAGTGAACAGCGCACGCGCGGTGGAGAAATCTATAAGGAGCATTGATGCGTGCATCGCTACCCGAATAGCGCGCGGCGCAGCCACGCCCTCAGACCGCCGCGCGTCGCGAACACGAATAGCCAATGACCTCGCTGCCGACAGGTCAGCAACGTGTGATTCTCGTCCCGGCGTCATGGAACGTTGGATTAGAGCCTGTGCCGCGATCACGCCCGGCGCCGCGAATCCGTCAACGTCGAACGCCGACTGACCAACCCTGATTGCGCCGTCGAGGTCCTGGCCTTCGAGGAGTTGCTGAACGTTAAGAGCTGCCCACAGCCCCCGCTGAGTCTCTGAAGTCGGACTCCACTCGCGAAGGAAGGCCTGACGCGCCTCGAGGTCGTGTTCGCTCAAGATCACGGTCTCCACGAGCGGGTGGCCCCGGACCTCCTTCAACAACGCGAACGCTTCGTCGTCACCGACGCGAGTGGTGGCCATTCGAACCAGAAGGTACGGGCGCGGAGTGGCACCCGCCGCCAAAGCTCCCACCAACCAGCTTCGGGCGATCTCCAGCTGGCCGGCGTCAAGCGCGACTTCACCCAGCCACGCGTCTATCGACTCGCTTTGTGGCAGCCAAGACGGCCGCACCTCGAGCCAATCGCGCAACAGTTGTACGCGCGTCTCTGGCGAGCTGACGTTCCGCAGAAGTCGAGACAAGGCGGGCTTGCCTAAGTCGCCCTCCAGCCGCTCCGCGTCTGCGAGCAATGCGGGCGCAAGGTACAGCACCGGGCCCGTTGAAGGTGCGGCCTGCTCGACGAGCTTGGACAGGGGTGCCGCAATCTCTCGGTAGGCGAAAGCTTGCGCGTCGGCGGCACTCATCTGCCTGGCGTGCGCTTCGCGCAACAGGGGCAAGAGGAAGTCCGTCGCGCTCTCCGAGCTACCTCGCACCTCGACACTGTCCAGTCGGGCCCTCACGTTGGCGTCAACGTCGCCTAAGTTGGCCAGCGCAGCGAAGACTTCTCGGTCGTACAGGGCCATCTTCAGTTGCTTTTGATTCACATTCACGGAGCGGCGCTGAGCGGACCGAGCGACATTTCGTGCGAGACGCCACTCAACACTCAACTCACGCGCGGCCTTCGCCCCCGCGCGTCCCCCAGCAGAAAGTGCAGCGCCCGATATCGGATCCGTCATGTCAGCCCCCGTCGTGCAACCCGGTGTAATAGTAGCGGTGCCCGACGACACGACAACCTGTCGTAGGCGCGTTATCTCAACAAGGTTCACCCAAAGTCCAGGGCCCAATAGGCGAAATTTGCACATTCCACCAACGAGGACATGAAATAGTGACCGAGTGTGGCCGCCCATACAACGCGATCCGCTCCACCGCGCGAAGAAAATGCATTACGCCGCCTTGAGGCTCAACCACTCGCTCCACGCCGGCTCAATACGTCTTGCAGTCAATTTTGAAATGTAGAAAGTTCGGTAATCGGGCTCGTGTGGACTGAATCGTAACCGCCAGCCAAGTTCGGCGAGCAAACTGTCCCCCTTTTTGTTATTACATTTCTGACAGCACGCCGCCAAATTTAACCACGAAGAATCTCCCCCGCGACTCCGCGGGATTATGTGGTCAATTGTCCGACCGTCACGTCCACAGTAAATGCAGGTATGATTGTCACGCTGCAGCACCCCATTTCGGGTGAGTGGCGCGGAGCGCCGGTAAGGAAGCCGAATATAACGTTCCAGCCTGATGACAGTCGGATAATCTATGGATTCGCTCGCAGACCTGACTACTTCGCCGGGCCGGCAGGCAAGAGCTTGCGCCTTTCCCTGTAGTAATAGCGCTATCGCGCGGGACATAGCCACGGTGCATATTGGTTCGTATGTGGCGTTGAGAAGGAGAACCCGGTTCATCGGACCGCCTCCGGAAACACCGACCCTGCCAGTTGATCGCGCGGTCGGGTGCGCCTCACGAGATGGGTGGAGTACGTACTGGCCTCGGACGCCGCCGAGCTGCCGAAGATGGGTTCTGACCTCAGCCGCGGAGACCTAAACGTGTGCGCCCGCGAAGTCACATCCGCGTCTCTACAGGGCTCGGCCCGCCGTGAGGAAGGGACTGGTTCAGAAAACAGGCAGCAGGCCACGAGGTTCTCCCACGTGTCCTTGCCGCCGCGCGACCGCGGCATCACGTGGTCGATCGTCGAGGCGGCCTTGCCGCAGTAGGCGCAGCGATGCGCGTCGCGACGCAGCACTCCTCGCCGCGTGACCGGCACCCGACGCGCGCCCGGCACCCGCACGTAGCGCGAGAGCACGATCACGGCCGGACGATCCCAATGACCGGTGCTCCCCCACACCGGTTCGCCTTCGACGTGTTCGACCACGGTGGCCTTATCGCTCATGACGAGAACCAGGGCTCGTTTGAACGACACCACCGCGAGCGGCTCGTAGCCCGCGTTGAGTACCAGAGTGCGCATGTCGGCATCCTCTCGAACGGTCCGGGACGGCTTCCCGGGTTATTCGACCTGCGACGCGTCGATCTGCGGAGGGTATGAAAAAAGCGCTGTCTTACAGACAGCGCCAGGCGGCCGCGGTTTCACCGCAGCATCCGATCACACGATGCCGAAGGACGAGCAGACCGAGCGCATCCATGGTTCGGATACGTGGTGTCGCGCCCATCGGCTTCCTCCGCTTCTCTCTACGTCGAGGAAAGGGTAACCCACCGCGACACGCCCGAGGGTCGCCGAAAGGGGAAACAAAAAGCGGCGTGTCGGAGAACGAATGCTCCGACACGCCGCTTCAACGCTGTTGCGGGGGCTCAGCCGGCGTTCTGCTCGAGCCAGGCCCACGGGTCGACGACCGCGTTGTTGATGTGCACCTCGAAGTGGAGGTGGCACGCGGTGGAGCTGCCCGTGCTGCCGACGACGCCGATCAGCTGGCCGGCCTCGACCGTCTGGCCCGACTGCACCTGGCGGCTGCCGTAGGTCATGTGGCCGTAGAGGGTGCTCACGCGCTGACCGTTGATCACGTGGTCGATGGTGACGGCGACGCCGTAGCCGCCGAAGCTCTCCTGCGAGACGCGCACGACGCCGGCCGCTGCGGCGAAGAGCGGGGTGCCGCACGAGGCGAGCAGGTCGACGCCCTGGTGGTAACCCGAGTCGCCGAGGCCGCGGCCCTTCGTGAAGCCCTGGATCGGCCAGCGGACCTCGCCCGAACCGGGGGCGGTCATCGACAGGTCGATCGGGCTGGAGAACGTCGACGACGAGGACGACGTCGACGTGGTGCGCGCGGCGGCGGCGACCTGACGTGCACGCTCGGCAGCGGCTTCTGCGGCCTTCTTCTTGTCGATCTCTTCCGACGTGGTCGCGGAGTAGCTGCTGCGGTCGAGCTGCGCGACGGTGGCGTCCGACGCGACGACGAGCGACTGCGCGTCGCCGGCGGCGGCCTGCTGCAGAGTCATCGTCTCGGCCTCGGGGCGGAACGCGGCGTAGGCGGGGAGGGCGACGGTGGCGATCAGACCGACGACCATCGTGAAGATGACGGCGCTGCGCACCGGACGCGAGCCCGAGCGGGGGCGAGCGGATGCGGCGACCGGAGCGGATGCTGCGACGGTGCGCGCGACGGGTCGCGCTGCGCGTGAACGAGGGGTGCGTCGATCACGGTTCCTGCGAGTGAGATCGGTCGCGGTCTGCTCGGGTGCAGATGCGTCCGAATCGGTTGGTTCAGCCAAGCTTTTCCTCCGGCGCCTCTGCGTGGATCGCTGACTCGTCGACACTCGGTGTGGGGCACGATGTGCGGGCTTCACCCTCTGCGGACGACGAGCCGATGAGGCAATCTGCGAGGGGTCCGTTGGCGGGCTTCTCGCCTGTGGACTCCGGCCACGCTACCCGAAGGTAACGAATAAGTCACGCTGAGCCGGAGGGACCAGTGGATAACTCCGTACCCCGGAGCCCAGGGAGGATCAGCGGGCGTCGACGAGGAAGATGTGCGAGGCGACCTCGACGGGCAGTTCGAGCCCCTCGTCGCTGCCGTCCATCTCGACGAGGACGTACCCCTCGTTGAAGCGGTAGCTGCCCGTCGCGCCGGGCATCACGCCGGCATCCTTGAGCTGCTGGAGAAGTTCGGGATCGACCTGTGCGGGCTCCGCGAGACGCCGCACGGTACCGGTGATCGGAGCACCCTCGTCGGTCAGTTTCCGCACGAGACCGACGACGCCCTGCTCGAAGGTGTTGGCGGGGTTGTCGCCGAGCTGATCGAGTCCGGGGATGGGGTTTCCGTACGGCGACTCGGTCGGGTGCCCGAGAAGCTCGACGAGGCGCCGCTCGACCTGCTCGCTCATCACGTGCTCCCACCGGCACGCCTCTTCATGCACGTAGGCCCAGTCGAGTCCGATCACGTCGCTGAGCAGGCGCTCGGCGAGGCGGTGCTTGCGCATGACGTCGACGGCCTTCTGCCGCCCGGCGTCGGTCAGTTCGAGGCGACGGTCTTCGGAGACGACGACGAGTCCGTCGCGCTCCATACGTCCGACGGTCTGCGAGACCGTCGGACCGGAGTGACCGAGTCGCTCCGAGATGCGCGCGCGCAGCGGAACGATGTTCTCCTCCTCGAGCTCGAGGATCGTGCGGAGATACATCTCGGTGGTGTCGATGAGATCTGTCATGGGGTCCTCAGGCGTGCGAAGGGAGTCGCTCCAGCCTATCCGCTGCCCCGCGCCCCCGGCCGGGGGCGGCGAACCGGCCGCGCGGGCGGACCCTAGAATCGACGCATGTCGCACGTGGAACTGCCGAAGGACCTCCTGCCCACCGACGGTCGATTCGGCTGCGGGCCGTCGAAGATCCGCGGGGCCCAGCTCGAAGCCCTCGTCACCCGCGGTGCGGGGATCCTCGGAACGTCGCACCGACAGGCCCCCGTGAAGAACCTCGTCGGCAGCGTGCGCGCGCAGCTGGCGGAGCTCTTCCGCCTGCCCGACGGCTACGAGATCATCGTCGGCAACGGCGGATCGACCGCGTTCTGGGACGCCGCCGCCTTCGGCCTGATCGAGAACCGCGGCCAGAACCTCGTGTTCGGTGAGTTCGGCGGCAAGTTCGCCGCCGCAGCCGCCGCGCCGTGGCTGCAGGCGCCCGACGTGCGCAAGGCCGAGCCCGGGTCGAGCATCGCCGCCGAGCCCGTCGACGGCGTCGACGTCTACGCCTGGCCGCACAACGAGACATCGACGGGCGTCGCGACCGCCATCACCCGCGTCGAGGCCGATCCGGGCGCCCTGACCGTCATCGATGCGACGAGCGCGGCGGGCGGCATCGACTTCGACGTCACCCAGGCAGACGTCTACTACTTCGCCCCGCAGAAGAACCTCGGCTCCGACGGCGGTCTCTGGTTCGCCGCGGTCTCACCGGCGGCCATCGAGCGGATCGAGCGGATCGCCGCATCCGACCGTTACATCCCCGAGTTCCTCAGCCTCAAGAACGCCCTCGACAACTCCCGACTGCAGCAGACGCTCAACACCCCCGCCGTCACCACGCTGCTGCTGCTCGACGAGCAGCTCTCGTGGATCGTCGGCAACGGCGGCCTGGCGTGGGCGGATGCGCGCACGCGCGAGTCGTCGGGCGCGCTGTACGCGTGGGCCGAGGCCTCGAGCATCGCCACCCCGTTCGTCGCCGACCCGGCCGACCGCTCCCCCGTCGTCGTCACGATCGACTTCGACGCGAACGTCAATGCCGCGGCGGTCGCCCAAAGCCTGCGCGCGAACGGCATCGTCGACACCGAGCCCTACCGCAAGCTCGGGCGCAACCAGCTGCGCGTCGCCACCTTCGTCTCGATCGAGCCCGACGACGTGCGCCAGCTCATCCGTTCCATCGACTACACGATCGAACGCCTCTGACCGACGCCAGAACGAGAATCGGCGCGGCGCACGGGACTCCGTGCGCCGCGCCGATTCTCATTCGCGGTCCTGATTCTGAAGGACGGATGGGTAGGACAATCCGCCTGTCGCGAAAGGCATTGTCGATCTCCGGGCACGGTCGAAGCGAGTCGCGCAGTTCAACGCGCAGCATGGCGAAGAGGCCGGCCGGCAGAAGTAGCCCTCCTCCTGGGCGGGGCATTCAGGGATCGCTCTATGAATGACCGTCCGAGTCGGACAGGTCTAGGGACCGCAGTTCGTCGGGCCTTGCGTGTGCGGGCGCCGCGTGAGGGTCGTTCGGGTCAATCCGCTCGGATGGCTGCTGAGTGTCACCGTGTTCGGTGATTTCGACAACCACGGAGGAGTGCCGCGTTACGACCGCGCCCGCCTTCGGTCGCTGAGACGTGATGTAGAAGAGCCCGGGCCAAGCGAGCGCTCCCACCGGAGGTCCGTCCGGGTCCGGATTGGCCAGCGTCACTCCGCGTTCGGCGGCGAGATCGCGCCCGACGTGGAAAGGGAGGCCGACGACATTCGGTACCGTCACAAGATTCCCGACCTGGTCCGGCATGATGACGACGGTACGGGCACGTCACACCCGACACCAGTAGGGAGCCCAAGCCACGGTCCCTTACGAAGCGACCGCAATCCTCGCGAAAACCCCGCCCTGGCCCGGCTTGAACGGGCTGCCTCCCTCACCAACGGCGGCCGAGCCGCCGGGGTAAGCAAGGCTCGACTAGGGCAGGACTGAGGGTAATCGTATTGCCGCGCGCGATCGTGGCGGATGTCCGCTGCGCGATCGTTTAGCGGACAGTCGGAACCATTGCCTAGGTGGCGCGGTCGTTGAGCGACGGATCGTCAGGGCCTGAACTGTTTCGTAAGCCAACGCCGCCAGCGTCCGATTCGCAGCCGTGAGCGTCTTCCGTTTATGACAGGAGCTCGGTACAGGCGTCTGTGGCATCAGCGCCCAGGGTTACCGCTCGGCTGAGGCTAGTTTCGCCGCGACGTAACGGGACCAGGCCGTCAGCAGAACCATGAACAACCCTGCGGCGACGACGAGGAGGAGGAAGGCTGTTCCTCCTGCTATCCATAGCCCCTGCGATGGGGTCGGCTCCAGCAACGCTGCGACCATGAGAGGCAGTGGCGAGAGCACCCACAGCGCTACGGCGACGGCGAGCGATGTGGTCCGTTGACGTTGATGGGTCGCATCGAGGTCTTTTGCCCACTGCAGTGCTGCGAAGTCGGACTGCAAGCGCTTCCGGCGGATCGGGACGAACGGCGAGAGACCGTTGGTTGCTCGAACCAGCTGGAGCGCGCCGACCGCCGCGATCAAGAAGAAACTGCCAAGGCCGATGGCTATCGCGGCTTCGACGCTGACTGAAAGGACGCCCTGATCGGCCGCCGCGATCAGGAGCACCACCGGGATGGGCGACACGACAAAAAGGGCTACCGCTGAACCAATATTGCGCCAGGCAGTCCGCGCTGCTTCCGCAGAATGTCCGAGCCTCAGTCTCATCCAGCGCGGATACCGCCTTCCCATAGTCGTTCTCGGGGACGGTCACGAAGAGATCCCGCACAGCCACGCCCAGCGCTTTGCCCAACCGGGAGAGCGTGTCGAGGCTGACGTCGTTTCCCGCCTCGAGCCGCTGTACCGTGCGAACAGTCACCCCGCTGGCCTCTGCAAGGCGTTCCTGAGTCCAGCCCCGCTGGGTTCGAAGTTCAATGATTCGTGTCTCGCTCATGTCCTCCACAGTAAGAAAGACAGCAGACCCGGACCACGAATGGAACCCGACAGACAGCCGACACCTGCCCGACAGGACCCAGCATGAGCGCAATCCGCCCTAGGAAGCGGTCTGCACAGACCTCGGCCCCCGCGTCGGGGGCGCACATGTGTCCGTAGACGATCGAGCAACGCCTCATCGCTGACGGTCACTCTCGGACGGTAGATAGTAGCTCTGTCTATTCTTGAGCGATGAGCGAACATGACGATCTCATCGAGGTCGCTCGAGCCAGGATCAACCCGCACCGCCTGGGCGACCGTCTTTTTGGGGATGTCGCTGCTGCACTCGAGACGACCACCGGCGCAATTCATACTGGTGTCTGCATCGACACCGGGTCCGGGACCGGCTTCTGCGCCGACCACGCCGCAATCGCCTCGATGGTTACCAGCGGTGAGTACGCGATCGCTCGCATTGTCGCCGTGTGGCAGGTCGATCAGGAGGGTGTGACGGTGCTCGCTCCTTGCGGTCGTTGCCGAGAGTTCATCAGGCAGGTCGATGACTCCAATATCGGGACCACGATCGTTCTCGGTCACGGCAGGACCGCACCACTTCGCGACCTGCAGCCTGAATGGGACTGGCCCGAGCCGGAAGTACCCGCCTCGTCTCAATGACGACCCGTCGCGAACGGGCTACGCCCGAATAAGAATCCCACAACGAACGCCTTACCTACGGTGCGGCGGCTTCGTCCGCAGCGATCCTTTCGACTACCTCCATGCAGCGCAGGCGGGCCGGGGAGAAGTCGTAGGGCATTCTTCCCAGCGCTTCAAAGGCGCTCATCCGTCTGCGCTTGGGGTGAGAGCCGAGACCTGAGCTGTCGGTAGTCGTGGCGTGAAGGTTCTCCCAAAGGTCAAAGAGTGCGTCGTCTTCTTCCCCCTGGCCGGAGCTGGCAATTACTTCTTGCAATGCCCGTTCGAATGCATGTCGCTCGGCCGCCACGCGCTCCACGCGGGGGTCATCGACGGAGACCGTGTCGTCGAGAGATTCCTCGGCCGCGTCGATCCGGTCGGACTCTTCTCGCAGGGCCGGGTGGGCGGCGAGGGCGAGGTAGCGTCCAGCATGGATGGCGGCACCGAGAGGGCCCAAGATCCGCTCCGTGATTACGAGATTGTCCATATGTGCCTGGCTGAGAGAGCCCTCGGGCAGATTCTCTAAGCGCTGCGCGACGAAGTCGTTCAGCAGACCGATCGTGCTGCCCCGGGTGCGCATGCGCTGCACCGCCGCGCGCTTCCGCTGCAGCTCTGTTTCCTGGGCGGCAAGGTCCGCGTCCAGCTGTTCCAAGACATCGACGATGTCACGGTCGCTGGTAGCGCCGGCCGGGGCTGGGGCGGCGAATACGCGGCGGATGTCGTTGAGGGCAATCCCTGCGTCGGCCATCTTGCGGATCCAGAAAAGGCGGACCACCACCTCGTAGCTGTAAAGTCGGCGGCCGTTGCTGGTCCGCTCCGGCTCGGGGAGTAAGCCAATCTGTTCGTAGTGGCGAATCGCTCGCGGCGTCGTGTCCGCGAACCATGCTGCGTCTCCGATCATGACCTGTCGCGGCGGGATGAAAGACGGGTACATGCGGGGGCCCTCCTTTGCGAGTGAAACGGTGAGTCCACAAGATCACATGACGCTACGGAAGGAGCAACTCCTCATGGGTTCCGGACCCAACGCAACCCCCTTCGCGGCTCGCGTCGGTGCGCTGCGCGTTTTGCGTAACGACCATGGAAGTCGCGTTTTCGCCGCTCGCTGAAGATGCCCGCGAGCGGCCCCTCAGCCGCACTGACCCGAGTGTCCGATAGGGAATCCTGTTGGGCTCTTGTGCGCCGGCGTCGTCGGGCGCACCGTCCGAACATGAATGAATTACTCATTGGATACGCACGCGTCTCCACCTACGAACAAGACCTAACAGCGCAGCGGGTCGCTCTCGAACGGCTCGGCGTCGCCCCAACCAACATCCACACCGACCATGGACTCACCGGCACAAATCGAGCTCGACCGGGCCTTCGCGAAGCCCTAGCCGCGTGCCGCGACGGCGACACTCTCGTGGTGGCCAAACTCGACCGGCTCGCCCGGTCACTCCGCGATGCGAGCGACATCATCGATGAGCTCACCGCCAAGAACGTGAAACTGAGCATCGGTGGGTCGGTCCACGACCCGCTCGACCCAGTCGGGCGTCTCTTGTTCAACGTCCTCGCCATGGTTGCTGAGTTCGAATCCGATCTCATCCGCGCCCGCACGCGCGAGGGAATGCAGATCGCCAAGGCCAAGGGGCACCTTCGCGGCAAACAACCCAAATTATCCGTCCCGCAGCAACGGCACCTGATGGAAGTCCACCGCGCTGGCACCCACTCCACCGCCGAGCTGGCCGAGCTCTTCAGCGTCGCGCGGTCGACCGTGTACCGAACAGTGCAGCGACAGGAGGCTATCGAAGCTCGACGATGAGGGTGGCGCCACGGCTGCCCCGAAAGGATCCTCTACCGATCGACCATGAGTCGAACGTCTGCGCAATGGGGCGAGTAGCGGCAACGTAGTCACGGTCGTGTGACCAATTCGCCCGAGGACGACTCTTCCAATACCCTGCGATTCATGGCGAGAGCGGCGGCGAGCGGCAGCTGGCTCCCTGACCACCAGGCACACGTTCTTTACACGGTGGCGTATGTGGACTCGACCATCGGGGAGCTCGGTAGCGTGCTCCACGACTACCTCGCCAAAGACCCACTCAAGCTGATCCCGAGGTTCACCCCAACGCACGAGGACGTGGTCCTTGCGGGCATCGACCCGCTACCCCAGTCGGTTCCACGCCTGTTCGCGGACGCGCTCAATCAGTCGCGCAACATGCTGGAGCACGCGCTGTTCGCCGAGGTGGCGCATCGCGCCGGCCGTTCCCTCACCGAGAAGGAGTCGAAGGCCCTCGAGATTCCTGCAGCGAAGTCGCCCGACGCCTTTCAGCAGTGGTGCAAGCACCCGAACAGACGCTCGCTGGCACTGTTCGGGTACGGCGCGGAGCTTACCAATCGCCTCGACCGCATCCAGCCCTACCAGCGCACCGACAACGCGAACCACCCGCTACGCCTGCTGGTCGAATTCACGAATCACGCCAAGCACCGCGAGCCGGCCGTCGCCTTCACGCGCGTTGGTCGCGTCGATGTAGGCACGCCGAGCCAGGCACCTAGATCTGCCGAACATCAGGAGGTCGTGAAGATCGGGGAAGTGCTTGCGTCGGCTCCGCGCGGGAGCAGGGTTGAGGTGTCGATCTGGCCACAGGTCATGGTGCAGCGGCCACACACCGGCGAGTGGCGCACACTGATGCACGAAGTGCGACACATCGAGGACTGGGTTCGACGCATGGCGCTTCCCATCCTCATCGAAGGGCGCACCGACCTCCCCGTCGTCCCGCCACACTTGAACATTCGACAGGGATACGCCGACGTCGCAGAGGCATGGGCCGCTGCAGGAACGGTTGCGGCCGCCGACAGGAACATCTACCGCATGACGGCCGAG
Source organism: Microbacterium hatanonis (assembly GCF_008017415.1). Classification (NCBI taxonomy): domain Bacteria; kingdom Bacillati; phylum Actinomycetota; class Actinomycetes; order Micrococcales; family Microbacteriaceae; genus Microbacterium; species Microbacterium hatanonis. Next base: position 453,011 of record NZ_VRSV01000001.1, on the reverse strand, counting down.
GGCCTGCGTCGGAGCATCGCGGACATGCTCGTGGACGAGACGGGTGAAGGCGTGCGGGCCACCGCAGAAGAATGGCTGCGCGGTCAGAGCGACGAAGAGGTAACCGCACTGTCCGAACCGGTCGGACGCGCGGCAGCCCGCCGGGACCTCGAAACTGTCGGGCGCCTTACCGACGAATGGCGAGTGGCACTCGGGTTACGCCCGCGGCGGGACGACAGCTGAGCAGCGTCTCGGGCGCTGCTCAGCCAGGACTCCCCATACGGGGAGCCCGAAAGCCGATCGATCAGCGGGCGTTGGGTGAAACGTAAGTCGCCGTCGACTCATACTGTTCGGATGGATCTCCCCGTCGAAGTTTTCCCGCTATCGCATGACCGGTGGATAGCGGTCATAGATGCGCCCCGTGGTCCTTTCTCGACGGAAGCTCGGACTCCCAGCGCAGTGGCGGAAGAAGTCGCGCGGTCCATCATCAGCGTCCTTGGTGAAGGCCACTTATGGCACTTTGTTGATGAACGAGGCACCGCCTGGGACTCGACCTCCGCAGAGAGGCAGCTACGCCGCATCCGCGAGTCGTCGAATGGTCTGGCCCCGGAGCAGAGGTAGAGGATCACCCGCCAGGCGGTAGTGGTGAGGCTCCCCCAGAGATAGAGACGCACGCCAGGGTACATGGGCCTAGTGGATCGGTTTCGGTGCGGGATAGCGGGCTATCTCCCTCTGGGGTCCGTCAGGCCCCGTCGGATCACTCACACCCGCCAGTAGTGCCGCAACGCCTCTATACAGAATCGTTGGCCACCCCCGTCAGGTGCGGTTGGCGTCGGGAGGCAGAAATTCCATTCGACCGGCGACGTTCGTCCCCAGCCATCCGATCAATTTCTCGCCCTCATAGAGCGGGATAGTGTGGTCGGCGCGCCGGCGTCGATGAGCTTGCATGCCTGGCAGCGCCCACTCCAGGTCAGCTATTGATGGAGTCATTCCTTTCGATGGCGAGACGTGTACCTCTGTCGCTTCCGTCAAGGAGAGAAGCGCGGAGTAGTCACCGGGGGCCACTCTCGGGTCCCAATAGAGGGTGCGCAGATTAGGAAGATCGCGAACGAAGTCGATGGACTCTGCATCGGCTCGTGAGCCGGTGATGCCTCTGTCGACGCTAAGGTAGCGCAGCCCAGTCAGCTGACCGAGCGGCGTGTAGTCGCGCAGTTTTCGAGCATTCTCGACAGAGAGGTGCGTAAGTCCCCTCAGCTGAGCCACCGGGTTCAGGTCAGTGATCGCGCTCGCACCGCCCAGAGTCAACTCCCGAAGCCGGGTCAACGCGAGGAAGTGCGAAAGCTCGGTGTACGGCCCCCAATGCAGGGTCAGGGTTTCTAACTGCGTTTGCGTAGAAATGCCTTCAAGGATCTCGTCGGTGACGCGGCACCAGAGAGTCAGGTGCTTGATAGGGGAGGGCTGACGGAAAAACTCCAGCCACTCTGCGAGGATCCGACGACGCTCGGAGCGTGACAGGTCTCGTGACCCGATAGTCGACGGCCAAGGCTCAGCCACGATAGCCTCCTGCCCGGCGTAGTCGGCAACACGATCAATTTGGGCGTCGCGCTCCATTGAGGAGTCACGCATCTGAACGGTGTCCACGCGAGCAATCTAGCTTTAGGGGGCGTCGGTGGACGTCCCGGGTTTACCTATGAGCGTCGCCGAAGCCGAACCTGCGAGAAGGCGGCGCTTCAGCGGTTCGGGCCCCTAACGACATTTGCGCCGGCAGGGGCCCGTTGACCGATCCCTCTCTGCGGCCCGCGTCGGTGTTGTGCTCAGTCCAAGAGCGAGGCGACAAGGGCAGCAATGAAAAGCGCCGTGCCAACGGCGCCGATCACGACCACTGCCGATCGTGTGCGCCCGGAAGGCTCACCGCGTCCTCGCGGGCGACGGAGTCCCCTCCCGTTCAGGCACCTCACGGTTTTACCGAGAAGTTAGTCTCATGTCAGTAATGCGTCACGGTGTCGCTCATCACACGCTGTCTGCAGCGGCGCTTGAAGATCCTCCCCCGCCAGTACGATGCAGCAATGGTAGAGGAGAAGAAGAAGAGCCCAGGCGATGCCTTCTGGGTGATCTTCGGGACCGCCATACCTATCCTCGGCGCCGCCGGTTTCGCCCAATTCCTCGCCGTCGGCCGCGCTGTCCCGCCCGTAGAAATGCTGGACGACGCTCCGCCCCCGCCGTTCTGGGCGACGGAGGCCTTCGGATGGTTCGCGGCGGCCGCAGTCTGCGCGGTGTTAGCGGTCCTTTTCGCTGTCATCGCGAAGGTTAGAGAGTCCCGGAAAAAGGGTGCCCTGGAGCGCACGAACGAGGAACTCCGGACGGAGCTCGAGGCCGCGAACTCGGAGGTCGACGGTGCCGCCGATGCGCGGCAGGAGGCCGTGGCGACTGCAAGACGGGAGCAGCTCATCAAGCTCCGAGATGTGTTTATGCGCTTCGCATCCACCACGGCCGACATGGCGCTGCAGCCGCTCGAAGAGCGGCACGGTTACCTCAAGATGGTCGCGAACGTGGCTGCTGAGGCTCTGGCCGGGATGGTCGGCGGGCGGGTGCACCGACCGCGGGCCGTGGTGTACCTCCTCTACTCCGACCCGACCCGTATGGAGTCGATCGGCCACGGTGGCCGCGGGGAGAGACCGCGACCCTTCGAGGCGGATACGCCCCGCGGCGACGCCGCGTTGGACTTCCTCGACGCCAAGACAACGGCTTCCTACCCAAACCTCGACAAGGTAAAGCCGGCTGGTTACGAAGGGACAGGGTCTGGCTACAAGACGTTTATCTCCGTGCCGATCTGGACCGCAAACGGCGTCTACGGAATGGTCTCCCTCGATGCGCCGAAGGCGAACTCGTTCGATGACGGCGACGTCGCACTCACCGAGCTGACGGCCGAGCTCATGTCAATCCCGTTCGAGGTCGGCCAGGACCAGGACACCCCGGAGCCCGTTGACGCAGAATGAACGGCGCCGTGAGGGTGGAGAGTCGTACACTGTGGCTATGGCAGCAAAGTCGGGAAGCTGGCAGGTCGTCAAGACCTCCGGCGGATATGGCGTACTACGCAGCGTGAACGGCTCGAAGGTCACGAAGTCGACCGTCGTGAAGCCGTCCTCGACGACGGGGAAGAAAGTCTCGGGCGCGACTAAATTCGGTCGCTAACCAGCGGCACCGAATCGCGGTAGTGCCGTAGCGCCCCGATAGAGGATCGTTGTGCGCACTCGGTTGTATAAGGCGATCGGAGGAGCTGCCAGCTGCTGGCATCGACCGGGAGGCAGCTACCGCGCCGTGACTCGCGTATAGCACGCCCGCTGATCAGCCCGCTCAAGGGGCCGCGCGCGGACACCGACTTCCGGAACCGAAAACGCCCTCGTGACAGTTGCGGCGCACGGGAAGGTGAAAGCCGTCCAAACCCCCGCTCGAAACAAGCACGGAGGTAGACGGCGATCAACCCCCCAGTGCTGGGCCCGGGCTGGAGCTCAGCGCTCGTCGGACGCGGGCTCCGACCGGTCGAAGTACTCCTCGTCCTCGTCCTCGTCGGAGTCCTCCCCGTCGGAGTCGTCGTCCTCCGCCGTCGCGTCGTCGAGCTCGTCGATCTCGACACCGTCGATGTCGCCGCCGTGGGTGCGGCTCACGCCCTCGTCGTCGTCGTCATCATCGTCTTCTTCGTCGTCTTCGAACTCGTCGTCGGACTCGTCTTCATCATCGTCGTCGGACTCGGATGCTTCGGCGAGCGCCGTCTGCGCGGCCTGGTAGTCGGCGAGACGCTCGGCCCACGGCACCCAGTCGGGCGCGAGGAGCGCGCCGTCGCCGGGGAGCAGCTCGACCTCGAGCACCGTGGGGGCTTCGCCCTCGACACGGGCGAGCGAGACCGTCCAGAACCACCCCGGGTATCCGGGGAGGGTCGTGGCGAAGCGCAGGGAGACGACGCCTCCGTCTTCGAGCGTGTATCCGGCCGGGGCGCCGATCGAGGAGACGGGCGTCACCTCGCCGAGGGCCGCGATCGCGAGATCGTGCGCCGCCAGCAGCTCGGCGTCGACCGGCTCAGGCTTCGAAGTCATCGGCTACCTTGCGCAGGACCGCGGCGATCTTCTTGGAGTGCGACCCGCTCGGGTAGCGGCCGCGGCGAAGGTCGCCGCCGATGCCGTCGAGCAGCTTCACGAGGTCTTCGACGATGATCGCCATGTCGTCGGCGGGCTTGCGCGCGCGCTTCGCGAGGCTGGGGGGCGTGTCCAGCACGCGCACGGAGAGGGCCTGGAGGCCCCGCTTGCCGTCGGCGACGCCGAACTCGAGCCGCGCGCCGGCCTTGAGGGCAGGGGTGCCTTCGGGCAGCGCCGTGGCGTGGAGGAAGACGTCCTGGCCGTCATCGGTGGTGATGAAGCCGAACCCCTTCTCCTCGTCGTAGAACCTGACTTTGCCGGTGGGCATGGGCACAACCTCGCTGGGAGAACGGGAGTCCGTGCGTGCACGGACTCTGGAGTCGGGGCAGGCGAGCCCCTCCTCAAGCCTACGACACGCCCGGCAGGCGCTAGGCTGAGCGGGATGAGTCCCACAGCCCGCGACGACATGCCGGTCCGCCGCATCGACCGCATCCTCGCGTTCATGTCCGTCGGACTGCTGGTGCTTTCCGTGGGCTGCTTCTTCGCGGTGCTCATATCGCGCCCCGCCGGCGTCACCGACTACTCGGCGGGCATCTGGCCCACGGTCATCCTGCTTCCGAGCTTCGGGCTCCCCCTCGCCTTCGTGCTGATCATCGTTGTGCTGGTGATGAGCTTCGTCAGAAGGGCTCGGGCCAACAAGGGTCGCTGAGCATGCCTCCCGCATCCGATCAGCGCGCGCTCGCGTCCACTCTGTCCGAGCGCGACGACGCGGAGCTGGCGAAGCTGCTCTCCGTGCGCGGCGTCTCGCCGACGGCGACGTGGCGTGACCTCTACGACGCCGCCGAGGCGTTCCTCGAGCCCGCGGCCATCAGCCGCGCACTGGACGCGCTCCCGGCTGCGGCAGCCCATGCCCTCGCCGACGCCGTGACGACCCAGACCCCGGTCGCTGCCCCCGCGCGCGCCGACCTCGCCGCCCGGGCTCTCGCGACGATCGACGGCGACGTGTTCCAGGCCGTGGGCGACGTCGTGCGCGAGCGCCTCCCCCTGATAGAGCCCACCGACGCGGCGCGGCCCGATTCGACCTCCGATGACGACGCAGCCGCAGCCGAGCGGGCGTTCACCTCCGCCGCCTCCCTCGCCGACCTTCTGCTGCTGTGCCTCGAGGCCCCCCTGGGGCGCATCGGGTCGGGCACCCTGGGCGCGGTCGATCGGCGCCGGCTCGTGGAAGCCGGGGCCATCGCCCACGCCGAAGACGCCGACCCCCTGGTCGAGGTCGCAGACGCGGGCGGTCTCATCGTCGGGCGGGAGCGCACCTGGCTGGTGACGCGCTCCGGACGGGAATGGCTGCACGCGACGACGGCTGCTCGATGGGAGACGCTGGCGCTCAACCTGCGCGACGCTCTGCCCGAGGCTCTCCGCTCGGCGACAGGCGGCTGGATCCCCGCCGTCGACTGGCCCTCCGCCTACCCGTTCCAGCGGTCGTGGCCCGCGGTGGCCGAGCAGTGGCGCCGGCGCTGGGTCGCCTGGGGCTTGTTCACCCCCGCCGGAGCCGAACCGAGCTGGGTCGCCCCGCTCGCCCGTGGCGAAGGCGTCGACGCCGACGTCTGGGCACGGATGCTGCCGACCGAGGTCGACCGGCTGTACCTGCAGAACGACCTCACCGCCATCGCACCGGGGCCGTTGGCCCCCGAGCTCGACGTGCGCCTGCGCACGATGGCCAACCGCGAGTCGCGCGCGCAGGCGACCACCTACCGCTTCACCGCGACGACGATCGGCGCCGCGATCACGGCCGGCGAGACCGCGGAGTCCCTCCGCGACTTCCTCGAAACGGTGTCGCTGACGGGGCTCCCGCAGCCTCTCGCGTACGTCATCGAGAGCACCGCCGCCCGTCACGGCCTCATCCGCGTCGAGCGCGACGAAGCATCCGTCCTCACGCGCGTCGTCAGCGACGACCCTGCGACGATCGCCACGATCGCCGTCGACCAGGCGCTGCGCTCGCTCGGCCTCGTCCGCGAGGGCGACGACCTGATCTCGCGCGTGCCCGCCGACAGCGTCTACTGGGCCCTCGCCGACGCCCGGTACCCCGTGATCGCGGTCGACGGCGCAGGTTCGACGCGCACGCTCGACCGCTCGCGGATCGCCGACGACCCCTCCCCGGCGCCCGCGACCGACAAGTACGCGGCACTCCTGCTTCGACTGCGCTCGGGCGGCTCCGACGGCGACGCCGCGTGGCTCGAGCGCGAACTCGACCAGGCGGTGCGCGCCCGCTCCGTCGTCGACGTCGTGGTGAGCCTCCCGGACGCCAGCACACGCACCTTCCGCCTCGAGGCGACCGGTCTCGGCGGCGGTCGCCTGCGCGGACGAGACCGCGGTGCCGACGTCGAGCGCACGCTGCCCCTGCGCAGCATCGTGAGCGTCCACCCGGTCGCGTGAACGGGCGACCGAACGCCCCGACGATCCACCCGCACGGTAGAATCGGTCCTTATGGCTGACGGCCCCCTCATCGTCCAGAGCGACCGCACGGTGCTTCTCGAAGTGGCGCACCCCGACGCTGAGAGCGCCCGGCACGAACTGGCGGTCTTCGCCGAGCTTGAGCGCGCGCCCGAGCACATCCACACCTACCGGATCACCCGCCTCGGGCTGTGGAACGCCCGCGCTGCCGGGCACACCGCCGAAGACATGCTCGACACCCTCAGCCGCTGGACGCGCTTCCCCGTGCCCGCGTCGGTGACGATCGACATCAGCGAGACCGTGAACCGCTACGGCCGCCTCGTCATCGAGCGGGACGCCGAAGGCGCCCTCGTGCTCAGGTCGACGGATGCTGCGGTGCTGGCCGAGGTCGCCCGCAACAAGCGCATCCAGCCGCTGCTCATCGGCCGCCCGTCGCCCGACTCCTTCGCGGTCGACGCGTGGGCGCGCGGCCACATCAAGCAGGAGCTGCTGAAGATCGGCTGGCCCGCCGAAGACCTCGCGGGGTACACCCCCGGAACCCCTCACGAGATCGACCTCGCCGAAGACGGGTGGACGCTCCGCCCCTACCAGCGGCAGGCCGTCGACACCTTCACCGAAGGCGGATCGGGCGTCGTCGTGCTCCCCTGCGGCGCGGGCAAGACCCTCGTCGGAGCGGCCGCCATGGCCGACACGAAGACCACCACGCTGATCCTGGTCACCAACACCGTCAGCGCCCGGCAGTGGCGCGACGAGCTGCTACGTCGCACGTCGCTCACCCCGGAGGAGATCGGGGAGTACTCCGGTCAGGCGAAGGAGATCAAGCCGGTCACCATCGCGACCTACCAGATCCTCACCGCCAAGCGCGGCGGTCAGTACGCCCACCTCGCGCTCCTCGACGCCCTCGACTGGGGCCTCGTGGTCTACGACGAGGTGCACCTGCTCCCCGCGCCGGTGTTCAAGCTCACCGCCGACCTGCAGGCGCGGCGCCGGCTGGGACTCACCGCCACGCTCGTCCGCGAGGACGGACGGGAGGGCGACGTCTTCAGCCTCATCGGCCCCAAGCGGTTCGACGCGCCGTGGAAGGAGATCGAGGCCCAGGGCTTCATCTCCCCCGCCGCCTGCTACGAGGTGCGGGTCGACCTGCCCGACGGTGACCGCATGGAGTACGCCGCGGCCGCCGACGAAGACCGCTACCGGATCGCCGCCACCGCACCCGCGAAGATCGACGTCGTCCGAGGACTCGTGGAGCGCCACTCCGGCGAGCGCATCCTCGTGATCGGTCAGTACCTCGACCAGATCGACCTGCTCTCCGAGTCGCTCGGAGCCCCGAAGATCACCGGCGCGACTCCGATCCCCGAGCGCGAAGAGCTCTTCCAGGCCTTCCGCGTCGGCGAGATCTCGGTGCTGGTGGTCTCGAAGGTCGCGAACTTCTCGATCGACCTGCCCGAAGCATCCGTCGCCATCCAGGTGTCGGGATCCTTCGGCTCCCGCCAGGAGGAGGCCCAGCGCCTCGGACGCCTGCTCCGCCCCAAGAAATCGGGCAACACCGCGAGCTTCTACACCCTGATCGCCCGCGACACGGTCGACCAGGACTTCGCGCAGAACCGTCAGCGCTTCCTCGCCGAGCAGGGCTACGCGTACACGATCCTCGACGCCGACGGCATCCTCGCGCCCGCCGCGTAGCCGCCGATCCGCGCGATATCAGCCCATCCATCATCGACTTCGCGATAATGAGGCCATGAACGCACCGCGCATCCTCGTCGTGGACGACGAACCCAACATCCGCGACCTGCTCATCACGAGTCTGCGTTTCGCCGGATTCCAGGTCCGAGCCGTGGCCAACGGCGCACAGACCATCTCGGCCGTGCTCGAGGAGGAACCCGACCTCATCGTGCTCGACGTGATGCTGCCCGATATGAACGGGTTCAGCGTCACCAAGCGCCTCCGCGGCGCGGGGTACACGGCCCCCATCCTCTTCCTCACCGCGAAGGACGAGACCGAGGACAAGATCACGGGGCTCAACTCCGGCGGCGACGACTACGTCACCAAGCCCTTCAGCCTCGACGAGATCGTCGCCCGCATCCAGGCGATCCTCCGCCGCACGATGCAGGCCGACGAGGAGTCGGTCATCCGCGCGGGCGAGCTGACGATGGACCAGGACACCCACGACGTCACCATCGGCGACGTCTCGATCGACCTGAGTCCGACCGAGTTCAAGCTGCTGCGCTACCTCATGCTCAACCCGAACCGGGTGCTGTCGAAGGCGCAGATCCTCGACCACGTCTGGGAGTACGACTTCAACGGCGACGCAGGCATCGTCGAGAGCTACATCTCCTACCTGCGGCGCAAGATCGATCCGCACTCCTCCGAGCCGCTCATCCAGACCAAGCGCGGCTTCGGGTACATGCTCAAGGCGGGCAAGACCGTCTGATCCACCGCAGACCCGTCAGGCACGATCGGGGGTCATCCTGAGCGACACACACGACGCCGTCACCAGCTGGTGGCGCGGCGTCAGCCTGCGCGCGAAGGTCACCGGTGTCACGGTGGCCCTGCTGGCGATCGGGCTGTTCGCCGCCGGCGTCGGCACGATGGCGTTCCTGCGGAACACGCTGGTCGAGAGCGTCTCGACGTCCGTGCAACAGCTGGCGGCGACCGACCTCACCACCGCTCTGATGAACATCGAGGACTACGGCGGAGTCCTGTCGTTCACCGTCGACGAGACCGCCGCACCGACGGAGTACTTCGTCGCCATCTACGACCCGGCCGGCCAGTTCGTCATGGCCACGGGCGGCAACGGCGAGACGCCCCCCGTGTTCCCGCAGACCTTCTCGCTCGACACGACCATCACGAAGGGTCGTGCACCTTTCTATCTGTACGTGAACGGCTCCAGCGAGGCGTTTCTCGCGAGTGTCGATGTCGTCCAGCCGCTCGGGGTCAATACGTACACGCAGCTGGTCGCCCAGTCGCTCGCTCCGACCGAGCGTGTCGTCGGCACGTTCGTGGGCATCTACAGCGTGCTCGCGCTGCTCATCCTCGTCGCGAGCGCCATCGCGACGCGCTACCTCGTCACGCTGACCTTCCGCGGACTCGGGCAGGTGGAGACCACCGCGATGGCTATCGCCGCCGGCGACTTCAGCCAGCGCATGGCCGACGTCGTGCCGGGCACGGAGGTCGGTCGTCTGAAGGCCGCGATCAATACGATGCTCGGGCGCGTGGACGCTTCCCTTCGTCAACGCGACGCGACCGTTCGCCAGATGCGGCGTTTCATCGGCGACGCGAGCCACGAGCTGCGGACGCCGCTGGTCACGGTGCGCGGCTACGCCGAGCTCTACCGCATGGGCGCCATCCGCAGCGAAGAAGACGTGGCGCAGTCGATGGAGCGCATCGAGAAGGAGGCGATCCGCATGGGGGTGCTCGTCGAAGACCTCTTGGCGCTCGCCCGCCTCGACGAACGACGAGACGTCGAGATCGTTCCGATCGACCTGCGTCCGCTGGCCCGTGACGCCGCGCTCGACCTGCGCGCCGCGTCACCGCAGCGCGTCGTCACCGTCGACGACACGACGGAGATCGCCCCCGCCCCGGCCCTCGAGCCGCCGCCCGCACCCGCAGAACCCGCAGAACCGGCCGGGCCGAAGCCGGTCGGCGACGGCCGGCGACGCACGATCCCGGCGACCTCCGCCATCGCGATCGCGGGCGCGACCTTCTCGCGCCTGCGCCGCCGCCCGCGCACCGACGACGCGCAGGCGGACGTCGTGGAGGAGCCGGAGTCCGAGGTCGTGGAGCCCATCGTGCTCGGGGAGGAGAACCGCATCCGTCAGGTCATCGCGAACCTTCTCGGCAATGCACGACGGTTCACGGCCGACGACTCGCCCATCGGGCTCCGCGTCGGAGCCGACCGCGAGGCCGGCATGGGCTGGATCGAGATCATCGACCACGGGGAGGGCGTGCCCGAGCAGATCCGCGACCAGATCTTCCAGCGCTTCTGGCGGGCCGACACCTCGCGCACCCGCGAGACGGGGGGTGCGGGGCTGGGTCTGTCGATCGTGGCGTCGATCGTCGACGCGCTGAACGGCACCGTCTCGGTCACCGACACCCCGGGCGGCGGGGCGACCTTCCGCGTCTCGCTGCCGCTCGTCGACACCACCCCCGAGGCCCCCGACGAGGGCCTCGACACGCAGCCGCTGCCCCGGCAAGACTCGCCGTCCTCTCGCTGACGCTCTCGCGCACGCAGCGAACGGAGGAGATGTCACCGCCGGCGGATACTGGCCGAGCGAGCGATCCTCCGCTCATGAGATCTCCTCCCGCGGTCGCGTGTCGTCGGTCCCTCCCCAGGCGCCGCTCGCCGGCGGCTGTGCACGACGGTGGCATCCACCCACGGGCGGCGCTCCCCGGCGGCCTAGCGTGGCGGCATCCGATCGAAAGGAAGCCCCCTTGGCCAGATTCTCCGTCGACAGCGACGAGGTCCTCACCGCCACCTCGCTCGTCCAGGGCACGGTCGGCCGACTCGAGTCCGAGTCGACCGCGCTGATGTCGCAGCTCACCCGACTGCAGGGATCGTGGACCGGCTCGGCCGCGATCGCGTTCCAGGGGGTCGTCGAACGCTGGCGGGCGACGCAGCGCCAGGTCGAAGAGAGCCTTGCCGACATCAACGGCGCCCTCGCCGTGGCCGGGCGTCAGTACGCCGACGTCGAGCAGGCGAGCACGAGCCTGTTCCGCTGACCGCAACGAAAGAACGGCCCCTCCGAAGTGGAGGGGCCGTTCTTTTCGACTATCGAGCGTGGATCAGAAGTCCATGCCGCCGGTCGGGTCGCCGGCCGGAGCCGCCGCCTTCTCGGGCTTGTCGGCGACGACGGCCTCGGTCGTGAGGAACAGGCCCGCGATGGATGCTGCGTTCTGCAGCGCCGAGCGCGTGACCTTGGCCGGGTCGATGATGCCCTGCTCGAAGAGGTCTCCGTACTCGCCGGTCGCGGCGTTGAGGCCGTGTCCGACGGGGAGCTCCGCGACCTTGTTCGCGACGACGCCGGGCTCGAGACCGGCGTTCAGCGCGATCTGCTTGAGCGGAGCCTCGATCGCGACACGCACGATGTTCGCACCGGTCGCCTCGTCGCCCGTGAGCGAGAGGGTCGCCAGCGCGACCTTGCCGGCCTGGATGAGGGCGACGCCACCACCGGCGACGATGCCCTCTTCGACGGCGGCCTTCGCGTTGCGAACGGCGTCTTCGATGCGGTGCTTGCGCTCCTTGAGCTCGACCTCGGTCGCCGCACCCGCCTTGATGACGGCGACGCCGCCGGCGAGCTTGGCGAGGCGCTCCTGGAGCTTCTCGCGGTCGTAGTCGCTGTCGGTGTTCTCGATCTCGCGGCGGATCTGGGTCACGCGACCCTCGATCTGAGCCGAGTCGCCCGCACCCTCGACGATGGTCGTCTCGTCCTTGGTGATGATGACCTTGCGCGCACGGCCGAGCAGGTCGGTCGTGGCGTTCTCGAGCTTGAGGCCGACCTCTTCGGTGATGACCTGGCCGCCGGTGAGGATCGCGATGTCCTGCAGCTGCGCCTTGCGACGGTCGCCGAAGCCGGGAGCCTTGACGGCGACCGACTTGAAGATGCCGCGGATCTTGTTGAGCACCAGAGTCGCGAGAGCTTCGCCCTCGACGTCCTCGGCGATGATGAGGAGCTCCTTGCCCTCCTGGATCACCTTGTCGACGATCGGGAGGAGATCCTTGATGTTCGAGATCTTCTGGTTCGCGATCAGGATGTAGGGGTCTTCGAAGACCGCTTCCTGGCGCTCGGGGTCGGTGACGAAGTAGGGGTTGATGTACCCCTTGTCGAAGCGCATGCCCTCGGTGAGCTCGAGCTCGGTGCCGAAGGTGTTCGACTCCTCGACGGTGACGACGCCTTCCTTGCCGACCTTGTCGATGGCCTCGGCGATGAGCTCGCCGATGGCGGGGTCAGCGGCCGAGATCGATGCGGTCGCGGCGATCTGAGCCTTGCCGTCGACCTCCTTCGCGCTGGCGAGGAGCTCATCGGTGATGGCCTTGACGGCCTTCTCGATGCCCTTCTTGAGCGAGATGGGGTCGGCGCCGGCTGCGACGTTGCGCAGGCCTTCGCGGACGAGTGCCTGAGCGAGCACCGTGGCCGTCGTCGTGCCGTCACCGGCGACGTCGTCGGTCTTCTTGGCGACCTCCTTGACGAGCTCGGCGCCGATCTTCTCGAACGGGTCGTCGAGTTCGATCTCCTTGGCGATCGAGACGCCGTCGTTCGTGATGGTGGGAGCGCCCCACTTCTTCTCGAGCACGACGTTGCGGCCACGGGGGCCCAGCGTCACCTTGACGGCGTCGGCGAGAATGTTGAGGCCGCGCTCGAGACCGCGACGGGCCTCCTCATCGAAAGCGATGATTTTTGCCATGTTTTGTCGTCCCTCCCGGACGTTGGGTAGACAGAGTCTTTAGCACTCAACGAAGTCGAGTGCTAATCCCATCTTGGCACTCTCCCCTAGGGAGTGCAAGCTGCGGGGAGGGTCCCCGACGCAAAGAGAAACGCCGCAGCATCCGAGACGGGATGCTGCGGCGAAGACGTGGGGTGACGGGTCAGACCACGCGCACCGATTCGGCCTGGGGGCCCTTCTGTCCGGCGCCCACCGTGAACTCGACCGCCTGGCCCTCCTCGAGGACGCGGAAGCCGGTCATGTCGATGTTCGAGTAATGGACGAAGACGTCCTGGCCATCACCCGCGGTGATGAAGCCGAAGCCTTTTTCGGCGTTGAACCATTTGACGGTGCCCTGGGTCATGCGACTCTCCTGATGCTGTGCGACGAGCCCCATGTTAGGCACGGCCCGCCCGGCCGATCACCGTCCGGAGGCATACTGTGACACGCGTGCATCCAAGTGTTTACGCGCCGGAAACACAGGCCCCGCGAACCGGGCGTCAGGAGGCGGGAGTCGCTCCCGTGACCCGGTCGGTTCCGATCACGACCACCAAGCGCACCGCCTGCGTCTCGTCGGCCTCGGTGGCGGGATTGTCCTCGACCGGATAGGCGTCGTACTGCGAGCTCTGCGCGACCTGCGCACCGCCGATCACATCGGCCACCCCCAGCGCCGCCGCCTCGTCGTCGGTCTGCGAGTAGTAGACGGTGGTCGTCTCGAACGACCCGCCCGCGTCACCCGGCAGCACCGATTCGGCGTTCCAGCCCGCGGTGACCAGGACATCCTTGGTCTGGGTGGCGAGCCCCTGCTGCCCGGACGCGTTGAGCACGATCACCGTGGAGGTGGTGTCGACGACGGGAGCCACCTCGGGAAGGGGTGCCGCCGTCGGAGCGGTCGTCGGGAACAGCGCGATGCGCCCGGAGACCACCAGCGAGCCGAAGATCCCGGCCGCGACGAGCACGATGGTCGCGACCACGGCCCACAGCAGGATCACGCCGCCGCGCAGGCGGGGGTTCTCGGAACGGTGCGCTCCGACACGGCCGGTCTCGTCTGCGAGGTCGTCGAAGCGGTCTCGCGGATACGTCGGGTTCGGCACCCGACGATGCTACCCGCCAGCGCCCAGCAGACCCGTCAGCGTGACGCCGTGCGCGTCACCCGGGCGGCGCGCGCCGCCTCCCGCGCCTCGCGGAGTCGGCGAAGGCGTCGCACGAGCATCGGATCGTGCTCGAGCGCGTCAGCCGTATCGATCAGTCGTCCGAGCAGCTGGTAGTAGCGCGCCGGCGGCATGCCCAGGTCGGCGCGGATCGCCTCTTCCTTCGAACCGTCGTGCCGGCGCCATTCGGCCTCGAAGGCGAGCAGGGCGCGGTCGCGGTCGGAGAGGGGCACCCCCTCACGCTAGCTCCGTGTCGCGGAGTTTCCGCGCAGCCACTCCACGCTCGCGCCGAGCGGATCGACCGAGGCCACGATCTCGCCGTCGAGACCGAGAGCGAACCTGCCCGGCCACGGCTCGGGTACGGCCGTCCATCCGTCGTGCAGTCCCGGTTCATCGATCGTGACCCACCGTCCGGCTGCGCGCGCGGCGGTGATCATCGCCGCGCGGTCGCGACGGGGAACGTGCGCGAGCACGCCCGGGGTCGTGACGACCAGAGTGGCGTCGCGGGGGGCGAGAGCGGCGATCTCCGCGAGGAGGCCGGATGCGTCGCCCGCGGCCATCAGCGCAGGCTCGGCCGCGGCGATGTCGAGCGCAGCGGTGATCCGCTCCGCGCGGCCGGTCTCCCCCGGCCACGCGAGCCCCGTGATCCAGCGGCGGTCGTCGGGATCGCGCGCGTCTCGCGGGTGCAGGTCGATCCCCGCCCGCCAGACGATCTCGGGCATGCGCAACGGGGGCGTCCCGACGAGGGCGCTCTCGAGCACGACGGCGCTGACGCCCGCGGCGGGGTCGAGCGCCACGATCCCGTCGTCGGTCGCGTAGCGGTATGAGTATCGATCGGGATAGAGGCAGAGACCGGCGCTCGCCCCCACCTCCAGCAGAGCGATCGGGCCGTCGACGAGCGAGAGCGCCGGCAGCAGCGCCGCGCAGCGCAGCGGCTCGTTGGTCTGGATGCTGCGCGCCGAGCACTCGGCGACGACGACGGCGGCGTGCGCGGCGAGCCACCTCGCCCACGCGCGGTAGTCGCTCTCGGGCGCCCCGAGCAGACGTGTCACGGCGAACACCAGAGGAGGTTGACGATGGGTCTCGGGGATCCGCGCGAGCACCTCCCGCACTTCGGCGTCGGAGGCGACCCCCGCCGCCCAGTCGGCGTACAGGGCGGAGCGACCCGGCGCCTCGACCTCGGCGAATCGGCGGTACCTCGCGCCGATCGCGACGTCGAGGGCGGTCGCAGCATCCTGATCCACTCCCCCATCTTCGCGGCAACGCCGGGCCCGCACCGCGCGGCATCGGGTTGAATAGACGTGGAAAGGATCCGCAGATGACATACGCCGTCAGCAAGACCGACGAGGAGTGGCGCGCAGAGCTCGGCGCCGACCAGTACGCCGTGCTCCGTCAGGCCGCCACCGAGCGCGCCTGGACGGGCGAACTGCTCGACGAGAAGCGCGCCGGACTCTACGCCTGCGCCGCGTGCGGAGCCGAACTCTTCCAGAGCGGCACGAAGTTCGACTCGAACTGCGGTTGGCCGAGCTTCTACGAATCGGTGCGTCCTGAGGCGGTCGAGCTCATTGCCGACAACACGCTGGGGATGGTGCGCACCGAGGTGCGCTGTGCGAACTGCGGCTCGCACCTCGGCCACGTGTTCCCCGACGGATACGGCACGCCCACCGGCGACCGCTACTGCATGAATTCGCTCGCGCTGGAGTTCACGCCCGGCGACGACGCATGAGCGCGACACTCGAGGCCGTCCGTTCTCGTCGATCGTGGTCGAAGGTCACCGACGTGGCACCGACGCGCGCCGAGCTGGAGGCTCTCGTCTCGGCGGCGGGGCGTGTCGCCGACCATTCGTCCCTCCGGCCGTGGCGCATCATCGAGCTGCGCGGCGACGACCGCGAGGTCTTGGGCCGGGCGATGAACAAGGCCACCGGGCACAAGGGCGTCTCGTCCAAGCCGATGCGCGCACCGCTGCTGCTGGCCGTGGTCGCCAGCTACCGCAAGAGCAAGGTGCCCCGCTGGGAGCAGGAGGCCGTCGCCTCCGGCGTCGCCCACGTGCTGAGCCTCCTGCTCGACGACGCCGGCTGGGGCGTGTTCTGGCGCACCGGCGACTACACCCGCAGCAAGGCGGTCGCGAAGGCGCACGGCCTGGAGAAGAACGAGGAGCTGCTGGGCTGGCTGTACGTCGGCGGCAAGCCTCCCGTGAAACGCGAGGCGCGCCGCAAGGTCGTCGACGCCACCCGCCACCTCTCGCGAATGCCCGTCCGTAAGAAGGGTCGCGGGGAAGACTCCTAGCGGCGAGATCACGCCGACGACCTGCGACCACGCGCGGTAGCATCCCGAGAGGGGCCACCGCTCCGGGATGAGGTCGATGATGACGCCGATGTTGTGGAGTGCCGTGGTCGCCGGCGCACTGATGGTGGCGGTGGCGGCTCCCGCACCGTCGGCAGCGACCGAGCTGAGCGTGAGCACGTCGGAGACGGTGTTCGTCCAGGACCTGTTCGCCGATGACGCCGCCGGAGACATCGAAGTGCGCGGCTGCGACGAGGATCAGCCGGTGGAGTTGCGCTTCGCCTACGATCGCGGCGAGATCGACGACCTCGCGCTGGGTGTGACCTCGCGCGACGGTGTCGCCCGGCTCTCCGCGTCGTCGGTGTCGCCCTGGCTGCGGTTCTCCGGTGCTCCTGCGGGCGGCACCGTGACGGTCTTCGCCTCGTGCGCCGGACCGGTGTCGGAGGCCTCGCTGGAGATCCGCTCCGCGGTGCTCGAGCTCCAGGTGGCCGGGGACACCACGGTGACGTCACTGAGGTCGGGGGTCGTTCCCCCTCCGGCCGTCGTCGGATTCTGTCGCGAAGAGATCGTCTTCAGCGCGGTGTACGCCGCGCCGGTCTCGGCCGACCCCGACGGCCCCGTCGTGACCACTCCCATATTCACGGCGACTGTGGCCACCGACGAAACCGGACAGGCGAGCATCCCGTGGGCAGAAGCCGTCGCGGTCTGGCTCCGCGAGGAGGCCCCCGAAGGCGATGAGGGCTCGGTGGTGCTGACGGCGCAGTGCGCCTCGCCGACGAACGTCACCTCCTTCATCGTCCCGCCGCGCGCGCTCACCGACCCCGAGCCGTCGCCGCCCGACTCCACGGCCGTCCCCACGCCGGCACCGGCGGTCGAGGCGGGCCCTTCGACCGACCCCGCTCGGCTCGCCGAATCGGGCGGCGTCGTCGACACCGCGCCCGTGTGGATGGCAACGGCACTGCTGAGTGCGGGCATCGTCACGCTGCTCGGCTTCCCTCGCGCATCTCGGCGTGGTTCAGCCGTGAGCGTGCTCCGCACCCCGGAGCGCTGACCCGTCGGCGCAGGGCGCCTCGCTCGGGTCACGCGCTCACGACGTGCGGAACCCGTCGAATTCGATGTCCCAGTGGGCGTCGGAGACGTGCTGGTCTCCGGCCTGCGTCTCGTCGGCGCTGTCGGCCCGGCGAGGGAAGCTGCGGTGAGCTCGCAGGCGAACCGCGGCGTCGGAGAAGTCGGGCGCCTCGCCGTCCCAGTCGGTCGGCGCCGACAGCACGTCGTTGCCCACCCCGATGACGAGCTCGGCTTCGCTGTGCTCTCCGGTGTCTTCGATCACGATCGGGATCCGGACCGCTTCGGCCTGGCCGTCGTTCGCGACGGCGGCGGTCAGTGTGACGAGGGCCTGGGCCACGTCATCGGTGGTGAGGACGGTTTCTCCGGCATAGGTGATGCAGCGCATCCCTCAAGCGTGGACGAGGCCGTCCGCTCCCGACCCGCCGTTGCGCCGACCGGCTCCATGCACTAACCCGACGAAACCTCTGAGGTCCAACCCGTTGGGGCTGTATGCCTCGTCGAGCATCTTGTCGAGCACCTCGCGGTCGATCTTGTCGAGGCGTGCCGCGTACACCTGGATCACGAGCGGCACCGACGGCGCGATCCACAGGCTGCGGTAGCCCCCGGTTCCTTCGAGCCCCACGGAGAGCATGAACGATTCGGACCGTCGGAGCTTGGTGGCCACCACGATGCGCAGCGGCAACAGGATCTCGTCGGGGATGTCGTAGCTGGACTTCGCGTCGTTGTTGTATGTCAGTCGTCCCACGGGACGGATGCTACGACCGACCTCCGACATCGCTGCACGACGACGATCTCACCGCCCGCCCATATCATCCGCGGCGGCCCGGACGAAGTCGGCCGGTGGCGCCGTCGAATCGGTCTAGCGTCGTCGACGGAGAGGACGGTGCGGGCGGATGAAGCGCTTTCGATGCGAGGTGTGCGGTCACGAGGTGTTCTTCGACTCCACCAGCTGCGTGCGGTGCGGGACGCACCTCGGTTATCTGTGGGAGGACGACCGCGTAGCGTCCCTGGGGCTGTCATCACGGTGGTCGCGGTGCGCCAATGCGGGGCGAGCCGGCTGCACCTGGCTCGTGTCGCGCGACGCGGATCTCTGCGAGAGCTGCGCCCTCACGCGCACCCGTCCCGCCGACGACGACCTCGAGGGCCTGTCGCTCTTCCCCGTGGCCGAGGAGTCGAAGCGGCACCTGCTGCGCGACCTCGCGCGGCTGGACTTCCCGGTGGTGGGAAAGGCCGCCGACGAGGAGGGTGGGCTCGCGTTCGACCTCCTCTCGAGCGTGGACGCCGATGTGACGATCGGACACGCCGACGGGATCGTCACGATCGACCTCGCGGAGGGCGACGACAGTTATCGGGAGAAGGTGCGGCGCCGGCTCGCAGAGCCGTACCGCACGATGCTCGGCCACTTCCGTCACGAGACCGGCCACTACTTCGAATGGCACCTGGTCGAGTCCACGCCCCGCATCGACGAGGCCAGAGACCTCTTCGGCGACGAACGCGCCGACTACCAGGAGGCCATCGATCGTCACTACGCCGACGGTTCTCCCGACGACTGGCAGGACCGCTTCATCAGCGAGTACGCGACCATGCATCCGTACGAGGATTTCGCCGAGACATGGGCGCACTACCTGCACATCCACGACACCCTCGAGACCGCGGTCGAATTCGACCTCATCTCGCCGATCGATCCCGACATGGCGTTCGACACCCTGGTCACGGAGGTGTGGTCGCCCTTCGCCACATCCATGAACGTCGTCAACCGCTCCCTCGGGCAGCGCGACCTGTACCCCTTCGTCCTCCCCCGCCGGGTCGTGGAGAAGCTGGTCTTCGTCGATTCCCTGCGCCGGCGCTAGAGCGCACAGCGAGCTGGGGGCGGATCTGACAACGTGCGGGTCGACGCCCGAATCTCGGTGCCGGCTACAGGACGTGAACCTGCAACCCCCGTATGACAACGTGCGGGTCGACGCCCGAATCTCGGTGCCGGCTACAGGACTTGAACCTGCAACCCCCGTATGACAACGTGCGGGTCGACGCCCGAATCTCGGTGCCGGCTACAGGACTTGAACCTGCAACCCCCGTATTACAAGTACGGTGCGCTACCAATTGCGCCAAGCCGGCGGAGCGCCCAGTCTATCGGCGCACGAACGAGCCCTACGGAGCGGCGGTGGCCGTCTCGGTGGGAGCCGCGGTCTCCGCCGGAGCAGCGGTCTCGGCCGCGGTCGGGGTGGGGGTGGGGGTGGTCGTCGGCGTCGCCGTGCGGAAGTAGGCATCGCTCGCGACGGCGAAGACGAACTGCTGGAATTCCTTCGGGTCGCTCAGCTTGCCCACGTAGGGAGTGCCGTTGACGAGCACCTTGGGCGTGCTGTCGAGGGTGAGCCCGTCGGTGTCGGGCAGCCCCTTGAGAGCGCGATCGGTCGCCGCCTTCGCCCAGGCCGCGAACTCCTCGTTCTCGATACACGAGCGCACGGTCGTGGGGTCGGTGACGCTCGAGCCCTGTGCGAGGTCGGCGAGCTCCGAATCTGTCAGCCCGTCGGTGTCGATCTCGGGCTGGGCGCGCAGCAGCTCGTTGTTGAAGTCGAAGAACCGCTCGGGCGAGTGCGTGGCGACGCAGGCAGCCGCACTCGCAGCACGCAGTGAGTACTTCGTGCCGTTCGACTTGGCGGTGAGCATCGCGACCGGGTAGTAGGTGAGCGACGCGGTGTCGCTGCTCACCCATTGCGAGAGCTGAGACCGGTTGGCGAGCTGGAACTCGCGCGCGCCGGAGGAGAGATAGTCGACGTACACGCGGATGTCGACCACCGGGGTCGCCGTCGGTGTCGCGGACGGCGCGGCTTCGCCCTGGACCGCAGCATCCGTCTGCTCCGGCACCGGGGTGGCGTCTTCGATGGAGCCGTCGGTGCCGCCCACGGCGGTGATGTCGGCGACCGTGAATCCGTCATGCGACGCGTTCGCGGGCTGGGCCTGCGGGGTGGATGCTGTGGAGTCGAGCGCCCACGCGACGCCGAAGGCCGCACCGCCGACGACGATGAGCGCACCCGCACCGATCAGCACGCCGCGCAGGATGCGCAGGCGCGACTGCTTCGTCTGAACCTGCTGCGCTTTCTCACGGACGGCCTCTCGGCGGTCGCGCTTCGCGGGCACGTTCGGGGACTCGTCGTTGGACATGAAACCTTCTGGAAAAGACGTGCGCCGGGCTCGGATCCCAGCGTGCCGCAGGAGAACGCGGTCGAATGACGATGCTAGCCAGGCAGGCTGGGAAAAGCCCAGACGCACGGCCGATCCGACCCCCGAACCGGGCGGGCCCGCGTCATGACATAATGACCCTGCGCCCGAAGCCGTGCGCACGGGGCCATCCGCCCCGCTCATTCCATCACTACGGATCGTCCGGCACGTACCTGCCGGTGAAGGAGAAGAGAACATGGCGTCCGTCACGTTTGACAACGCAACCCGTCTGTACCCCGGTGGCACGCGCCCCGCGGTCGACAAGCTCAACCTCGAGGTGAGCGATGGCGAGTTCCTCGTCCTCGTCGGCCCCTCCGGTTGCGGAAAGTCCACGTCCCTGCGCATGCTCGCCGGCCTCGAAGAGGTCAACGACGGCCGCATCCTCATCGGTGACCGCGACGTCACCGACGTGCCCCCGAAAGACCGCGACATCGCGATGGTCTTCCAGAACTACGCGCTGTACCCGCACATGACGGTCGCCGAGAACATGGGCTTCGCGCTCAAGATCGCCGGCGTCGGCAAGGACGAGCGCGCCACCCGCGTGCTCGAGGCCGCCAAGCTCCTCGACCTCGAGGAGTACCTGACCCGTAAGCCGAAGGCCCTCTCGGGTGGTCAGCGTCAGCGTGTCGCGATGGGCCGCGCCATCGTGCGTCAGCCCCAGGTCTTCCTCATGGACGAGCCGCTGTCGAACCTCGACGCCAAGCTCCGCGTGCAGACCCGCACCCAGATCGCGTCGCTGCAGCGTCGCCTCGGCGTCACCACGGTCTACGTCACCCACGACCAGACCGAGGCGCTCACCATGGGCGACCGCATCGCGGTGCTCAAGGACGGCATCCTCCAGCAGGTCGGCACCCCGCGCGACCTGTACGAGAAGCCGAACAACGTGTTCGTCGCCGGCTTCATCGGCTCGCCCGCGATGAACCTGTTCTCGGCCGACCTCGCCGACGGCGGCGTCCGCTTCGGCACCGAGGTCGTGCCGCTCGACCGCGACACCGTCGGCCGCGCCAACGGCAGCCAGGTCACCGTGGGTGTGCGTCCCGAGGACATCGTCGTCGGCCCCGCCGACGGCAAGGGCCTCTCGGTCGTCGTCGACCTCGTCGAGGAGCTCGGCGCAGACGGCTACCTCTACGGCCACACCGAGATCAACGGCAAGCGCGCCGACCTCGTCGCGCGCGTCGACGGCCGCAGCCACCCGAACGCGGGCGAGACGGTCACCCTGGCCGCCAGCGCCGGCCACGTCCACGCGTTCGACGCCGAGTCGGGCGAGCGCCTGAACGACAAGGCCATCGCCTCGGCGTAAGCCAGGACGAACAGCGTCAGAAGCACCGTCGCGGCGCGTCCGTCGGTCCTCGAGTCCATCGAAGGGTCCGACGGACGCGCCGCGTCTTTGTGAAGGAAGGTCTCGTGTCCGACTCCCTCAGCATCACCGCCAGCTCCGTCGACCCGGGGCTGCTCGCCCTCCCCTGGTCGACACCGCTGGCCGAATGGCCCAGCAGCAACATCGTCTTCCTGCCGAAGGGTCTCTCGCGTCACCTCGTGCGGTTCGCGAACCTGTCGGGCCGCGTGGTCGCGATCAAGGAGACCACCGAGGAGATGGCGCGCCGCGAGTACGACATGCTCGGCAACCTCACCCGTCTCGACGCTCCGTGCGTGGATCGCGTCGCCGTGATCGCGGGCCGGACCGGCGCCGACGGCGAGCCCCTCCCCGCGGCGCTCGTCACCGCGCACCTGCGGTTCTCGCTTCCCTACCGCGCGCTGTTCACCCAGGTGCTGCGGCCCGATACCGCCACCCGACTGGTCGACGCCCTCGCGGTGCTCCTGGTGCGTCTGCACAACGTCGGGTTCTTCTGGGGCGACGTCTCGCTCTCGAACACCCTCTTCCGCCGCGACGCGGGCGCCTTCGCCGCGTATCTCGTCGACGCCGAGACCGGCGAGCTCCACGAGGGCGGCCTGACGCGGGGGCAGCGCGAGCACGACCTCGACGTTGCCCGCACGAACATCGCCGGCGAGATCATGGACCTCGAGGCGGGCGGCCGCCTGGAGGGCGGCATCGACGCGGTGCAGATCGCCGACGGCATCATGTCGTCGTACTGGTCGCTGTGGGCGGCTCTCACCGACCAGGAGACCTTCACCGTCGATGAGTCATGGCGCATCACCGAGCGGGTGCAGCGGCTCAACGCGCTGGGATTCGACATCGGCGAGATGTCGATGCAGACGACCTCCGACGGCACGCGCGTGGCGATCGAACCGAAGGTCGTCGACGCCGGGCACCACCAGAGGCGCCTCATCCGGCTGACGGGCCTCGACGTCGAGGAGAACCAGGCCCGACGGCTGCTGAACGACCTCGACGAGTTCCGGGCGCGCATCTCGCGCCTCGGCGCCGACGAGGAGATGGTCGCGCACGAGTGGCTGACCCGCGTGTTCGAGCCGATCGTCATGGCGATCCCGTTCGACCTGCGTGCCAAGCTCGAGCCGGCCGAGGTGTTCCACCAGGTGCTGGAGCACCGCTGGTACATGTCGCAGGCCCGCGGGCGTGCCGTGCCCCTGGCGGAGGTGCTCACCTCCTACATCGACGACGTGCTGCGCCACCGTCGCGACGAGGCCACGCTGATGGGCCCGTCGACCGAGACGCTGACGATCCCGGTCGTGACGGGCAGCATCCCGACCCCCGACCCCGCCGATGACATCGACTGGCGCGACCTGGTCTGACGCGTCGCCCTGACCGCGTCAGGTGTGCGTCAGTAGCCGACGGTGAAGCGGCCGCGCGGATGCTTCGGCGACTCGATCTCGTCGAGCACGGCGACGCCCAGGTCGGGCCCGGAGATGAACGATTCGCCCTCGGCGTCGGTCACGAGCACGTCACCGCCGTCGCGGTACGAGCCCGTGCGCTCCCCCGGCGCCCACGCGCCGAAACCGCCGGCGGGGTGCACGTAGAACCAGTCGCGCGAGGCGGGCGTCTGCTCGAGGTCTTCGAGGATCTCGATGGCCTCCCGCGCTTCGGGCTTGTACTCCTCGGCGAAGCCGTCGGTGTCGATGAGTCGCGGTCCGCCCTCGGCGACGAGGCTCCCGCCCGCACCGCCGACGACGCCGATGCGCACGGTTTCGGGCAGGCCCGCGACGAGCTCGGCGACGGCCGGACGCACCTTTCCGAGCATGTCGTCGCGACCCGGCACGGTCGACACGACCACGTCGACCCCCTGCAGCTCGGCGACGAGGCTCGGCACGTCGAGCAGCGTTCCCTCGATGTAGGTCGCGCCCTCTACGCGCTCGTTGGGCACGGTGCGAGCGACCGAGACCACCGTGTGACCACGGCGGACGGCCTCCGTGACGATGTGGCTGCCGGCGTAGCCGGTTCCTCCGATGACGGCGATACGAGCCATGACGTTCCCTTCGATCGGTGTGCGGATCATCGAGCGGGCCGCGGCGGGAGGAGCCCCGCCGACGGCGTCACTCGCGGACGGAGCGGAGAGTGGCGACCTGGTAGAGGGCGACGGATGCCGCGATCCCGGCGTTCAGCGATTCGGTGGCCGTCGAGATCGGGATGGAGACGATCTGATCGCAGGTCTCGGTCACCAGGCGCGACAGACCCTTGCCCTCGGAACCCACCACGATGACGACGGGACGGTCGGCCAGGTCGAGCGCCGGCAGCGACACGTCGCCGTCGCCGTCGAGACCGAGTACGAAAACGCCCTGCTTCTTCAGGTCTTTGAGTGTGGCGGTCAGGTTCGGCGCCAGGGCGACGGGGATGCGGGCGGCCGCTCCGGCGCTCGTCTTCCAGGCGGCCGAGTTGACCCCGGCGGAGCGGCGCTGGGGAATGATGAGGCCCTGCCCGCCGAAGGCGGCGGTGGAACGGATGATGGCACCGAGGTTGCGCGGATCGGTGACCCCGTCGAGAGCGACCAGCAGCGGGAGCTCTCCCCTGTCGATGATCTCCTCAAGCAGATCCTGCGGGTGTGCGTACTCGTACGGCGGCACCTTGAGCGCCACGCCCTGGTGCACGCCGTCGAATCCGGCCATGCGGTCGAGTTCGGGACGGGTGACCTCGAGCACGGGGATCTGCCGGTTCGTCGCGATCGACAGCATCTCCTTCACGCGGTCGTCCATCTCCACACGCTGCGCGATGTAGAACGCCGACGCGGGGATCTTGGCCCGCAACGCCTCGAGCACCGAGTTGCGACCGGTGACCGTTTCGGTGTCGTCGTCCTGCTTCGGCCGGCCGCCGCGGCTGGCGTTGCCGCCGGTGGCACGCACGGCGGGGCGGCCGCCCTTGCCGCCGCCGGCCGCGGCGAGGCGCTCCTGGGCGGCCTTGCGCTTCCCGGCGGGGTGCCACGCGCGCTCCTCGGCCTTGGGGGTGGGTCCACGCCCCTCGAGAGCACGCTTGTTCTTGCCGCCCGTGCCTTTGGTCGGGCCCTTCTTCTTGCCACGCCCGGCGGACGGGTTTCCGAAATTAGCCACGGTTCACGCTCCAATGGGTCCCGTCGGGACCGTCTTCGAGGACGATGCCGGCCGCCGCGATCGCATCGCGGATGCGGTCGGCCGTCGCCCAGTCCTTGCTCGCGCGCGCATCGGCGCGTTGGTTGATCATGGTGAGCACGAGGGCGTCCAGGGCGTCGGCATCGGCGCCACCGCCGTCGTGGGACCATCGGGGGTCGAGGGGGTCGATGCCGAGAACGCCGGTCATCACGGCCACCGCGGCGAAGGCGGTAGCGACCGCGTCGCGGTCTCCGGCGTCGAGGGCGAGGTTGCCCTCGCGCACGGTCTCGTGGATGACGGCGAGCGCCTGCGGCACGCCGAGGTCGTCGTCGAGGGCGGCGGCGAACCGCTCGGGCACCGCAGCATCCATCGTCCGTCCGCCCTCATCGGGGGCGAGCAGACGCACCGCGCGCTCCTCGAAGGTGCGGATGCGCTCGAGAGCGGCCTCGGCTTCGTCGAACGCGCGATCGGAGATGTCGAGACTCGAGCGGTAGTGCGCCGCGCCGAGCGCGTAGCGCACGACGAGGGGGTCGCGCACGGAGAGCACGTCGTCGGCGAGCACGAAGTTGCCGATCGACTTCGACATCTTCTGGCCGTCGACGGTGACGAGGCCGTTGTGCACCCAGTACCGGGCGAACGCGTCTCCTGCCGCCGTCGACTGGGCGAGCTCGTTCTCGTGATGCGGGAATCGCAGATCGAGTCCGCCGCCGTGGATGTCGAACTCCGCGCCGAGGTAGCGGCGCGACATCGCGGAGCACTCGATGTGCCACCCCGGGCGGCCGGGGCCCCACGGGGAGTCCCAGATCGCGCTGGCGGGCTCTCCCGCCTTGGCGCCCTTCCACAGGGCGAAGTCGCGAGGGTCTCGCTTGCCACGGGGGTCGGCATCGGCGGCCGGTTCCATCGCGTCCAGCGACTGGTGGGTCAGCGAGCCGTAGTCGCCCCACGACCGCACGTCGAAGTAGACGTCGCCTGCGGCATCCGCGCCCTCGGTCGCCGAGCCCGTCGACGCGTAGGCGTGCCCCGCGTCGATCAGCCGCGCGATGAGCTCCTGCATCTGCGGGATCGACGCCGTGGCGCGCGGCTCGTAGGTCGGCGGGAGGATGCCGATCGCGGCGTAGGCGCGGGAGAAGGCGAGCTCCATGCGGTAGGCGAGCGCCCACCAGGGCTCGACGGCGGTCGCGTTGGCGAGCACCTTGTCGTCGATGTCGGTGACGTTGCGCACGAACGTGACACGACCGAAGCGGTGCGCGAGCCAGCGGCGCAGGATGTCGAATGCGAGGGCCGCGCGCACGTGTCCGATGTGCGGGCCCGACTGCACGGTCGGGCCACAGACGTAGATCGAGACGTTCCCGGGGTCGAGAGGGACGAAGTCGCGCAGGCCCTGCGCTTTCGTGTCGTACAGCCGGAGAGTCACCGCTCCAGCCTACCCGGGGCCCTCGTGGCGCAACGGGCGCCCGGGAGCCGATAGAACTGGAGCATGCTCGCCCTGATCGCCGTGGTCGCCGCCGCCGTTCTCTTCGGTACGACGGGCACGTCCCAAGCACTCGGCCCCGCCGACACGACGCCTCTCGCGGTGGGCGCGATGCGGCTCGCGATCGGCGGCACGGCGCTGGCGGCGATCGGGCTGTCTCTCGGGGCACGGTCGCGCCGTCGTGCCGCGGCGCCGCCGCGCCTCGCACCGCGCGCGTCCGCGCTGATGGCGGTCACCGGCCTGTGCTTGGCCGTCTATCAGCCGCTGTTCTTCCTCGGCACCGAGCGCAACGGCGTCGCCGTGGGCACCGTGGTGGCGCTCGGCTCGGCGCCCGTCATCGCCGGACTGATCGAGTGGGCCCTCACGAGGCGCCGCCCCTCCGTCGCGTGGGTGGCCGCGACCGCACTCGCCCTCGTCGGCGTCGTGCTGCTGGGCATCGGCGGCGCCGACGGCGCCGCGGGGGCCGACCCGCTCGGTTTCGTCGGCTCGGTCGGAGCCGGCGCCTCGTTCGCCGTGTTCGCCAACGCGCAGCGTCGACTCATGGACGGCGGATGGGACCCCTTCACCGTCGCCGGTGCGATGGGCGCGACATCGGCGGTCGTGGCGTTCGCGGCGCTGCCGTTCGTCGACCTGTCGTGGCTCGGTGCGCCCGGCGGGCTCGCCATGTCGCTCTGGCTCGGGCTCGCCACGATCGCCGTCGCGTACACGCTCTTCACCTGGGGGCTCGGTCGCCTCACCGCCTCGGTGGCGGCGACCCTCACGCTCGCCGAGCCCCTGACCGCGGGAGTGCTCGGGGTCGCGGTGCTCGGCGAGCGCCTCTCCCCGCTGGCCGTCGGCGGGCTCGCCGTGCTGGGAGGGGGGCTGGTGCTGCTGGCCGTCGGCTCACGGCCGCGCCGCGACCCGAAGCCGTTCGCCGTCGAGGGGTGACGTCCCACAGCTCCCCGTCGGCCAGGATGGTGCGATGACCGACTGGCACATCCGCGTCGACGACCTCACGGGAGAACCCACCCGTGCCCTGATCGCCCTTCACCTCTCCGGGATGCATGCCACCTCGCCACCCGAGAGCACGCACGCGCTCGACGTGGAGGCCCTCCAGCATCCCGACATCACGTTCTGGTCGGCCTGGGACGACGACCGCATCGCCGGGATCATCGCGCTCAAACGGCTCGACGACGAGCGCGGCGAGCTGAAGTCGATGCGCGTGGCCGACCCCTTCCTCGGCCGGGGAGTCGGACGGATGCTGCTGCGCCACGTCATCGACGAGGCACGCGCCGCAGGGTTCACGAGCCTGTGGCTGGAGACGGGAACGCCCGACGACTTCCTCCCCGCGCAGCGCCTGTACGAGAGCGAGGGGTTCGTGCGATGCGCGCCGTTCGCGCCCTACGTCGACGACCCGTTCTCGGCGTTCTTCACGCGCGCGCTCTGACGCGGCGTCGCGGCATCACGCCGGGAGCAGGAGTGCGACGGCGGTGACGGAGACTCCCTCGCCGCGGCCGGTGAAGCCGAGCCCGTCGGTCGTCGTCGCGCTGACCGAGACGGAAGCCCCGCCGAGCGCGGCCGAGAGCGCGGCTTCCGCCTCGGCCCGGCGCGGTGCGAAGCGCGGGCGGTTCGCCTGCATCTGCACCGAGACGTTGCCGATGCGCCATCCGGCCTCGCCGACCAGCGCCAACGTGCGCGAGAGGAAGGCGTCGGCATGCGCGCCGACGTATTCGGGTCGGTCGGTGCCGAAGTGCGTGCCGATGTCGCCGAGGCCTGCCGCCCCGAGAAGGGCGTCGACGATCGCGTGAGCGACGGCATCGCCGTCGGAGTGCCCCGAGAGCGCCGGTTCGCCCGGCCACTCCACCCCCGCGAGCCACAGCGCACCCTCGCCCCCGAAACCGTGCACGTCGGTCCCGAGGCCGACGCGCGGAGCCGCCTGCGGCTCATCGAGCACCGTCTGCACCCTCGGCACCGGGGCGACGAGATGGCGGGCCCGATCGAGGTCGGCGGGCGTCGTGATCTTGAACGCCAACGGATCGCCGTCGACGATCGCGATCGGGTGGCCGGCGGCCGCCACGAGAGCGGCGTCGTCGGTGTGCTCGTGGTCGGCGAGGCGGTAGGCCGTGTCGAGGATGTCGCGACGGAATCCCTGCGGCGTCTGGGCGGCGACGAGATCGGCCCGATCGACCGCTTCTCGCACGCGCGGTCCGGCGACGCGCTTCACGGTGTCGATCACGGGGAGCGCGGGGAGGACGGCGGGGAGGCCGTCGTGGAGCGCATCGAGCACCCGGGCGAACAGCTCGGCCGGGGCGAGCGCCCGCGCGGCGTCGTGGACGAGGACGTACTCGACGTCGGGCCAGAGCGCCCGCAGGCCGGCGGAGACCGATTCCTGCCGCGTGGAGCCGCCGGCGACCACGGTGACGAGGTCGCGGCGGTCACCGGCAGCGGCCAATGCGTCGGTCAGGGCATCACCCTGATGGGTCGCGGGCGCGACCACCACGACCTGCGCCGGCTCGGCGCGGAACACGCCCGCGAGCGCGTGGCGGAGGATGGACGATTCGTCGATCCCCACCATCGCCTTCGGACCGCCGGCACCCAGGCGGGTACCCGACCCGGCGGCGACGACGATGATGGCGACGTGGGGAACCGGCAGCATGCTCACGCCGCCACGCTATCGGCCTCTAGGAGGCGAGGACCTCATCGAGGACGAGACCGGCTCGCTCCTCATCGGTCTTCTCGGCCAGAGCGAGCTCCGACACGAGGATCTGGCGGGCCTTCGCCAGCATCCGCTTCTCGCCCGCGGACAGGCCGCGGTCCTGGTCGCGGCGCCAGAGGTCGCGCACGACCTCGCTGACCTTGATCACGTCACCGGAAGCCAGCTTCTCGAGGTTCGCCTTGTACCGGCGCGACCAGTTGGTCGGCTCCTCGGTGAAGGGGGCGCGGAGCACGTCGAACACGCGGTCGAGGCCCTCTTTGCCGATGACGTCGCGGACGCCGACGAGGTCGACGTTCTCCGCGGGCACCTCGATGATCAGGTCTCCCTGGGTGACGTTGAGCTTCAGGTATTTCTTGGACTCGCCACGAACGATCCGGTCCTTGACCTCAATGATCGTGGCCGCCCCGTGGTGGGGGTAAACGACCGTCTCGCCAACCTCAAAAAGCATGGAGTTATGTCCTTTCGGCAACGTCCAGGATACCACAGGCGGGTTTGCGCTAAGGTTCTCCACCCTGGAGGCAGGAACGACGCGGAACACGCGGTCCCGCGGGCGGTCGAGCGACCACGTAGACTGCATGGGATGCCGTCTGCTCCGCTGGGAGGAACCGTGAAATCCCGCCTCATCGCGTCCGTCGCCCTGAGTGCCGCCGTCCTCCTGGGAACGAGCGGCTGCGCCCTCGTCTCCACCCAGGCGACGCAGCTGCCCTACTCCCCCGGTGACGGGGTGAACATCCCCGACTCCGGGCCGCTGAAGGTGCGCAACGTCGTCATCATCAGCGACGCCGAGGGCGAGGCGGCCAACATGATCGCCGCGATCGTCAACGAGAGCGACGAACCGCAGACCCTGAACCTCGAGCTCGGCGAAGGATCGACCGCCCAGACGGCGACGGTCCGCGTCGGCGCTCGCGAGACGGTGAGCCTCGGCGACTCCGCCGAGAACGAGCCGCCGCTCGCACTCGACGCGATCGACGGCGTCCCGGGTTCGACGATCCCGGTCTACTTCCAGTCGGGCGACTCAGAGGGCGTGCTCTACCAGGTGCCCGTGCTCGACGGCGAACTCGACTACTACGGCGACTTCCAGCCCTGAGGCCGGATCACGCCGTGAGAGCCGCGCTCACCCCGAGGGGTGAGCGCGGCTTCTGTCATCCCTCGAAGCGGTAGCCGAGACCTCGCACTGTGACGAGCATGTTCGGGTCGCTCGGGTTCTGCTCGATGCGCGATCGGATGCGCTTGATGTGCACGTCGAGCGTCTTGGTGTCGCCGAAGTAGTCGGTGCCCCAGACGCGGTCGATGAGCTGGCCACGTGTGAGAACACGACCGGCGTTGCGCATGAGCACCTCGAGGAGCTCGAACTCCTTCAGCGGCATGCTGATCTCGTTGTTCTCGACCGACACGGTGTGCCGGTCGATGTCGAGGGTCACCCGTCCGCCGGTGAGCACGCGGTCGTCGAGGTCGGATTCCACCTGCGAGTAGCGCCGGAGCACCGCCCGCATGCGCGCGAGGAGCTCCCGGGCCGAGTAGGGCTTGGTGACGTAGTCGTCGGCGCCGAGCTCGAGCCCCACCACGATGTCGACCTCGGAGTCCTTGGCGGTGAGCATGATGATCGGCACCGTGGTGCTGAGCCGGAGCTGGCGGCACACCTCCGTGCCGGGCATCCCGGGGAGCATGAGGTCGAGCAGCACGATGTCGGCGCCGCGGTCGCGGAACGCCGACAGCGCGATCGCGCCGTCTTCGGCGATCTCGACCTCGTATCCCTCCCGACGCAGCAGGTAGGCGAGCGGGTCGGCGAGATCGGGCTCGTCCTCCACGATAAGCACGCGGGTCATGCGGTTTCCCCCTTCACGGGTGTGGAACGGCTCGGTGCGCCCGCTTTACGCGGCTTGCGACGAGCTTTGGTGCGCGGTGCCCGGTCTTCGGGCACGTCGGCCAGTGGCAGGCGGATGGTGAACGTCGATCCTCGACCGGGGCGCGACCAGAGCCGTACCTCGCCGCCATGGCGCTGCACGGCGTGCTTGACGATCGACAGGCCGAGGCCGGTACCGCCCGTCCGCCGCGATCGGGCCTGATCGGCGCGGTAGAACCGTTCGAACACCCGGTTCTGGTCGCTCTCGTGGATGCCGATGCCCCGGTCGGTGACGGCGATCTCGACCACCTCGTCGACCGACTTCACACCGACTCCGACGCTCGACCCCTGGGGCGAGTAGGCGATCGCGTTCGCGATGAGGTTGCCGACGGCCTCGCTGAGCACCTGCGCCTCGCCGCGGACGTAGAGGCCGCGGGTGCCGCCGCGGACGATGGACACCTGCGCGGAGTCCGCCTGCAGCGTGTGGGCATCGACGGCGGAGGCGACGACCTCGTCGATCGAGACGTCTCGCACCTCCGTCAGCTCGGCCGACGCCTGCAGCCGCGAGAGGCTCATGATGCGGGAGGTGAGGGCGCCCAGCCGCGACGCCTCGGCGCTCAGCCGCGCGGTGAAGATGCGCACCTGGTCGGGGTCGTCGGCGGCCATCTCGATCGCCTCGGCGAGCAGGCTCACCGCACCGACGGGGGTCTTCAATTCGTGGCTGGTGTTGGCGACGAAGTCGCGGCGCATCTCCTCGACGCGCTCGCGCTCGGTGATGTCGCGGATGAGCACCAGTGTGAGCCGTGGCGAGATGGCCGTCGCCCGCGCCGCGACCAGTCGCGGCTCGGACGGTGCGGACCCGCGCTGCAGACGCAGGTTCTCGGTCGCCGGCGCGCCCGAGTCGCGCGACAGACGCGCGAGCGTGCGCACCTCGTCGCTCGGGATGACCTCGCCGACGCGCAGGCCGAACACCTCGGCGGGCGCGGAGGCGGCCAGCACGGTCGACGACGCATCAGTCACGATCGCGGCGTCGTCCATCGCGGCGAGGATCGCCGACACGCCCGAAGGCACATCGTCGGAGGTGCGGGCGATGGCGCGATCGCGCAGCCGGAAGGCGTAGAAGATCAGCCCGCTCACACCACCGCCGATCACCGCTCCCAGAAGGAGGGCGAGCAGCGTGAGCTGCGTCTGATCCATAGGCCAAGAGTAAACGGCACGAGACGTCAACCCCCGCCCAGCCCCCGTCGTACCCCGTTCGCACCGGATACTGTTCACTCGTAAGGCACCGCTCGTTAACCTCGGCTGGGGAAAATCGCCAGGGTCAGCGGGATGCACCGGCGTGCCTGCGAATCAGGAAGGTTGCCGCAATGCGTGAAGTATTCCATCAGTCCCTCGAGGACGTGCAAGCGCGACTCGTCGAGATCGCCGAACTCGTCTCGGTCGCGATCGAGAAGGCCACCCAGTCGTTCTCCACGAGCGACGTCACCCTCGCCGAAGCGGTCATCGAGGCCGACGCGATCATCGACGAGAAGGCTGCGGCCCTCGACGAACTCGCCATCGAGATCCTCGCCCGCCAGCAGCCCGTCGCCCGCGATCTGCGCATCGTCGTCACTGCGCTGCGCGTGAGCGCGTCGCTCGAGCGCATGGGCGACCTCGCCGAGCACATCGCTCAGCTGTCGCGGTCGCGCTTCCCCGAGCGCGCGATCCCCAAGGGCCTCAAGTCGACGTTCACCCGCATGGGCGAGCTCGACGTGACGGTCGCGAAGAAGCTCACGGAGCTGCTGCGCACCGAAGACCTCGCGATCGCGGAGGAGATCCGCAACGACGACGACGCCATCGACGAGCTGCACCTCAGCGTGTTCGAGAAGGTGCTCGGCGAAGGCTGGACGGGTGAAGCCACCGCGACGGTCGACGCGACCCTCGCCAGCCGCTACCACGAGCGCTTCGGCGACCACGCGGTCTCCGTCGCCAAGCGGGTCGTCTACCTCGCCACCGGCGACTGGGCCGGGGCCGACGACTCCGTGACGCTCCCCGCGTAAGCACGCGGAACGACGAAGAGCGGATGCTTCGCAGCATCCGCTCTTCGTCGTTTCAGGAAGGTGGGGGTCAGCCCTTGCCCTGCGCGGCCACGGCCGCGGCGCCGGCGGCGGCGGCCTCCGGGTCGAGGTACTCGCCCTTGCCGACGGGCTCGAGGTTCTCGTCGAGACGGTAGACGAGCGGGATGCCGGTCGGGATGTTCAGCTCGGCGATGTCGTCGTCGCTGATGCCCTCGAGCTTCTTGACGAGGCCCCGGAGCGAGTTGCCGTGGGCGGTGACGAGCACCGTCTTCCCGGCGCGCAGGTCGGGGACGATCGCGTCTTCCCAGTACGGGAGCATGCGGTCGATGACGAGCTTCAGCGACTCGGTGTGGGGCACCTCGCCGTCGATCCCGACGTAGCGGGGGTCGCCCACCTGGCTGTACTCGTCGTCGGCGGGGAGGGCCGGCGGCGGAACGTCGAACGAGCGGCGCCAGAGCTTGAACTGCTCCGGTCCGAACTCCTCGAGCGTCTGAGCCTTGTCCTTGCCCTGGAGGGCGCCGTAGTGACGCTCGTTGAGACGCCACGAGCGCTTCACGGGGATCCACAGCCGGTCGGCCGCGTCGAGCGCGATGTTGGCGGTCTGGATTGCGCGGCTGAGCACGGACGTGTGCAGCACGTCGGGCAGCAGACCCGATTCGGCGAGCAGTTCGCCGCCGCGGGCGGCCTCGTTCTTGCCCTGTTCGGTGAGGCGGACGTCGACCCACCCGGTGAACTGGTTGGTCTTGTTCCACTCGCTCTGGCCGTGTCGGAGGAGGATCAGCGTGTAAGGCGCGGTCATGCCGCCATCCTATCGAGGGCGGCACTGGCACACTGGGGGTGTGGGGGCGTCGCCGGTCGGTCAGATCACCCGCGGCACCACCGGTACCAACCGGCTGCGGCGGGTCGACCGATGGATCGCACGACACCGCGTGCTGAGGCGTTCCGACGATCCTCTCGTGGTCGATCTCGGATTCGGCGCGAGTGCCGTGACGACCCTCGAGCTGAAGGAACGACTGGCCCGCGTGCGCCCCGATGTCGAAGTGCGGGGGCTCGAGATCGATCCGGAGCGGGTCGCCCGCGCCCGGGCTCAGCTCGACGCCTCGGGCGTCACGGGAGTGTCGTTCGCGCGCGGCGGATTCGAGGTGCCGCTGCCCGACGGACGGCGTCCTGCCGTGATCCGCGCGATGAACGTCCTGCGCCAGTACGACGAGGGCGACGTCGCCGACGCCTGGAGGCGGATGGCTTCGCGCCTCGCACCCGGCGGCATGCTCGTCGAGGGCACCTGCGACGAGATCGGCCGCGTGGTGACCTGGATCGAGGTCGGCCCGGACGCCGCACCCCGCAGCCTGACCGTATCGCTGCGCCTGGCCGGGCTGCAGCAGCCGTCGATCGCCGCGGAGCGGTTGCCCAAGGCCCTGATCCACCACAACGTCCCCGGCGAGCCCGTGCACGACCTGCTCGCCGCCCTCGACCGCGAGTGGGAGCGCGCTGCGGCGCAGTCGGCGTTCGGACCCGTCTCGCGCTGGCGGGCGACCCTCGCCGCCCTCGCGGACGCGGGATGGCCGCTGCTCGAGCGCTCGCGATGGCGCCTCGGCGAGGTCGGCGTTCCCTGGCACGCAGTCGCGCCCCGCTGAGCGCCGCGTCTACCGCGCCGAGCCGCCCGCGGATCAGATGCGCGGGATGATCGCCCGGGCATCCCCCGGCGGCATGCCGGTGGCGGTGAGCAGATCGACCGCGAGCGGACGCAGCGCGGCGATGAGGTTGTGGTCGCCGAGACCTGCCCCGGGCAGCATCGCGGCGGGGTCGAGGCGGGCGGCGATGCCGACGATCACCGCACGGGCGGCGGGCTCCACCGAGATGTCGTCGAGGGAGTCGGCGACGAGCCGTGCGGCGCGGCCGAGCTCGGCGAGCAGATCGGCGGCGATCTCGCGGGGCGCGCCGTCGTCGACGAGATACGAGATGCGGCGCGCGACGACCCGCAGGTTGCGGGTCGCGAGATCCATCGACTGGCGCACGCGTTCGTGTCGGGCGAGCTCCGAGCGTTCGCGGTGAAGGAAGGGCGAGATGCGCGCGATCGCGAGCCCCGACTCGAGCGACGTGCGCCACTGGTCGACCGCGGCCTGCAGCGCGCGCGCCTTCTCGAGGCCGCGATCGGCGCGCAACCGGTCGCCTCGCCGCAGCGCCTGCACGAGCGTGGAGATGGCGCTGTCCACCCCGGCGAAGAGGGCGGCCGCGTCGCGCAGCTCCGATCGGCGGCCGCTGCGCGGCACCAGGGCGGTCACGAGGAGCGCCGCGATCCCCCCGACGATGCCGTCGAGCAGCCGCAGGAACGGCGGCGCGCCCACACCGACGGTGAGGGCGATGAGCGCCTGGATGGCCGCCGCGATCGCGAAGGCGGGCTGGGCCGAGAGGAAACGGGCGACGACGAGGGTCGTGCCCAGCGCGAGCGCGATCTGCCACCAGCCGCCGCCGGCGACGAGCACGATGACCTCGGCGATGAGGATGCCCACCAGCATCCCGGCGACCGTCTCGATGACCCGTCGCGGACGGGCGTCGCGCACAAGCCCGAGGCTCGAGACCGTGACGGTCGCGGCGACGAGCGGGAGCGCGTGGCCCAGTACGAGATGGGCGAAGGTGTAGGCACCGGTGGCGGCGAGAACGATCTGGATGATCGCGGCGCCCGAGTCGCGCACCCGGAACAGCCGGGGACGAAGATCGAGTCGCGACCGCCATCCCGTGGTGACGACTCCCGTCGTCGGCGCGGGCTCGTTCGCGGCGCTCACGACGAGGCGGCGCGCCGCCCCAGCCGAGGAAGACGGGGAACGGATGCTGTCGCCCCCGCGTCGCGCGGAACGACGACCTCCTGGGCGGCCGAGACCGGACCGTCGCTCGTGTCGACGACGAGGTCGACATCGGTGGGCGCCGAGCGCTTCACGATCGCCAGGGCGATGGGGCCGTCCTCGTAGTGCAGCGCGACGGACGTGATGGCCCCGACCTCGGTCTCCCCCGCCCGCACGACGTCGCCCGGCGCGGGCAGCACGCTGTCGCTCCCGTCGAGCTGCAGGGCGACGAGCCGGCGCGGAGGATGCCCGAGGTTATGCACCTTCGCGACCGTCTCCTGGCCGCGATAGCAGCCCTTCGACAGGTGGACGGCGGTGCGCATCCAGTCGAGCTCGTGCGGGAGGGCGCGTTCGTCGGCGTCGGCGCTCACGCGGGGCCTCCACGCGGCGACACGGAGCGCGTCGACGGCGTCGCGCCCGGCCAGGGCGATCTCGCCGCGCGCCGCCGCGGCGACGATCTCGTCGAGCTCGGCGAGCGTGACGACCGCCTCGCTCCAGTCGCGGTCGGCACCGGGGTGCGGCTCGACGACCGCGTAGCCCCACCCGCCCGGCGAGACGTCGGGCCACGGGTCTCGCCAGCGGACGGGGGTGCCCGTCGGACCGACGGCGGTCAGCGCGGCGACGGCCGCGGCAGTGCCACCGACGATCGCCAGGTCATCGGACCGGTCGCGCACCTCGACGCGCAGTCGGAAACGCATCTTCGTGAGCCAGGTCGCCAGGCCCGCGGCGTCCGACTCGTCGACGAGCAGCCACGCCGTCTCGCCGTCGTCGACGATCGACGCGGCGTGCTCGACCCGGCCCTGCGGGTCGAGGATGAGCGTCTCGGTGCCGACGCCGGGCGCCAGGTGGGTGAGCGATTGCGACGAGAGCGAGTCGAGCCAGCTCAGCCTGTCTTCGCCCGAGACCGTGAGCACGCGGCGGTCGCCCAGCGGGGCGACCGCACGGCCGGCGACGAGCGCGCGCTGCTCGGCGAGCGGACCGCCCACGTGGCGCAGGCCCCGTTCGTCGGCGACGGCGCCCGGGACGCCGGAGTAATCGGTGGCCATCAGTCGACCCGCGCGAGACGCGCCGAGGCGTGCGAGCGCAGCTCCTGGCCGAAGGCCGCGATGTCCCACGCCCAGAGCAGATGGGCATCGACGAGACCGTACATGCGCGTGGCGGCGACGTAGTCCTTCGCGCCGGCCGCGCGGACCACGGCGTCGGTCGCGAGATCGATGCGGGGTCCGCGCACCTGGCCGAGATACAGCTCGTGCACCCCGTCGGCGTGGACGAGCGAGACCTCGATGTCGAACCCGCCCTCGGCGTTGCGGAGCGCCTCGACGTCGTCGACGGTGCGGGCCGGCGCGGGTTCGCGCGGGGGAAGGAGCGCGGGGCCCGCGTCGGCGTCGGTGGCCGGACGGCTCAGACGCCAGTACCCCATCTCGGATACCAGCGGAGTGGTGGTGTCACCGGACTGGAGCCACGCGCTGGCCGAGTAGTTCAGGTACGAGCCGCCGTCATGGCTGAAGCTCACGCGGTGGGCGAACTCGCCGGCGTAGCTGTGACCGGATGCTTCGTAGTCGAGCACACCCGTTCCCTCCCAGACGCCGACCAGCCACGAGAGCGGCGCGAGGTCTGCGGGGAGGTCGGTGGGAAGGTCGAACACGTTCTATCAGCGCTGACCGCGGTACAGGTTCTTCACGACGACCACCGAGACGAAGGCGATGGCGAGCGAGGCCAAGCCCAGCAGGCCCACGAAGAACAGTTCGAGCGCGAGGAGGTCCATGCGTGCAGTCTATCCGGGAACGATCGCGGCGAGCCCGAAGCCCGCGCTGATGACGCCGAGCACGACGAGGGCTCCGAGGACGCTCGCGGCGACCCGCTCCACGAACTGCTGCGAACGGCCGTACGACAGCTGGATGGTGAAGGCGAGCACGAGGGTGCCGCCGAGTCCGACGGTGAGCCAGGCGGCTCGGTCGTCGGCGGGCACGAAGATTCCGATCGCGATCCCGGCGAGCGCTGCGACCACCCAGACGGCGATGACCCCGCCGACCGTGCGGCGAGGTGCGAGTTCAGGACCGGGCATGCCGACATTCTCGCCTACGCGACGCCCGCGCGCACCCGCGAACACCTGTTCCCCCGAGTCGCCCTAGGATGGGCACGTCGCGGGGAACGCGACGCGGAGGTCCCTGTTGGCACAGCTTCTCGTTCTGAGTTCCGCCCCCGGCGGCAGCTCCGTGCTGCCCGCGCTCGAACTCCTCAGCCATCGCGTTCGGCAGATCCCCGCCGAACCGGCGCAGTTGGTGAACGCACCCAGCGCCGACGTCGTGTTCATCGACGCCCGTGCCGATCTTGTCGGCGCGAAGTCGCTGTGCAAGATCCTGAACACCACGGGCCTCGATGCCCCGCTCGTGCTGGTCGTCACCGAAGGCGGGCTCACCGCGGTCTCGACCGACTGGGGGGTCGACGACGTCATCCTGATGACGGCGGGGCCCGCGGAGGTCGACGCGCGGATCCGGCTCGCCGTCGGGCGGATGGCGAAGGAGCAGGTCTCCAGCCGCATCCAGACCTCTGGCATCACGATCGACGAGTCGTCGTACTCGGCGAAGGTGCACGGCAAGCCGCTCGACCTCACCTACAAGGAGTTCCAGCTCCTGCACTTCTTCGCCACGCACCCCTCCCGGGTGTTCACGCGCGAGCAGCTGCTGAGCGAGGTCTGGGGCTACGACTACTTCGGCGGCACCCGCACGGTCGACGTGCACGTACGACGCCTGCGCGCGAAGCTCGGCGATCTCGAGCAGCTCATCGGCACGGTGCGCAACGTCGGCTACCGCTTCAACGTGTACGAGGACGACGTTCCTCCAGCCGCGGCGGCACCCGGAGCCTCGTAGGCGCTCGAGAAGCCGTCGACCCGTTCACGCGGGCGTCACCTCGTCCTGTCATGATGAGGGAATGATCCAGGACGACGCGCTCGATTCAGGTCTCGGCGACGCGGATGACGACGACTTCGACGAAGCGGTCGAGGCGGTCGACGCCCAGCTTCCCGAGAATCGCTACCTCGACCGTGAGCTGAGCTGGCTGGCCTTCAACCAGCGGGTTCTCGAACTGGCCGAAGACCCGACGCTCCCCACCCTGGAGCGGGCGAACTTCCTGGCGATCTTCGCGAGCAACCTCGACGAGTTCTTCATGGTGCGCGTCGCAGGCCTCGCCCGCCGCATCCTCACCGGTCTCGCCGTGCCGACCAACGTCGGCCGCGCACCGCAGGAGGTGCTCGCCGACATCTCCGCCGACGCGCACGCGCTGCAGCTGCGCCACGCCGCGGTGTGGAACGACCTGGTGCGCCCGGCCCTGTCTGACTCCGGCATCGACGTGGTCACCTGGGACTCGCTCGACGACGGCGACCGCGAGACGCTGACCGAGTACTTCCAGACGCAGGTCTTCCCCGTGCTCATGCCGCTCGCCGTCGATCCCGCGCACCCGTTCCCCTACATCTCGGGGCTGTCGCTGAACCTCGCCATCCGCGTGCGCAATGCCCGCACCGGTCGCCAGGAGTTCGCACGTCTCAAGGTGCCGCCGATGCTCCCCCGCTTCGTCAAGGTCGCGGCGGGCGACCGCGTGCGCTACCTGCCGCTCGAAGAGCTCATCTCCAACCACCTCGGACACCTCTTCCCCGGCATGGAGGTGCTCGACCACCACGCCTTCCGACTCACCCGCAACGAAGACATGACGATCGAGGAGGATGAGACCGAGAACCTCATCCAGGCCCTCGAGGCCGAGCTGCTGCGTCGCCGGTTCGGGCCTCCGATCCGCCTCGAGATCACCGATGACATGGACGACGTGACGCTCGACCTGCTCATCACCGAGCTCGACATCACCGAGCAGGAGGTCTACCGCCTCCCCGGCCCGCTGGATCTGCGCGGCCTGTTCGACCTCTCGAAGATCGACCGCCCCGATCTGCACTACCCGCCGCACGTGCCGAAGACGGCCGTCGCGTTCCAACCCGCCGAGCAGAACGGCCGAGCCGACCTGTTCGCCGCGATCCGCTCCGCCGACGTGCTGGTGCACCACCCCTACGAGTCGTTCGCGACGAGCGTGCAGGCCTTCCTGGAGCAGGCCGCACGCGACCCTCACGTGCTCGCCATCAAGCAGACGCTGTACCGCACGTCGGGAGACAGCCCGATCGTGCAGGCGCTCATCGACGCGGCGGAGGCCGGCAAGCAGGTGCTCGCCCTGGTCGAGGTGAAGGCGCGCTTCGACGAGGCGAACAACATCGTCTGGGCCCGCAAGCTCGAGAAGGCCGGCGTCCACGTGGTCTACGGCCTGGTGGGACTCAAGACCCACTGCAAGCTCGCCCTCGTCATCCGCGAGGAAGAGGGCGTGCTCCGCCACTACAGCCACGTCGGCACGGGCAACTACAACCCGAAGACGAGCCGCATCTACGAGGACTTCGGTCTCTTCACCGTCGACGATCAGGTCGGCCGCGACCTCACGCGCCTGTTCAACGAACTGAGCGGGTACGCGATCGAGAAGAAGTTCAAGCGCCTCCTGGTGGCCCCCCTCCACCTCCGCAAGGGTCTCGTCCGCCTCATCGAGCGCGAGCGCGACAACGCACAGGCGGGCAAGCCCGCCCGCGTGCGGATCAAGGTCAACTCGATGGTCGACGAGCAGATCATCGACGCGCTGTACCGGGCGAGCCAGGCCGGTGTGAAGGTCGAGGTGTGGGTGCGGGGCATCTGCTCGCTCAAGCCGAGCGTGCCGGGGCTCAGCGAGAACATCACGGTGCGCAGCATCCTGGGGCGCTACCTCGAGCACTCGCGCATCTTCGCGTTCGAGAACGACGGCGATCCGCAGGTGTACATCGGCAGCGCCGACATGATGCACCGCAACCTCGACCGCCGCGTCGAGGCGCTCGTCCGCGTGATCGATCCGGCGCAGCTGCTGGAGTTGAGCGCCCTGTTCGACCTCGCGATGAGCGATGGCACGAGCTCGTGGCACCTCCAGGCCGACGGAGAGTGGATCAGACGCAGCGTCGACGCCGACGGCCGACCGCTCGTGGACATGCAGGACAAGACGATGGTCAACGTCCAGCGTCGGCGCCGGGCTCGGGCGGTTCGATGACCGAGACCGCCGTCTATGCCGCGGGCGGTGTGGTGTGGCGCGTGGTCGACGGAAAGCTGCGCGTGCTGCTCATCACGCGCACGCGATACCGCGACCTGACGCTGCCCAAGGGCAAGCTCGATCCCGGCGAGACGCTCCCCGAGGCGGCCGTACGAGAGATCCACGAGGAGACGGGCCTGCGCGTCTCCCTCGGCGCGCCGGTGGGGGTCTCGCGCTACGCGATGCCCAACGGCCGCACGAAGATCGTGCACTACTGGGCGACCGAGGCGACGGATGCCGCGGTGCGCTCGACGTCGTTCGTGCCCAACAAGGAGGTCTCGTCCGTCGAGTGGATGAGCGTCAAGAAAGCCCGTGCGCGTCTGAGCTACCCGGTCGACATCGAGATCCTCGACGCGTTCACCGCGCTCGTCGACGGCGGCGTGCTGCGCACGTTCCCCCTCGTCGTCCTGCGCCACGCGAAGGCGAAGTCGAGAGAGGACTGGGACGGCGACGACGCCGCGCGCCCGCTGAACACACGAGGTCGGCGCCAGTCCAACGCGATCGTCGGCCCGCTCCTGGCGTTCGGCGTGCGACGGATCGTCTCGAGCCCCGCCGAGCGATGCATCCGCACCGTCATGCCGCTGTCGGCCGCTCTGGGGCGCCGCGTCGACCGCACCGAGCTCATCAGCGAGCACGCGTGGTCGCACGGGCTGTCTGACCCGCGCACCGTCGTCGTCGAGCGCGTTCGTGCCCGCAAGCCCGTCGTGCTGTGCAGCCACGGCCCCGTGCTCCCCGACATCCTCTCTGAGCTGGCGGCGACCACCGGCACCCGC
Organism: Microbacterium hatanonis; assembly: GCF_008017415.1. Lineage (NCBI taxonomy): Bacteria > Bacillati > Actinomycetota > Actinomycetes > Micrococcales > Microbacteriaceae > Microbacterium > Microbacterium hatanonis. The sequence continues at coordinate 411,022 of NZ_VRSV01000001.1, read as the reverse complement.
CCCGGCGCCTACCTGGGCAGTGCGTCGACGCTGGACACCGCCGCCTTCTCGGTGGCGCATCTGCCGGTCGACAACCCCGGCGCGGGCATCGTCTCGATCGAGACGCACGACCCGAGGCTCTAGCGATGACGGGTGCCCCGACGTCGCTCCGCCTCGCGTGGGCCCGCGTGCCCGACGGCGGCGCTCGTCGCTCCGTGGCCTGGGCGCTGATCCGCGACCTCGTGCCCGGGGCGGTCCTGTCCAACCCGTGCGCGCGGTGCGGCGGCGACCACGGACCGGTGCGCATCGCCGGCGCGGAGTTCGAAGCATCCGTCGCCTACGCCGGCGACCACGCTGTCGTCGCCACCGTCTCCCGCACCGAGGCCTCGGCCATAGGGATCGACGCGGAGCTCGTCGACGATCCGCAGCGCGACGCGGCCGGTCTCGCGGGTGTGCTCGGCGATCGGCCCGCCGACGTCCGCGCGTGGACGCGCGTCGAGGCCGCGCTCAAAGCCGATGGGCGGGGGCTCCGCATCGACCCCGCCCTGGTCGACGTCGTCGGGTCGGCCGCGTCGTGGACCGCCCGCGTGCCCGGGCGCGTGGGCGACCTCGCCGGCGTCGATCTCGACGGCCCGCGCGGGGTCGTTCTCTCGGCCGCGTTCGCCATCGCGTCGAGCTGACGGCCGGGACCGGGGCCCCGACCGTCAGCGACGGTCACGCGCGGGTTCTCGCGCGCTGCCACCACCCGACCACGACGTCGACCACGACGAATGCCGCGAGCGTGTACCCGACGAACGGCAACCACAGCCCGACGGCGACCGCACCGACGATGACCGCGACGATGCCCCACCACGGTGCGCCGCGGAGTGCGCCGCGCCGCGGGGGCGTGCCGACGAGCGCACCCGTCCGCGTCGGACGCCGCTTCCACCACATCGCGTATCCGAGCACGACCATCGCGGCGATGCCCGAGGCGATCACGAACATCACGATCTGGTTGACGAGGCCGAACATCGAGCCCATGTGAAGGTCGATGCCCCAGCGTGCGAGCTTGGCCGGGATCGAGAACTCCGCGAAGTCGACGCGGTCGACCACCTCGAGGGTGGAGCCGTCGACCGCGACGGCGTCGACCTCCGTGGGGAAGCTGCGCTGGATCTCCTGGACCACCCAGGCCGTGCCGGGCTCGGCGGGGGGCTTGATCTCCACGCGTCGGGTGTTGACGTTCACGCCCTCGGCGACGGCGAGGACGGCGTCGAACGTCGCGGGGTCGGCATCGCCCGTCGGGGCGCTCCCCCCGCCGTGGTGGTCGGCGTGCTCCCCGCCGCCGGCGTCCGCCTCGCCCGAGAGGCTCGTGCTCACCGACGGGGTGCCCCAGTCGAGAGCGGCCCGGAGGTTGCTGACGTTCGCGCCGGCATAGGCCGACCAGGTGATGCCCGTCGCGGAGAGGAACAGCGCGCCCACCAGCACCCAGATGCCGACGGAGGTATGCCACGAGAAGACCCGGCGGTACCCGCTGTAGGCGCGATTCGGTCGCACGAAATCCTTCTTGGCCTTCGAGCGTCGGATGCGGATGATCCAGAGCGCGAGACCCGCGAGGGCCACGACGCCGAGCCAGGATGCGGCGAGCTCGCTGTAGTAGCGACCCGGTTCGCCCAGATTCAGGCTGCGGTGCAGCTGGTCGACCCAGGTGCGCAGAGGCAGGGCTCCGCTGGTGCCGTAGACGACGAGGTCGCCCCGGATCTGCCCCGTGCCGGGGTCGACGAAGACCGCCCGCGACTCGCTCTCGCCGAGTCCGTCCTGGGCGAACATGACGCGGGTGGTGTCACCGGGTTCGGGGGCCGGCCGTACCGCGGAGAGCGTCGCCGCGTCGCCGATGTACGCCTCGGCGATCTCGATCTGGTCGCCGAGGGTCAGCGACGTGTCGGTGACCGGTGCACGGAGTTCGTGGTCGTAGACGACCTGCTCGACCTGCGGGGTCAGGGCGTAGAGCGCGCCGCTGACGGCGGCGACGAAGATGAAAGGCCCGACGAGGATGCCGGCGTAGAAGTGCAGGCGAAGCAGCAGCTGGCCGAACCAGCCTCTCTGCTTCTTCGCCTCGGGGGGCGTCCCGCCGTCGGGGCGCGCGAGTGTCGTGGTCATGGGAAGGTCTCTCGTTTGGGGTCGTCGACGACGGAGCCGTGCGCACCCGGGAGGGAGCGCGGCGAGCTGACGCGTCGATCGCGGAAGAAGGGGTCGTCGGAAGGTCCGGGCGCGGCGTGGCCGTGCTCAGACAGCGGCAACGACGGGCGGACCCCTCCGTCCCGATGACGCGACGACGACGACCGACAGAGCCGGCCGTACCGAGACGACCCCCGCCCGCACGAGGCGGGGCACCGGGGGCGAGAAGATCGACGAAGCGAGGATGCGGCGGCGCACCCACGACAGGATCCGGCGGGCGAGCTCGATCAGCCGTCGACCCGTGGCCTCACCGCGGTGCACCGCTGCGACGGTCACGATCGCGGCGATCCCGTGCGCGAGCCACATCGCGGCATCGGCCCCCGTGGCCATCGTCTCGGCCGCGGCGCCCATCGGCATGCTCATACCCACCTGGTGCACGTGGGAACGGGTCGTCGCCGCGCCGCTCGAGGGGGCGAAGGTTCCGAGGACGAAGAGCGTGTGGAACAGCGCCTGGCTGATGCCCACCGCGAGCGCCAGCCGCACCGCGGAGAGGCTGCGACCGGCGAGGATGACGCAGACCGGCACCGAGACCGTGAGCGGGACGACGATCCCGATCCATCCCGGCATCGCGCCGCCCGCCGACACGTGCGAGAGCAGGGCGACGAAGGTCGCCACGCCCGCCGCGAGCGACCCGCGCACGAGGCGGGATACTCGCAACCGTCGCATGGCGACCATTCTGGCAGTACGCGGACGCAGAAGTCAGCCGAACGGCGGCAACGGCGTCCTGTCGATCCACGCGCTCAGCAGTGCCGCCGCGGCGGCTCCGCCGGCGTTCGCGACCAGGTGGCGGAAGTCGTCGGTCACCACGGTGCGGTGGCGATGCGTCGACGTCCAGTCGCGCAGCATCCGGAAGAACGCCTCGTCGCCCAGGAGCGTGCGCAGCGCGTGGAGGGTCAGCGCACCGCGCTTGTAGACGACGTCGTCGAACATGCGGTCCGGTCCGGGGTCGGCGAGGACGAGATCCTGCGGTTGCGCGGCGAGACGCGCGTGGTGCGACGCGGCGAGCGCGCCGGCGCTCGTGGAACCGGATGCTTCCGACCACACCCATTCGGCGTAGCAGGCGAAGCCCTCGTTGAGCCAGATGTCCTCCCAGCGCGCGAGCCCGACGCTGTTGCCGAACCACTGGTGGGCGAGCTCGTGGGCGACGAGCCGCTGCGACGCGGGCGCGAGATGGTTGGAGCCGAACACGGCGAGCCCCTGCGCCTCGAGCGGGATCTCGAGCACGTCCTCCGTGACGACGAGCGCGCAGTCGGTCTGCGGGTAGGGGCCGAACGCCTCGGCGAACACGCGCAGCATCCGCGGCACGTCGGCGAAGGCTGCCGCGACCGCTGAGCGCAGAGCCGGCGGCGCGCTCACGCGCACCGTCGGGATCGCGGCGACCCCCGTGCCGGTGAGGGGCGTCGTGCGATAGCGGCCGATATGCACGGCCGCGAGGTAGGTCGCCGTCGGGGTGTCGGAGGCGAAGGTCGTGGTGACCGACCCGCCGCGACGAACGGGCGCACTCGGCGTTCCCGTGGCCGCGGTCTCGTAGCCGTCCTCGGTCGTGATCTCGAGCCGGTAACGCGCGCGGTCGGCGGGGCGGTCGTTGCACGGGAACCACGTCGGGGCTCCCGTGGGCTGCGCGGCCACGAGCGCCCCGTCGTCGAGCTCCTCCCAGCCGATGGTGCCCCAACGGGATCGACGCGGGGCGGGCTGTCCCGCGTAGACGACCTCCACCGTGAAGCGCTCCCCCGCCGCGATCGGGGCGACGGGTACGACACGGAGCTTGCGCGGTCCGGGGCGGTACGACGTTCTGGCCTCGCCGTTCACGCGCACCCGCGTCGCGCGGAGTCCGACCAGGTCGAGCGTGAACGCCCGGAGGGCGACGTGAGCGACCGCTTCGAGCGTGGCCACCCCTTCGAGGCGGTTGGTCCGCACGCGATAACCGATCCGCAGGTCGTACGACTCGACGCCGAACGTCGGATCGCCGCTCTGGGGCGTGTACGGGTCGTGTGCGAGCTCTGTCACTGGGCCTCTGTCGGGGTGTCCGTGGCGCCGGGCGGGCGGAACCGTTCTCGGGTGTTCACCCCAGCCTGTCACTGTGTCGACTGGTAGGCGCGGGCCTTGACCGCGCGCCACGGACCGATCGGGTTGCCGCTCCACCGCGATCCGACCGGAACGGTCTCGCCCCGCATGACGAGCGAGGCCGGCCCGACCGTCGCGTGGGCACCGATGGCCGCCGCCGGCAGCACCACGCTGTGCGGGCCGAGCGTCGCCCCCGGCTCGAGCTCCACCGCATCCATGCTCATGATCCGGTCGTGGAAGAGGTGCGTCTGCACGACGCATCCGCGGTTCACGGTCGAGGCGTCACCCAGCGTCACGAGGTCGGGCTCGGGCAGCCAGTAGCTCTCGCACCAGACGCCCGTGCCGATCTTGGCGCCCAGCGACCGCAGCCACATCGCCAGGGCCGGGGTGCCCGTCGCCGCGCGCGCGAACCAGGGGGCGGCCACCATCTCGGTGAAGGTGTCCGACACCTCGGTGCGCCAGACGAAGCTCGACCAGAGCGGCTGCTCGCCCGCACGGATCGGGCCGACGATGATCCACTTCGCCAGGGTCGACGCGGTCGCCGCGACCGCACCGGCGGCCAGCATCACGACCCCGGAGAGCAGCAGGGCGCCGACGGGGCCGAGCGAATCCCACAGCCCCGCCAGAGCGAACAGCACGAGCACACCGATGGCGCACGTGACGAAGACGGGCACGATGCGGCAGATCTCCCACAGCGCCCGCGCCACGCGCAGACCCGAGGTCGGGCGGTAGGTGCGCGATTCGTCGCCCGCGGCCGAGAGGCGCCGGAGGCGCACGGCGGGCGACCCCAACCACGACGAACCCGCTTTCGCCTTGACCGGCGCAGAGGACAGAACCGCGACGAGGCCGTCGCGCGGCACGCGGTGGCCGGGCGCCGCCATGCCGGAATTGCCGAGGAACGCGCGCTTGCCGATGCGGACGGGACCGATCCGCAGCCATCCGGAGTGCAGCTCGTAGGAGGCGACCATCGTGTCGTCGGCGAGGAAGGCGCCGTCCTCGATGCGCGCCATCGACGGGATCAGCAGAACCGTCGACGCCTCGACGTCGCGGCCCACCCGGGCTCCCAGCATCCGGAGCCACACCGGGGTGAACAGGCTGGAGTACAGCGGGAAGAGGATGGTGCGCGACGCGTCGAGCAACCTCTCGATCGTCCATGCCTGCCAGGCGACCCGGCTGCGGACGGGGTGCACGCCCTCGCGGAGGGCGATCGAGAACACCCGCACCAGCACGACGACCGAGCCGGCGAAGACCACGCCCACCGCGAGCACCGCCGGTACGAGCCAGACGAGGGCGGCGGCGAGCGCCGCGGCGAGGTCGGCGGCGCCGCGCATGCCCTGCGCGAGCACCAGCCCGCCGACGGCGAAGGCGATCAGCGGCAGCAGCGCGAGGGCGGCGGCCGAGGCGGCGTACGCCCACAGCCAGCGATGAGCGGCAGGCGGTCTCTCGGAGGGCCAGCCTCCGCCCGCGCCGCCGACCCGCACGGCGGGCGAGCCCGCCCAGGTCTGATCGGCGCGCACGCGGCCGAACACGGCCGAGCCCGGCGCGATCTCGGCGCGCTGCCCGATCCGGGTTCCCGGGGCGAGGGTGCTGCGCGCTCCGATGCTGGCTTCGGCGCCGATGCGCACGCGCCCGATGCGCACGAGGTCGCCGTCGATCCAGTACCCCGTGAGGTCGACCTCGGGTTCGATCGACGCGCGGTCGCCGATCTCGAGCATGCCCGTCACCGGCGGGAGCGTGTGCAGGTCGACGTCGCGGCCGATCTTGGCACCGAGCGCGCGGGCGTAGTACGTCACCCACGGTGCCCCGGCGAGGCCGACCGCGTCGACCTGCGCCGCGATCTGCTCGGCGAGCCACAGCCGCAGATGCACCGAGCCGCCGCGCGGATAGTCGCCGGGCGCGAGGCCGGCGAGCAGGAGCCGGGCGGATGCGGCGGCGATCGCCATGCGCCCGAACGGCGTCGCGAACACGACGAGCCCGACGACGATGAGCGGCCACGGCGCGGTCGGAAGCGCGTCGAAGCCGGGCACGAGCTGCAGGATCGCGCTCGCGGTCAGCAGGTACAGCAGCCAGCGCACGCCGGAGAGGATGTACAGCGGAACGCCGAGCAGGGTCTGCGCCCACTGGGTCGCGCGCGGGGTCGGCAGGGGGCGACGGAACCCCACGGTCGCGTCGTCGTCGCCCAGCGGCCCGAGCGCCTTCGCCATCGCGCCGAGCCGGGGGACGTCGTAGATGTCGGCGACCGAGAACTCCGGCACGCGCGCGCGGATGCGCGACACGAGCTGCGCGGCGGCCAGCGAGCCGCCGCCGAGGTCGAAGAAGTCGGCCTTGCGGTCGGGCACCGGCATGCCGAGCACGGCCTGCCACTGCTCGGCGAGCCAGGCCTCCGCGGGCGAGAAGTCGACGGCGACCGGTGCGTCCACACCCGGGAGCGGCCACGGGAGGGCGGCGCGGTCGACCTTGCCCGAGGTGCGCACCGGCAGCTCATCGACGACCGCGAGGAGCGGGATGGTCGCCGCCGGCAGCCGTTCGGCCAGCGCCGCTCGCGCTGCCGACCGGTCGAGTTCCGCGCCGCCCTCGGTGACGAGGTAACCGACGAGGATCGGCACGCCGGCCTCGGTGTGACGCACGGCGACGGTGGCGGCGGCGATCCCGGGCAGGTCTTGCAGGGCCGACTCGACCTCGCCGAGTTCGATGCGGCGCCCGCCGACCTTGACCTGGTCGTCGGCCCGGCCCTGGAAGACGAGGCCCTCGGGGTCGAAACGCACCAGGTCGCCCGAGCGGTAGGCGCGGTCCCAGCCCAGCGTGGGCATGGGCGCGTACTTCTCCCGATCCTTCGCGGGGTCGAGGTAGCGCGCGAGGCCCACCCCGCCGATGATCAGCTCGCCGATGCCGCCCTCGGCGACCCGGTGGCCGGCGTCGTCGACCACGGCGAGCGCCCATCCGTCCAGCGGCAGCCCGATGCGCACGGGCACGGAACCGTCGAGCGGGGCGCCGCACGCGACGACGGTCGCCTCGGTCGGCCCGTAGGTGTTCCACACCTCGCGCCCCTCGGCCACCAGGCGTGCGGCGAGCTCCGGAGGACACGCCTCGCCGCCGAAGATCAGCAGGCGCACGTTCTCGATCGCGTCGCCCGGCCACATCGCGGCCAACGTCGGCACCGTGGAGACGACGGTGATGCCCTGCCGCAGCAGCCAGGGCGCGAGGTCTTCGCCCGACCGCACGAGTGAACGCGGCGCCGGCACGAGGCAGGCGCCGTGCCCCCACGCGAGCCACATCTCCTCGCACGACGCGTCGAAGGCGACCGACAGGCCCGCGAGCACCCGGTCGCCCGGGCCGAGCGGGGCATCCTGCAGGAACATGAGGGCTTCCGCATCGACGAACGCCGCCGCCGATCGGTGCGAGACCGCCACCCCCTTCGGCACCCCCGTCGACCCGGAGGTGAAGATGATCCAGGCGTCGTCGTCGACGGTGGGCGGGGCGACGATGGGCGTCGAGCGGGTGCTCGGATGCGGCGCGTCTCCGGCGAACAGCGTCGAGATCGGCAGCTCCTCGGAAGCGACGTCGGCATCGTCGTCGTCCACGGCCGGCGTGTAGTCGCCGGTACCGGTGATGACGCCCGCGACCCTCGCCTCGCCGAAGACCAGACGCGCCCGCTCCTCCGGGTCGTCGGCGTCGACCGGCACATAGGCTGCTCCCGCCGCGAGCACCCCGAGGATCGAGACGTAGAGCTCCTTCGAGCCCGACGGCATGCGCACCCCGACGCGGTCACCGCGCTCGACCCCGGCCTCGTGCAGGCGCGCCGCCGTCTGCCACACGCGGGCGAGCAGCTCGCGATAGCTCAACGCGCCCGATCCGTCGTCGACGGCGGACGCCTCGGGATGGCGTGCGGCGACCTCCACCAGCACGTCGATGAGGGTGCGCGGGGCGGGTGCGAAAGCGGAGCGGTCGAGCACGGACTGCGCGCCGAGGGGAGGAGAGTCCGTTGCGGGCATTTTCACAGCCTATTGATCCGCCCCCGAGACCCGCGGAATCCCGGGCCTGTTCACCGTCCGTTCACCTCTTCAGCCCGGTTGCTTAAGAGTCCCTGTCTAGCGTTCCCGACGAACCCTGCACCGGGTTTCGAACCCTGCACCGGGTTCTTCTCTTTCCTCACACGCGAAGGATTCACATCGTGAAGCTCAACCGTTTCGCCCAGTTCGGCGCCGTGGCTGCTGTCGCAGCCCTCGCCCTCGCCGGGTGCGCCTCGAACGAGGCCCCCGCCGGCTCCGGCGGCGACAGCTCGTCCAGCACCGGCGACCTCGCCGGAAACCTCGTCGGCGGCGGCGCCTCGTCGCAGGAAGTCGCCGTCCAGACCTGGACCAAGGGCGTGCAGGAGGCCAACGCCGGGCTGACCGTCAACTACGACGCCGCCGGCTCCGGCGCGGGCCGCGAGTCGTTCCAGGAGGGTGCTTTCGCCTTCGCGGGCTCCGACCGCGCGTTCAAGACCGACGAGATCGAAGAGGGCCCCTTCGGCTCGTGCGCCGAGGGCTCCGACCTCGTCGAGCTGCCGACCTACATCTCCCCGATCGCCGTCGTCTTCAACCTCGACGGCATCGACTCGCTGAACCTCGACCCCGACACCCTCGCGAACATCTTCGCGGGCAACATCACGACCTGGAACGACCCGGCCATCGCCGCGCTGAACTCCGGCGTCGAGCTCCCCAGCACCGCGATCACCGCGGTCCACCGTTCGGACGACTCGGGCACCACCGAGAACTTCACCGACTACCTGTTCGACGCCGCCCCGTCGGTGTGGACCAGCGAAGCCGACGGCGTCTGGCCGCTCTCCGGCGGAGAGGCCGCCAACGGCACCTCGGGCGTCATCAGCGCCGTCCAGGGCGGACAGGGAACCATCGGCTACGCCGACGCTTCGCGTGCCGGCGAGCTCGGCACCGTCGCGATCAAGGTCGGCGAAGAGTTCGTCCCCTACTCCCCCGAGGCCGCGGCCGCCGTCGTCGACGCATCGCCCGAGGAAGAGGGTCGTGCCGCGACCGACATCGCGATCAAGATCGACCGCACCACGACTGCGTCCGGTGCCTACCCGATCGTTCTCGTCAGCTACCTCATCGGCTGCGCCGAGTACGAGGACGCCACGGTCGCTGCCAACGTGAAGGGCTTCTTCTCCTACGCCGCCAGCGCCGAGGGCCAGGACGCCGTCGCCGCTGCCGCCGGTAGCTCGCCGATCTCCGATACTCTGCGCGAGCAGGTCACCGCGGCGATCGACGCCATCAAGTAAGACCCCATGGATGCCCGGTCCGGCCGTAAGGTCGGACCGGGCATCTTCAGGCCCGCAGCACTCCTCCCGACACCCGACTCCGATCGAGAATCGAAGCAATGACCACAACACCGGCGGTCACCAGGACCGAGCCCCTGAAAGCGAAGAGCCGCCCGGGCGATCGATGGTTCTCGGGAGCGGCGCTGTTCGCCGGCTCGATGATCCTCGTGACCCTCGCCGCCGTCGCCATCTTCCTGATCGTGCAGTCGCTTCCGGCGTTGTTCGCCACGAACGCGGACGCCTCCATCCTTCCCGCCGACTTCTGGTCGTACGTCGGCCCCCTCGTCTTCGGCACCGTGTGGGCAGCCGCCCTCGCGCTGATCATGGCGGTGCCGCTGTCGATCGGCGTCGCGCTGTTCATCTCCCACTACGCGCCCCGCAGGCTCGCGCAGGCTCTCGGCTACATCGTCGATCTCCTCGCCGCCGTCCCCTCGGTCGTCTTCGGCCTCTGGGGCATCGGCGTGCTCGCCCCGGCGGTGCAGCCCGTCTACAGCTGGCTGGTCGACAACGCCGGCTGGTTCCCGCTCTTCGCAGGCCCCGTCTCCAGCACCGGCCGCACGATCTTCACCGCCGCCATCGTGCTCGCGGTCATGGTCACCCCGATCATCACCGCGATCTGCCGCGAGATCTTCCTCCAGACCCCCAACCTCCACGAAGAGGCGGCGCTCGCGCTCGGCTCGACGCGCTGGGAGATGGTGCGGATGGCGGTCTTCCCCTTCGCCCGCAGCGGTATCGTCTCGGCCTCGATGCTGGGCCTCGGCCGCGCCCTCGGCGAGACGATGGCCGTGGCCATGGTGCTCTCCGTCTCGGGAGGCGTGACCTTCGCGCTCCTCACCCCCGACAACCCCAACACGATCGCCGCGAACATCGCGCTGAGCTTCCCGGAGGCCTACGGGCTGAACGTGAACGTGCTCATCGCGACCGGCCTCGTGCTGTTCGTCGTCACATTCGCCGTCAACGCGCTCGCTCGCTACATCGTGAGCCGGCGCAAGGAATTCTCGGGGGCCAACTGACATGTCGACCACCACTGTGACCCCCACGAGACCGTCCGTCGCGACCGACGGCCTCACCAACGGCCGCCTTCCGGGCTGGTCGCCTTGGGTCCTTCTCCTCGGCTCGCTGGCCGTGACCTTCGCCGCGTTCGGCATCATGGCCGGTGCGGCCGGCACGGGCCTCAACATCGCCGGGGCAGCCGTGCTCGGCGCCATCCTCTACCTCGTGCTGATCTTCACGATCTCCGCGATCGTCGAGGGCCGCCGCAAGGCCGTCGACCGTCTCGTGACCGGTGTCGTCACGGCCGCCTTCGCCGTGGCGATGGTGCCGCTCGTCTCGGTCGCGATCACGGTGGTCGTCGCCGGGGCCCCGAACTGGACCGCCGAGTTCTTCACCTCGTCGATGCGCAACGTCGTCGGCGAGGGCGGCGGTGCGCTCCACGCGATCGTCGGCACGCTGCTCATCACGCTCGCCGCGGCCGTCATCTCGATCCCGATCGGCATCTTCACCGCGATCTACCTGATCGAATACGGCAAGGACAACCGCCTCGCGAAGGGCATCACGTTCCTCGTCGACGTCATGACCGGCATCCCGTCGATCGTCGCGGGTCTGTTCGCCTACGCCCTGTTCGCGCTGTTCTTCGGCCCCGGCATCCGCCTCGGGATCGTCGGTGCGGTCGCCCTCGCGGTGCTGATGATCCCCGTCGTCGTGCGCTCCACCGAGGAGATGCTCCGCCTCGTACCCAACGAACTGCGCGAGGCGGCGTACGCGCTGGGCGTGCCGAAGTGGCTGACGATCGCGAAGGTCGTCCTCCCGACGGCCATCGCGGGAATCACGACGGGCGTGATGCTGTCGATCTCGCGCGTGATCGGCGAGACGGCTCCGCTGCTCATCACCGCGGGTGCCACAGCATCCATGAACTACGACCTGTTCAACGGTCGCATGATGAGCCTCCCCGTCTTCACCTACACCCAGTACATGAACCAGGGCATCCCGGCCGAGGCGTTCGTCGGTCGCGCGTGGGCAGCCGCCCTCGCGCTGATCGTGATCGTCATGGTGCTCAACATCGTGGCGCGCGTCATCGCCAAGCTGTTCGCCCCCAAGACCGGCCGCTGAACCGAAAAGAAAGCCTGAAGTGTCCAAGAGCATCGAAGTCAACGACCTCAACGTCTACTACGGCGACTTCCTCGCCGTCGAGGGCGTCTCCCTCAACATCGAGCCCCGCACGGTCACGGCCTTCATCGGTCCCTCCGGCTGCGGCAAGTCGACCTTCCTGCGCACGCTCAACCGCATGCACGAGGTGATCCCCAAGGCCCGCGTCGAGGGCAAGGTGCTGCTCGACGGCAACGACCTCTACGGCCCCGGCGTCGACCCGGTGCTCGTGCGCCGTCAGGTGGGCATGGTGTTCCAGCGCCCCAACCCGTTCCCGACGATGTCGATCAAGGAGAACGTGCTCGCGGGCGTGAAGCTGAACAACAAGCGCATCTCGAAGTCCGACGCCGACGCGCTCGTCGAGAAGTCGCTGCAGGGCGCCAACCTCTGGAACGAGGTCAAGGACCGCCTCGACAAGCCCGGCTCGGGCCTGTCGGGCGGGCAGCAGCAGCGTCTGTGCATCGCTCGCGCGATCGCCGTGTCGCCCCAGGTCATCCTGATGGACGAGCCCTGCTCGGCCCTCGACCCGATCTCGACCTACGCGATCGAAGAGCTCATCTCCGAGCTCAAGAACGAGTACACGGTCGTCATCGTGACGCACAACATGCAGCAGGCCTCGCGCGTGTCGGACAAGACCGCGTTCTTCAACATCGCGGGCACGGGCAAGCCCGGCAAGCTGATCGAGTACAACGACACCTCCTCGATCTTCACGCAGCCCAAGGTGCAGGCCACCGAGGACTACGTCTCGGGCCGCTTCGGTTGATCCGCACCCTCTGACCGACGAAGGCCCCCACTGCACGGTAGGGGCCTTCGTCGTTCTCCGCCGCACAACTTCGGACGTCGCCCCGCACGCCTGCCTCTTCGGGCCTCTGGACCGGCGTGTCGGCCGGTTCGTCCGAAGTTGTGCCCTCTCCTCCCCCACGGGCTCGCGGGGCCGGTTGTCCACAGACGAGCAAGGGCGGGCGCGCAGCATCCGTCACCCCGACAGGGTGATGGGGTGTGCACGGCCGACGAGGCGTTCTCGACCTTCCAAGGTCTGCGAGAAGCGGGATGGACCCGCACCGACATCGATCGTGGGCTCGCATCGGGACGAGTGGCACGGGTGCGCCGGGGCGTCTACGCCTTCGCCGGCGCCTGCGATCAGGCCGTCGCGGCGGTGACGCACGGGGGCGCGATCCACTGCGTCACCGCAGCCCGCCACGAGGGGCTGTGGGTGCTGACGGAGGAGCACCGCGTGCACGTCGGCGTGCGGGCGGGCGACCATCAGTACCCGCACACCGACGACTGCGCCTGCGTCGTGCACTGGGACGACCGACCGACCGTCGACGCCTTCGGCATCCCGTCGATCCCGCGCATCCTCCGCGAGGTCTTGCGCTGCGGCGGCGTCGAAGAGTTCTTCGTCGCCCTCGAATCCGCCCTGCGACAGCAGAAGATCGGCCGGGTCGGCCTCGCCTGGTTGGCGGCGCACACGAACGAGATCGGCCGCGAAGCCCTGCGATTCGCCAGAGCCGACGCCGACAGCGGGCTCGAGTCGCTCGTGCGGTGGCGGTTGCGCGTCCACGCTCTCCCGGTGCGCACGCAGGTGTCCATACGCAACGTGGGAGTCGTCGACCTGGTGATCGGCGATCGGCTCATCGTCGAGGTCGACGGGAAGAAGAACCACGACGGCCCCTCGCTCCGACACAAGGACCTGGTGCGCGACGCCCACGCCGCCGCGCAGGGGTACGTGACCCTGCGATTCGACTACGCGCTGGTGCTGTACGACTGGCCGCTGGTCGAGCAAGCCATCCTCGCGCAGCTCGCCCGCTGAGCCCGCGCACAACTTCGGACACTCGCGGCGACACACCGATCATCCGGCCTCGCGCGCCGGAGTGTCGGACGGTTCGTCCGAAGTTGTGCTCGCCGAGGCGCCCGCCCGATCAGTCGCGGGGCGAGAGGAGGTAGGCGTTGATCGACGCCGTCAGGTCGCGGTCGACCGCGAGGTCGACACCGTCGACAGAGGTGATGGGGGCGGCGAGACGGATGCTGGAGACCAGCCACGCCGCGTCGGCCTCCGCGAGCTCGGCCGGAAGCACGCGCCGGTACTGCGTCGCGTAGCCCTCGGCCTCGAGGTAGGCGAACAGGCTCAGCTGCGTGGTGCCGTGCAGGATGCCGCCGCTGGGCTCGGGGGTGACGAAGACCTCTCCGAAGCGCAGCACGATCGACGAGGTCGGCCCCTCCAGCACGTAGCCGTCGGACGACACGAACACGGCGTCGTCGGCACCGCGACGCTTCGCCTCGCGGATCGCGGCCATGTTGACCGCGTACGAGAGCGTCTTCGCCCCGAGCAGCAGCCACGGGGCGTCGGCCGACGCGTTCACGCCGTAGCCCCGGTCGAGCTGCACCACCCGGATGCCCTCCGTGCGCGACCGGGTGTTGTCGGCCGCGCGGGCGAGGGTCACCCACGCCGTAGGCGTCGGGCCGTGCTCCACACCGCGGCTGAGGATGAGTTTGATCACGCTCTCGCCGGGATCGGCAGCATCCGCCACCGTCTTCACGGCCTGCCGCCACTGAGCCAGGTGCGGCACCGGCAGGTCGCAGAGCTCGGCGGAGTGCACGAGGCGCTCGAGGTGCGCGTCGACCTCCTGCGGGTGCCCGTCGACGACGCCGATCGATTCGAAGATGCCGTCGCCGCGCTGCGTGCTCAGCTCCCCCACGCTCAAGGCGGGGGCCGTCGGGTCGATCACGGTGAACGTGTCGGCGAAGTCGGTGCGCGGGTCGTCGGATGCTGCGGGGTCGATCACGAGGGCGAAGCTCCAGGCCATTCCCCGAGCCTAGACCTCGGGGAATACCCCCGAGCCGACCTTGTTACACTGGTATAGCCGGGCCGCAGTAACCCCGGGCTCCAACTTTTGCCGCTCTGAGCGGCCATGCGCCGAGAGGCGTTTCTGCGGCCCGGCTTTTTCGCGCCCTCGCGGCGGTCGACGTCCCCGCGCCCTCGCGGCGGTCGACGTCCCCGCGCCCTAGCGCGGAATCAGTCGAGCGACTGCCGGCGCCAGAGCGTCGCGCACCCGGCGAGGTCGCCCGCGTACGTCGCCAGGCGCAGCGCGCGGGTCGTGAGCGTCGACGCGCGCTGCGGCTCGGTCGCCTCGTAGTCGTCGGCGAGGTGCGTCGCGCCGGCGGCCTGCACGCGGCAGAACGCCGCAGCACGGTCGAGCGCGACGGCGAAGTCGCCCTGAAACACCCCGCGGAGGATGGTGTCGATCAGCGCGACCAGCTCGTCGGGACCGGCCGGCGTCGGGGCACCGGCGACCACGGGGTCGGGAGAGGCGATCTCGATGCGTCCACGGTCGTAGAGCAGGGCGGCCGTCTGAGGATCGTCATGGATCATCAGCTGCAGCAGATAAAGGCGCCACAAAGCGCCGGGAAGCGTTCGCGCGGGCGAACGCGACCACAGCTCGGCGATGTCGTCGATGCCGTTGCGGTCGGTGAACGCGACGAGCCGCTCCACGACGTCGACGTCAGGGGCCTCCCGCACCCGCGAGATGAGCGCGTGCGCGGTGCTGTGCGCCACCCGCGACACTTCGGCCGGATCATCTCCGGCGAAGAGCCTGTCGAAGAGCTCCGCGGGCCGGCGCACCGGCTTGTGGTACTCCCTCGAATCGTCGCTCACCCATCAAGGCTACCCGCGGCGGATCGGGGTCGGATGCTGCGCAGCATCCTCTCTCGATGCGACTCAGGCAGTGGCGATCGCGACGATCGGGTCGCCCGTCGGCTCACCCGTAGGCGAGCCGCCGTCGGCTTCGATCGTCACCGCTATGATGTCTCCGGGCTGGTAGGCACCGGCGAGGAGCGCGGTGGCCGTACCGTCGGTCGCGCCGAACGTGCCTGCCGGGATCGCGTCGCCGTCGCGTACGAGCCAGAGCTCGAACGTCTGGTCGTCGGCGATGACGGGCATACCGTCGGAGACGAGCACGACCTCACCACGCTCGGCCGACCAGTGAGCGGTCGCTTCTCCCCCGTCGCTCAGTGCGACGGACGCCGACTGGGCGTCGGACGCGCCCTGGATCTGCTCGAGGGCGACCACGGCGGCGGGGCGCGTCAGCTGCTGCCCGATCGTCACGGCTCCGAATCCGAGGGCGAGCACGGCGACGATGGAGGCGGCCAGTGTGAACCACCGGCGCCGCATCCCTCCCGTGGAGGCCCGTGCAGGCGCGGTCACGGGAGCGGGACCCGCGGCGGCGAAGTCTTCCTCGTCGGGCTCGGACGCGGCATCCGGTGTCTGCGGTGTCACCAGGATGCGCGCCATCAGCTCTTCGCGGATCGACGCCGGCGGTACGACCGGCTCGACGGCGTCGGCGAGCAACAAGACGGTTTCTGCCTCGGTACGCACGTGCTTCTCCCATTCGGGGTGCTCGGCGAGTGCGGCTTCGAAGTCCCGTCGGTCGGCGGGCGACAGGGCGCTCAGCGCGAAGCCTGTCGCGAGTTCCGCGAACGTGCTCTCGTTCATGTCGTCACCCCCATCAGGGTCCTCAGGCGGGACAAGCCGTCCCGCATTCGTGTCTTTATGGTGCCTAACGGCGACCCCAGGAGCGTGGCGATTTCACTCTGGCTGTACCCCCCGTAATACGCGAGGGTGATCGCTTCGCGCTGTGCTTCGGGAAGCGCAGCGACGGCTTCAGCGACCCGTCGTCCTTCGATTCTCATCTCGACGCTCTCCGCGACATCGTCGCGGGGGGCCTCGAGATCTCGGAAGCCCACGCGTACGTCACGGTCGGCACTCGCCTGCGACGATCGCACGCGATCGACCGCTCGACGGTGTGCCATTGTGAGCACCCACGATCTTCCTTGACCTCTGTTCGGAGCGAACTTCGAAGCGGATTGCCAGATCTCGAGGAACACCTCCTGGAGGACTTCCTCGCTCTGGGAGCGGTCGACGAGCACGCGCAGGACGAGTCCGAACACCCGGGACGACATCATGTCGTAGAGCCGGGCGAAGGCCGTGTCATCGCCCGCGGCGACCCGCTGGAGCAACTCGCCTACGTGATCGACATGGTCGGCCCCGTCTTCGGGAACTTCCACGCCGTCGATGACCATAGGTACAAGCATGCCCCACTCACCGGTGGGTGACGACGCGCGAGACGCTGGGCGTTTCATGCAAAGTCATGCATCTCCTATGCGAAAACGCTCAACGGGTGCATCGGGAAAGAAATTCCGCACAAGGTCAATCCGTTTCGGCACCCGTCCCGAACAGCCTGTACACCGCCTCCACGGTGTGCCAGACCCCCGCACCGGGGTTTGTCCTGCAGCAGCCCGATCCCCGGGCTCCAAAATTCGGAGGAATCATGCTCAGCACCAAGAAGATCACCGGTGGCCTCGCCCTTGTCGTGGCATCCGTTTTCGCCCTCAGCGCCTGTTCGGGTGGCTCCACCGGCGGCGCCAACACCAGCGAAGAGTCGGCATCGTCGGCTCCCTCGATGAGCTCGTCGCCGTCGGCCAGCGAGTCCATGATGGACCCGGCCGCCAACCTCGTCGGCTCCGGCTGCGCCGACTACGCCGCCGCCGTTCCCAGCGGTGCTGGTTCGGTCGAGGGCATGTCGCAGGACCCGGTTGCGGTCGCCGCATCCAACAACCCCATCCTGACCACGCTCACCGCAGCGGTCAGCGGTCAGCTCAACCCCGACGTCGACCTGGTCGACACGCTCAACGGCGACGAGTTCACCGTCTTCGCTCCGGTCGACGAGGCCTTCGCGAAGATCGACCCCGCGACCATCGAGGCACTGAAGACCGACAGCGCCACGCTGACGTCGATCCTCACGTACCACGTGATCCCCGGCCAGCTGACCCCCGACGAGATCGACGGCACCTTCACGACCGTCAACGGCGCTGACCTGACCATCACCGGCAGCGGTGACAACATCGAGGTCGGCGGCCAGGCTGCTGTGATCTGCGGTGGCGTCCAGACCGCCAACGCGACCGTGTACCTCATCGACACGGTGCTGATGCCCCCGGCTGCGTAAGCAGACCGGAACCGGCCTTCGGGTCGGACATGAACGGCGGCCGTCGGAACCCAGGCGAGGGGAACCGGCGGCCGCTTCTGTGTGCGCCCGGCGCGTGCGGCCCTGCCGCTGCGCGCCGGGCGCTCTTTCGTGCGTCGGCTCGGGTGGGCTGTCGATCGTCGGGCCGCCGCCCATCCGCTCGCGCTGCCGATCCGTGGCCCGCGCTGCCCATCCGTGCACGCGCGCCCCATCGATGAACCGCCTCGACACCGAAGGGCAGCGCGATCGGATGCTGCGACGACTGCCGGTAGGCTGGGAGGTCAGGGGCCTCTAGCTCAGTCGGTAGAGCATCGGACTTTTAATCCGCGGGTCGTGGGTTCGAGCCCCACGGGGCCCACCGCATTTTGACACCCTCGATCCATACTCCCGGCTGGGATCGCAGCGGTTCACGCCTCGCCGAAATGGCCGCGTGACAACAATCTGACAACACCCCGAGAGCCTTCTCCGACGTACCTGAGGCGTTCAGGGCTTTCCTCAACCCCAGTGGGAACCGCGGTATTCCCGTGGCAGCTGCAGCGTCGCTCACGAGGAATCGTTAGCTACACGTACGGTCGAAACGTGAGCACACCAGATGCCGTCGATATGTTGCGAGCGCAGCAGGCCGCGCTCGGCACGCAGGCCCTGTTCAACACCTTGGCCCATATGGGGGCTGTCTCGTCCCTGGGCACCGGGACCATCGTTTATGACGGTTCACGGGATCCCGACGGCGACCTAAACGAGGATCTCCGAGCCGTGGCGCTAGCAACGACCTTGGGAATGAAGAGTCTCGATAAGGCGCGCAAACAATTCGCGTCGCTTCCAGGCGCCGTCGAGCACCCGCCACGTGCCGCATACATTCAGGCTTACAAGCGCGCGATGTCACACGTCGAGTCCTGCAGGAGGTCGCTCCAAACGAACGAGCACGCGCCACTCACGGAAGGGATGTTCGCTGGATCGGTTGCGATGGAACGCCTCATCCACACAATGTTCTCCGCACACGTGCTTTATCAGCTTCGGTTGCGCATCGAGGCGGACGCCGTCGCACGAGTCGCACTCGAGCAGATCGCGTGGTCCGTCGCAGTCGCTCCACTAGATGATTTCGAGTCGGTGGCGAAGGTTCAGCCCCAACGGTCGATGTCGGCGATGAAGAGCCTTGTGACGCAACCGTCGGCAGGGCGTCTCTACAGCTACCTCAGCTCGTCAGCCCATGCCGGTATCGGCCAGCATCTGGCGGTGTTCGACGTAGACGACGATGGGCGAGGACTGATTCGTCACGGAGTGACGGACTGGGCAGGCTCCGCACAGGTCGTTATGTCGATCGCCGATCTGTGGGTCGTCGCGTATGAGTCCGTTCAGCACGATCACCTGTCGCGGTTGACGTCCGTCACCGGCGGACCTCCTTTCACCGCCGATCCGAAACGCCCCTTTCTCACGGAAATGATCGACACTATCAACGAGATTCGGCGTCTAGAGGAGGCGGATCCTGAGGATCACGGCGGAGGAACGAACCCATCGCCCCGATAGCAGTTGCGGTAGTGTTCAGCGCCCCCGAGACGGAGTCGAGATCGTCGTCGAACAGATCGGCGTAGGTGTCCAGCGTCATCGCGGCCGATGCGTGGCCCAGCATGCGCTGCACCGCCTTGACTTTGGCCCCGGCCGAGATCGCAAGGGAGGCGGCGGTGTGCCGCAGGTCGTGGGGCGTCCGCGCGGGGATGGGCGCGGCGGCTCCTCCCCCGCATCCACTGCAGCCTCGACGCGCGCGCCGTGCCGCGGGTCGCAGGTCCTGGGCCGTCGAGACTGTCATAGCGCTCACCTCATCGATGGGCGCCGGCGTACTGAGCTACATCACGCGAGGCCCTGACCTGATGGGCCAGTTCGCTCCGGCTGCGAAGAACGGACACCCCGGCCTAATCCTCCCGGCAGTCGAAGTTCCTATTCGGATCGCCTACCGGCCAGGCCCGGTAATGGTTCGCTTAGGCGGCATGCGGAGAGGTCCGCAACCTCGGCGGCTTGCGACGCTAACCCTGTCCTGGCGCTCCGTACATTCCACCGTCGGGGAGGGGTGGGCAGGTGGCGGTGTCGGTCTGCGCCGCGACCTCGGCCCTGACCGCGACGCCGTCGTCCTTCTTCGCGAGCGTGTAGACGATCCCTTCTTGCGAGCCGACGGCAGGAATGTAGCCGACGGCCGCTGAATCGATCGGCCCCCATTCTTCACTTGCCGGTCCGAAGTTAGTCGTTATGAGATCAGCGGTGGGATTCTGGATCAGCCAGTTGGCGACGTCGACAACGGTCGTTTTGGGAATCGCCCAGTACCCCTCCAGCTCCTCGTATGGGCCGCATGGCCAACCGGTGTACGAGTTGAAGCTGGCGGACGGGGTGTCTGTGCGAACGGCTCCCGGGGGGAGGTTTGCCGCGTCGAGCCACTCCTGAGCTTGGGCAAGCGCTGCTGCAGCACCACTTTCCGGCATGGTGGGCTCGCTTGACTCGACGGGAGTCGGCAACTCTTCGTTCGCACCGCTCCCGGCGACGTTCGCACCTGTCGCACAACCTGTCAGAGCAACGGTGAGGGTAAGGAATGCACTGGGGACCACAAGAGAGCTACGCCGCATGGTCAACACCGTAACGCCACGGGACGCATTGAAGAGCAGCGCGTAAACCGATTCTGCTTCTGAGCGCGGTCGGGAGAGAACGGGCGGTTTGCCGACTTCGCCTCCGAGGGTCTTGTGTGGGTGGTCGCGACGGTGCTTCGTTCAGGGCACCGCACGAGGATCGCCATCTGCACAAGTTGCGTCGGTGTGGCGTTATGCCGGAGGCTCTTCATCTGCCAGGGACGCGATTGCAGTTTCGTCTCCCATCGACGCAGCCAACCAACGCAAACTTAGATGCCTGCTGCTCGCGGCCCTGCTCAAGCAGGTCGATCGCAAGATTCCATGCGGAGTGGCCGTCTCCTAGTTCGATCGCGCGTCGGTAGATGTTCCCATTCCAGCCCCGCACGCCGTCGCGAGTGTGCGGGCCTCGCCCGGCCCCTAGGCTTGCGGCCATGAGCCAGACAGCGACGCGGCCCGCACCCGGAACTCGCCTGCGCGGCTTCTCCTCCGGCGTGATCCTGGTGCTGGGCGTGATGGTCATCCCGTTGGCGCTCGTGGCGGTCTTCAACAGCTACGACGCGCCCGACGCGGCGGCCTACGTGCGCATGGCGTTCGCGCAGGTCGCCGGGGCCACGATCGCCATCGGTACGGTCGCGGGTCTCGTCGTGCAGCGGATCATCCGGCGCAGCAGTGCCGGCGACGTCGCGTGGTTCGCATTCATCGCGCTCGTCGTCACCGCGTGGCAGGTCTCGAACCTGTCGCGCACCGCCGACTTCCTGCTCACCGGCCTCGGCCTCGGCGGCTGAGCGGGTTCTGACATCACCACACCACAGACACTTCGGCTCCATCGACTGAACACTGTCCGGTCGATAATCTCTCTGTCGCACGACCCGGGGGACATGTGACGAAGCGAGCAATCAGAGCAGCGGTCTCGTGGCTGCACGAGGTCGCCCCGCAGCTAGGTGACACCGCAACTTTCGCACAGGTCGATGTCGACACCCTGCTTCCCGTCCGCGGCACGCTTCAGCGACGTCTGGCGCGCGCGAGCGTCGAGATGTTCACGGCCGTCGCGCGAGACCCCGTACTGACGGAGCGGGGATTCTTCCTCGAACTTTCGATACCCGTCGAAAGCGAACTGGCCACGATCGTGGGGCCGGACACCGATGTCCTTACGTTGATCGACAAGGTGGCCTTCACCGGCAGCCTGCGCGGGCGATCGGTGCCCGGTTTCTACCTGTCGCAGAGAGCGCCGTCCGACCGGCTGGGTCCGAAGTTCCAGCAGCGCACCCGCCTCGTCGCGTCGGCCATGTCGGACACCGTGGTCCACCATCGGATGGAGCTCTGGGGCGATCGCGACGGCCCCTTCACTGACGACCGAGCAGACGCACTCGAATTCCGCGTCTACCCGTCGCTTGCGCACGCGGAGGCGGTCTTCCCGCAGCACCGACGGGCAACGCGCCAACCGCCCATCACGAACAGCGAGACGTCGATAGTGGGGACGGCGGAGAAGTGACGACCGCGAACCCGCCTCGGAGGTCAGGACAGACGGCGCTCAGACTGGGCGGTGCGGGGCTGTTGGCGACAGCGGCGATCGTCTACACGTTCATGTTCTACCTCCTTCAGCACGACGGCGGAGCGACCGCCAATTGCAACACCTCCGGAATGCGCTCGCCACTACCTATCTCCGATGTTTGGGAGCAACGCGTGAGCGGTGAGTTCACCTCTTTCCCTATCGGGCTCGCGTGCACCTTCTCGTATCCCGACGGACAGACCGGCACGGCCTACGTCGCCAGCTGGGATGCCACCGTGATCACCTACGGCGCCCTCGTCGGAGGGGTGCTCTGCTTCGGCAACCTGCTGCGCCGGCGACATCAGGATGCTGACTGAAGCCGAGGCCAGATCGGCGCGCCGTGGATACGGGCGGTGAACGGTCGGCGTACGGACTCCGATGCCGCGGCGGCGACAGCTGACCGACCGATAGGTTCGCGCTCGGGGAAGTCGCCTCTTCCCTCCCGGGGGAAGAGAGCTCGCAGATGTTCGGTGGAATGCGGCGCGCCCGCCTGTTCTCGGCGGCGGCGCTCGTCGCCGTCACTGCGGTGATCGCCGGTGTCGCGCCCGCGGCGAACGCGGCCGGCTGGACTCACATCTCGGGCACCGGTTCGACCTGGGCGCAGACCGCCCTCGATTGGGCACGCCGCGATGTCGCGGCGAGTACCGGCATGACCGTCAACTACTCCGGAATCGGCTCCAGCGCGGGCCGCGGAGACTTCGTCAATGGCACCGTCGACTTCGCCGTCAGCGAGCTGCCGTTCCAGTCGACTCCCGAGTATGGCGGCCCTCCTGAGCGTCCGACTCGCGGATACACCTACATCCCCGCCACGGCCGGCGGCACAGCCCTCGCCTACAACCTGCGCGTCGACGGGCGGAATTTCACCGACCTCCGCCTCTCCGGGCGCACGATCGCCGGGATCTTCTCGGGCACCATCGGCCGCTGGAACGACCCCGCGATCCTGGCCGACAACCCCCGCGTCAACCTGCCCGACAGCGCAATTACCCCCATTGTTCGCGCTGACAGCACCGGCTCCAGCGCATCATTCTCGCGCTGGCTCTCCAGGGAGTTCGGCGACGTCTGGACCGCCGGCAGCAGCTCGACCTTCCCGCTGCCCCGAAACGGCGTGGCGCAGTCGGGCTCGCTCGGCGTCTCCGGGTACGTGGCCCAGAGCTACGGCCAGGGTGCGATCACGTACGTCGAGAACTCCTACGCCACGCGCGCCGGGCTTTCGACCGTGAAGGTCCTCAACGCTGCGGGATACTACGTCGGGCCGACCGCGACGAACGTCTCGATCGCGCTGCTCGGAGCCGCAGTCGATGCCGACCAGACGCAGATCCTCGACGGCGTCTACGACAACCCCGACCCGCGGGCCTACCCGCTCTCGTCGTACGCCTATCTGATCGCGCCCACCGAGGTCGGCGGGATCTTCACGGCCGACAAGGGCCGCTCGCTCGCGGAATTCGCTCGCCACTTCCTCTGCGAGAGCCAGCAGCGAGCCGACTCGCTCGGCAACGCCCCGCTCCCGGTCAATCTCGTGCGAGCGGGTCTCGCGCAGGCTGCGCGCATACCGGGGGCGGATGCTGCGAGCCTCGGCATCGACGGATGCCGCAATCCCACGTTCCGCTCCGGTGAGACCAGCATCTCCGACAACGCCCTGACGCAGACAGCGCCCTACCCGCCCGCGTGCGACCGCATCGGCGCGGACTGCGTCACGACCGACGGGTCGGTCTGGCTCGAAGCATCCGTCCTCCCGGCGACGGACGGCGATCTGTCGCTCAGCGTGCCCACCGGCACGACGGTGGTCTTCGACGAACCCGCCATCGTCGACGGGCGCTCCGTCACGACCGGGTCGCTCCCCCGCTTCTCCGTCGTCGACGAGCGTCACGTGTCGCGTCCGGGTTACACCGTCCACAGCTCGGTCACCGACTTCATCTCGGGATCGCAGACCATCCCGGCCTCGGCTCTGACGTTGACCCCCGCGGTCGACGCAGGCAGCACCGCATCCGGGCTCGCGGCAGCGCCCGCCTTCACAGGCTCGTCAACGGGCGCCCTCTTCGCCGATGCGGCTCCGGGCGGCGGCATCGGAACGGCGGTCCTCACCGGCGGATTCCGGCTGATCGCGCCTCTCGACGCGGAGCCCGGCACATATCGCGCGAGGATGACCCTCACCATCGTCTCCCGCTGACGCAGTGAAAGGATGAGGCGTGCCTCACGTCGCCGCCCTCTACCGCTACCCCGTCAAAGGCTTCACACCCGAGCCTCGCCGTGACCTCGTCGTTCAGGCCGACGGACGCATCGCGGGCGACCGCGTGCTCGCGTTCCGCTTCGCCGGTGACGTCGAGCCGCGCGAGCAGGACGGCCTCGACTACTGGCCGAAGAGTCAGGGCCTCGCACTCATGGACTTCCCGTCGCTCGCTCGGCTGCGGCTGCGCCTCGACGACGAGACGCTGCGGGTCAGCATCCACGACGGAGACACCGAACTCGCCGAGGCCGGGCTCGACGACGCCGGCCGCGCCGAGCTCGAGCGGGCCGTATCGGCATTCGTCGCCGCCTCGAGCGACGCACGTCGCCTCCCCGCCGACGGCGTGCGCCTCGTGGGCGACGGTCGCACCTCGAGATTCCAAGACCGCCCGCGCGGCTACGTATCGCTCCACGGCTCGGCATCGGTCGCGGCGGTCGACGCCGCCGTCGACGCCCCCGTAGACGATCGACGCTTCCGTTCGAACATCATCGTCAGCGGCACCGAGCCCTGGGACGAACTGGCGTGGACCGGCCGCGTGCGCATCGGCGAGACGGAGTTCGAGGTGCAGCGACCCATCGGACGATGCGCCGCCATTATGGCGAACCCCGACACGGGCGTTCGCGACGTGCGACTGCTGCGCGTGCTCACGACCGCGTTCGACCAGGACGAGGCCACCCTCGGCATCCTGCTCCTCCCCGTCGACGGCGGTGGCGGCACCGTGCGCGTGGGCGACGACGTCTCTCCGGCCTAGCCCTTCACGACGGGCGTGCCTAGGCTCGCGGTATGTTCCCGCTCATCCCGTTCCTCTTCCTCGGCGGCCTCGTGACCGCGGGTGTCGTGTGGCGTCGACGACGAGACCGCGAAGCCGCCGAGGCTCCGCGCGACGATCTGCTCCGGGCAGGAACCGAGCCCGACCAGTCCCCCGAGGCGGCGTCGCGCCGCGCCGAGGGCAGGGCCGCGTGGATGCGTCCGAGCGGATTCTGACCCGTCAGCCGCGCGAGTCCACGACCTGAGCGCCGGCCGCGGCGATGTCGGTCAGAGCCGCTGCGCTGGAGTCGGGGTGCACCCCGGCGACGAGGTCGGTGAACACCCGCACACCGCGACCGGCGGCGAGGGCGTCGAGCGCCGAGGCCCGCACGCAGTAGTCGGTGGCGAGCCCCACGACGTCGATGTCACGGATGCCGTGGTCTTCCAACAGCTGCGCGGCCGTCGATCCGTCGTCGCCGATCCCCTCGAAGAGCGAGTAGGCGGGCTTGCCCTGACCCTTCTTCAGATGGTGAGTGACGGCCGAGGTGTCGAAGCCCTCGTCGTACTCGGCCCCGAAGGTGCCACCCACGCAGTGCACCGGCCAGGTGTCGATGAAGTCGGGCTGCCCCTCGGCGAAGTGCCCTCCGTTGTCGTTGTCTCCGTCGTGCCAGTCGCGCGACGCGACGACCAGCGCGTAATCCCCGGCGTGCTCGCCGAGGAACGCCGAGATGCGCTGCGCGACCGCGTCACCGCCCTCGACGCCGAGCGCTCCGTGCTCGGTGAAGTCGTTCTGGACGTCGACGATGAAGAGGGCGCGGGTCATCCTTCGAGCGTACGACGCACGCGCCTCCCCCGGCACTTACTCAGGCTGATCGCCGTGCGGGGCCCTCAGCGCCCGGCGTGTCGCCGGGGCGATCGCCGATGAGCCTGAGTTCGGGCTGACGTCGGGATCGGATGCGGCGGCGGCCGCCGCATCCGTCCGTCCGAGCTTCGACGGCCACCAGACGTGACGGCCGAGGTCGTAGGCGAGGGCGGGCACGAGCAGCGACCGCACCAGGAACGTGTCGAGCAGGACGCCGAAGGCGACGATGAACGCGATCTGGGCCAGGAACAGGATGGGGATGACGCCGAGCGCGGCGAAGGTCGCCGCCAGCACGAGACCGGCGGAGGTGATCACTCCCCCGGTCGCGACGAGCCCGCGGAGGATGCCCTGTCGCGTGCCGTGGGCGAGCGATTCCTCCCGCACGCGCGACATCAGGAAGATGTTGTAGTCCACACCGAGGGCGACCAGGAAGACGAAGCCGTACAACGGCACCGCAGGGTCTGCCCCCGGGAATCCGAACACTCCGTCGAAGACGAGCGCGCTCACGCCCAGCGCGGCGCCGAACGACAGGATCACGGTCGCGATGAGGATCACCGGCGCGACGATCGAGCGCAGCAGCAGCATGAGGATCAGCAGGATCACCGCGAGCACGACGGGGATGATCAGCGTGCGGTCTCGGATCGACGTGTCGTTCGAATCGACGTCGGTCGCGGTCTCGCCGCCCACGAAGGTCGTGTCGGACCCGAGCGCGTCATCGAGCGCGGCCCGCAGATCGCGCACCGTGTCTTCGGCCTCGAGCGAGTCGCTGGCGGAGGTCAGCGTGCCGCTGAGCAGCACCTCGCCGTCCGAGACGGTCGGCGTCGGCGCGGACGACCCGGGAGGACCGGCGGCGGTGTACACCGGCTCGCCGTTCTCGAGAGCGACGCCCACCTGCCCGGTGACCGAATCGGCGGATGCTGCGGAGATGTCCTCCACGCCGGGTGCCGCGTCGAGCACCTCGATCGCATCGGCGACTCGGCCCTCGGCGACGAGCACGTAGACCGGGCTTCCCGAACCCGCCGGAAAATGCTCGGCGAGCCGGTCCTGCCCGTCGCGTGCCGGGGAGGCACCGAGCACGAGGTCGCTCGACGGGACGCCGTCGGCCTTCAACTGGGTGACGCCCACCGAGGCACCGAGAAGCAGCACGATGCAGACGACCCAGACCGGACGGGAACGCCGGGCGATGAATCGGGCCAGGCGGGGCCAGATGCCCCTGGCCGCGCGGGTGAAGTCGGTCGGGATCGCGCTCGACCCCGGCTTCGGGATGAACGGCCAGAAGGCCGCCTTGCCGAAGACGGCCAGGAGCGCGGGGAGGAACGTCAGCGCCGAGAGCACGGCGAAGACGATTCCGATCGACGCGATCGGGCCGAGCGCGCGGTTCGTCGCGAGGTCGGACAGCAGCAGGCAGAGAAGGCCCGCGATGACCGTGCCGCCGGAGGCGAGGATCGGCTCGAACGCCCCGCGCCATGCCCGCGTCGTCGCGTCCCATCTCTTCTGCCCGTCTCCCACCGCCTCTCGGAAGCGCGCCACGTACAGCAGGGCGTAGTCGGTCGCCGCGCCGATGACGAGGATGAACAGGATGCCCTGCACCTGACCGTTCAACACGACGATCCCGGCCTTCGCCAGCCACCAGACCGTCAGCAGTGCGACGCAGAGAGCGAACGTCGACGTCAGCAGCACGAGGATCGGCAGGAGGGGTGACCGGTAGACCACGATGAGGATCACGAAGACGGCGCCGAGCGCGACCAGAAGCAGGAGGCCGTCGATCCCGGCGAAACCACCGACCAGGTCGGCGGTGAATCCGGCGGGCCCCGTCACCCACGCCTCGGTTCCGGTCGGCGACCGGGTCTCGACGAGAGCGCGGATCTGTTCGACGATCTCGGCGACCTCGCCGGTGCCGTCGATCGGCACGAAGATCTGGGCGGCGACGCCGTCGTCCGACACCACCGGCGGCGAGACGTCTCCGGCGACGCCGTCGAGGGCTCCGATGTCATCAGCGACGGTCTCGAGTTCTGCGAGCTGATCCGCGGTGAGTTCGCCCTCGTCGGCCGTCGCCACGACGAGGGCCGGGATGCTGTCGCTGCCGGTGAAGTCGGAGAGCCGCTCGTTCACCTGAGTGCTGTCGGCCGACTGGGGCAGGAACGACGAGCGGTCGTTCACGGCGACCTCGTCGACCTTGCCGAAGTACGGTCCGCCGACCGATCCCCCGACCAGCCAGACGAGGATCAGGACAGCCGGGATGCCGACGCGCAACCACCGGGAGGGAACGCGACGAGTGACATCGGGATGAGACATATCGCTAGCTTATCTAGCGACATGTGTCTCATGCCACTCGGTCGGCTGTCAGCCCGCCGCGAAGAGCGAGACGATCGAGACGACCAGCCCCGCGACACCGAGACCGATCAGCCCGAGGGCGAGCAGCACGAACGCGCGCACCGACGGGGAGCGTCGATGCAACCGCATCCGGTGCAGCGACCCGACGCGCACGAAGACATCGGCGGCATCGGCACTGCCGATCGCCTCGTCGTCGGCGGGTGTCAACGCGGCCTCGCCCACGCCGCCCTCGTCATCGAACCAGCGCGCGACTCGACGGTCGCCGAGATCCTCGATCACCGCGTGCACGGGAACCCACGTGCCGTCGGCGATGTACAGCACGAACGCCACACCGGCGAAGAGAGCGCCGGCTCCGAAGCCGATCCACGTGAAGATCTCGACGATCGCATCGACGGCCGACATGATCCTCCCCGGGATACGGGAAACGGGCCGCCGGAGCGGCCCGTTCGTCCGGAGCCACCTAAGGGAATCGAACCCTTGACCTATTCATTACGAGTGAATCGCTCTGCCGTCTGAGCTAAGGTGGCGCGCGTCGCTCGCGCGATGCACGATCACCGATATTACCTGCTCGCGGGCGATGCGCGAACCACGACCGTCACTCGCAACGGATGTCGGCGTCGGGAACCACTCCATCGACGAGGTACGCGACGACCGCGTCGTCGACGCAGGTGTTGCCCTTGTTGTAGCCGGTGTGCCCCTCGCCGACGCGGGTGACCAGCACCCCCGACTGCAGCTGATCAGCCAGTGACACCGCCCACTGGTAGGGGGTGGCGGGGTCGCTCGTGGTGCCGATCACGAGGATGGGCGCTGCCCCGTCTGCGGAGACGGGGCCCCGCGTACCGGTGGGCGGGTAGGGCCACTGCTCGCAGACGTCGGGGCCGCTGAAGTACTCGGCGGCGAGCGGTGCCACCTGCTCGAGCTCGGCCTGCGCCGCCTGCGTCTCGGCCTCGCCCGCGACGGGGTAGTCCATGCAGTTGTACGCCGGGAAGGCCTCTTCGGAATTGCCCACGTAGCCGCCGCCCTGGCGCTCGTTGTAGGCGTCGGCCAGTGTGAACGCCGGCGCGGGGTCGCCGTTCTGCACTCCCGTGAGCGTCACGCGCAGGTACGGCCAGCTCGCGGGCGAGTAGAGCGCGTTCAGCAGGGCGAGCATCAATGTGTCGGCGCCGAGCTCGCGCCCGTCCACCGCGACGAGCGGGCGGGCGTCGACAGAGGCGAACACGGCGTCGAGGTCGGCCGAGGCTTCGGCGAGCGTGCCGCGGAACGGGCAGTCGTCGTACGAGACGCATGAGGTCAGGAAGGCGTCGAGCGACCTCTGGAACCCCTCCATCTGGCCCACGCCGACCTGGGCGCCCGGGATGGAGGGATCGAGGGCGCCGTCGAGCACCATGCGGCCCACCCGGTCGGGGTGCAGCTGGGCGTAGGCGGCGCCGAGGGCCGTGCCCCAGGAGTAGCCGAGATAGTCGAGCGTCGTCTGACCCGTGACGGCGCGGAGCACGTCGAGGTCGCGCGCGGCGTTCTCGGTCGAGACGAAGGGGAGCAGCCCGTCGCTGTTCGCGTCGCAGGCGGCGGCGAACGCGGCGTCACGGGCCTCGAGCTCCGCCGTCCATTCGTCACTGCCGCGCGGAGCGTCGGGGATGTCGTACAGGTACTGGTCGAGGTCGGCCGTGTCGTAGCAGTCGACCGCCGTCGAGGCTCCGACGCCTCGGGGGTCGAACCCGATCACGTCATAGTTCTCGCGCAGCGGCGACCCGACGACGACGTCGAGAGCCTGCTGCAGGGTGTCGACGCCGCTGACCCCCGGCCCGCCCGGGTTGGTGAACAGCGATCCGATCGGCTCACCGCTGTCGGCCCTATGTCGGATGACGGCGATCTCGATCTCGCCCGCCGCAGGGGCGTTCCAGTCGCGCGGGACGCGCACGTTCGCGCAGTCGAACTGCTCCTCGGCCGCACAGGACTCCCACGCGACCTCCTGGCCGTAGAAGGGGAGCAGATCGGCCGAGACACCCGAGACGTCGGGGGTCACCGTGGGCGGCGGGGCCCACGAATCCGACGTGAACGCCGAGCATCCGCTCGCGACCAGCACGACCGAGGCCAGAACCGCGACGGCCGCAGCGATCCGGCTCCTCACCCGCGTCACGGCTCGCTGCCGTTCGCGACGGTGATCAGCATGCTCTCCAGCGCGAGGAGCGGGGCGACGTTCTGCTCGAGGTTGCGGCGCGTCACCGCGATCCGGTCGAGCACCGCCAGGGTGCGCGCGGCCGACCAGTCGGCCGCCACCGCACGCAGCTCGGTGGCGAGCTCGGGGTTGATCAGGTCGTGGTCGCGACCGAACTGCAGCAGCACGACGTCGCGGTAGAGCGCCTGCAGGTCGGTCAGAACGCGATCGATGCCGTCGCGCAGACTGCGGGTCGCGCGTCGCTTCTGATCGTCTTCGAGCTGGTTGACCTGCCCCCGCACCGCGGGCGGAACAGCAGCCCCCTCGGCGACCCCCATCGTGCGCAGCAGGGCCGCTCGCTCCTGCTCGTCGCGGACCGCGGTGAGCGCCTTGGCGTCGTCGGTCGCGACTCGCACGATCTGGCCCGCGACCTCGACCGCGTCGCCCACCCCGCGTACCCGCAGCACGGCCGCGAGCGTCTCGGCCCGCCGCGCGCGGGCGTCGGCGTCGGTCGCGAGCCGCTGGGCCATGCCGATGTGACGCTGGGCGTGCCGGGCCGACTCCACCGCGACCGCCCGGTCGACACCGGTGCGCTGCACGAGGAGGTCGGCGACGTCGTCGACCTCGGGCTCGCGCAGGCGCAGCACCCGCACGCGCGATCGGATCGTGGGCAGGAGATCGGCGTCGCTGGGAGCGCACAGCACCCACACGGTGCGCTCGGGGGGCTCCTCGAGCGCCTTGAGCAGAACGTTGGAGGTGCGCTCGGCCATGCGGTCGGCGTCTTCCATCACGATGACGCGGTACCGGCCGAGCGACGGCGAGAAGTACGAGCGCTCGACGAGCGCGCGCGCCTCCTTGATCGAGATGATCACGCCTTCGGTGCGAAGAGCCGTCATGTCGGGGTGCGTTCCCGCGAGCACCTGGTTCATCGCCGCCGTGTCGCCGGGCTCGGCGATCAGCGCCGCCCCGAAGGCGCGGGCCAGCGTCGAGCGTCCGGAGCCCGGCGGCCCCGTGATGAGCCACGCGTGCGCGAGGGCGGAGGGGTCGGATGCTGCGGTGCGCAGCGCGTGCACGGCCTCGTCCTGGCCCCACACGGCGTCCCACGGCGCACCGACTCCCACGGAGTCGATCACGGCACCAGACATGGCTACCACCCTAGACGCGGGTCGCGACAGCGCCGTCCGGCCGCGCAGCATCCACCCTCGTCACAGGACGGATGAGACGCGCTCGCGGATCGCGGCGGCGATCTCGTCGACAGGGCGGGACGCGTCGAGCACGAGGAAGCGCTCCGGTTCCGACGCGGCGAGCGCGAGGAAGGCCGACCGTACGCGGGCGTGGAAGTCGTGCTTCTCGGCCTCGAGGCGGTCGAACGGCTTGTCGTCGGCGTCGAGGCGGGCGCGGGCGGCGGTCGGATCGAGATCGAGCAGCACCGTCACCTGCGGCAGCAGACCGTCCGCGGCCCACAGCGACAGGTCGCGCACCTCATCCGCGTCGAGCACGCGGCCGGCGCCCTGGTACGCCACCGACGAGTCGAGGTAGCGGTCTTGGATCACGACCTCGCCGCGTGCGATCGCCGGTCTCACCACCGTCTCGATGTGGTGAGCGCGGTCGGCGGCGTACAGCAGCGCCTCGGCGCGCGGCGCCACGTCGCCGCGGTGGTGCAGCACGATGTCGCGGATGAGCACCCCGACCTCGGTGCCGCCCGGCTCGCGCGTGCGGACGACCGTGCGCCCCTGGCCCGCCAGCCACTCCTCGAGCAGGCGCGCCTGCGTCGTCTTGCCGACGCCGTCGCCGCCCTCGAGCGTGACGAACAGACCGGACGGAGAGGCTCCGGCCGACGTGACCTCGGTCACGAGGTCTTCTTCGGCGCCGCCTTCTTGGGCGCGGCCGCCTTCTTCGGAGCCGCCGCGGCCTTCTTCGCCGGCGCCTTCCGCGTGGTCGTGCGCTTGGGGGCAGGGCCCTTGGCGCGCTTGTCGGCGATCAGCTCGACCGCGCGTTCGAAGGTGATGTCGAGGGCGACCTCGCCGCGCGGAATCGTCGCGTTCGTCTCGCCGTCGGTGACATACGCGCCGAACCGGCCGTCCTTCAGGCGGATCGGCTTGCCGCTGACGGGATCGTTGTCGAACTCCTTCAGCGCGCTCGAGGCACGGCGCGCGCCGTACTTCGGCTCGGCGTACTTCGCCAGCGCCTCCTCGAGCGTCACGTCGAAGATCTGCTGCTCGCTGTCGAGCGAGCGCGAGTCGGTGCCCTTCTTGAGGTAGGGCCCGAAGCGTCCGTTCTGCGCCGTGATCTCCTCCCCCGACTCGGGGTCGGCGCCGACGACGCGCGGAAGCGTGAGCAGGCGCAGGGCGGTTTCGAGATCGAGGGTGTCGACCGACATCGACTTGAACAGCGACGCCGTGCGGGGCTTGGGCGCCTCGACCTTCTTGGCACCGCGCTTCTTCGGCGCCTCGACGACCTCGCCGGTCGCCGCGTCGACGTTCTCGGGCTCTTCGGGCTCGAGCTCCTGCACGTACGGCCCGTACCGGCCGTCCTTCACGACGATGAGCTTGCCGTTCTCGGGGTTCTCGCCGAGCACGCGGTCGCCGGCGACGGGAGCGTCGATGAGCTCCTGCGCCTTCTCGGCGGTGAGCTCGTCGGGCGCGAGGTCTTCGGGCACGTTGACGATACGGGGCTTCGCCTCGGGGTCGGCCGACTCGGCGATCTCGAGGTAGGGCCCGTACTTGCCGAAGCGCAGCACCGCAGCATCCGTGATGCGCGTCGAGTTCAGTTCGCGCGCATCGATCTCGCCGAGGTTGTCGACGATGTTGCGCAGGCCCACCTGGTCTTCGGAGCCGAAGTAGAACGACTTGAGCCACGCACCGCGGCCCTGCTCACCCCGCGCGATGCGGTCGAGGTCGTCTTCGAGGGCGGCGGTGAAGTCGTAGTCGACGAGGTCGGCGAAGTGCTCCTCGAGCAGACGCACGACGCTGAACGCGAGCCAGCTCGGCACGAGGGCCTGCCCGCGCTTGCTGACGTAGCCGCGGTCGAGGATCACGTCGATGATGCTCGCGAAGGTCGAGGGGCGTCCGATGCCCTTCTCCTCGAGTGCCTTGACGAGGCTCGCCTCGGTGTAGCGCGGCTTCGGCGAGGTCGCGTGGCCCTTGGGCTCGACGTCGCGGACGTCGAGCGTGTCGCCGACGGCGACGGCCGGCAACGATTGGTCGTCGCTGGAATCGGTGGCGTTGCGCTTCTCGTCGCTGCCCTCCTCGTAGGCCTCGAGGAAGCCCTTGAAGGTGTAGACGGTGCCGGACGCGGTGAACTCCGCGGCCTTCTCCCCCGCCTGCACGACGAGGGTGACGGTCGTCGTCTCGTACTTCGCGTCGGACATCTGGCTGGCGACGGTGCGCTTCCAGATGAGGTCGTACATCTTCTGCTCGTCGCGGTCGAGCCCGCCCGAGACCGACGACGGCGTGCGGAAGTGCTCACCCGACGGGCGGATGGCCTCGTGTGCCTCCTGCGCGTTCTTGGCGTTGTTGCGGTAGGTGCGGGGGTTCGCCGGAACGGCCTTGTCGCCGTACAGCGTGACGGCCTGCTCGCGCGCGGCCGAGATCGCCTGCGCCGACAGCGCCGTCGAGTCGGTACGCATATAAGTGATGTACCCCTTCTCGTAGAGACGCTGGGCGACGCTCATCGCGTGCTTCGCGCTCATCGAGAGCTTGCGTCCGGCCTCCTGCTGGAGGGTCGACGTCGTGAAGGGGGGCTTCGGGCTGCGCGTGCCGGGCTTCGCCTCGACGCTGGAGACGGAGGCCACACCAGCCGCTTCGATCGCCGCGGCGAGTTCGCGCGCGCCGGCCTCGTCGAGGACGACGACGGCCTTCTTGAGCGTTCCCCGGTCGTCGAAGTCGCCACCGCGGGCCAGGGGCGCGCCGTCGAGGCGGGCCAGACGGGTCGTGAACGACGATGCGCCCTTGGCGGCGAGCGCCTCGACGTCCCAGTAGGAGGCCGAGACGAACGCCATGCGCTCGCGCTCGCGCTCGACGACCATGCGGGTGGCGGCGGACTGCACGCGGCCGGCGCTGAGTGCAGCGCCCTCGCGGCCGGAGCCGACCTTCCGCCAGAGCACCGGCGAGACGTCCCAGCCGTACAGACGGTCGAGCACGCGGCGGGTCTCCTGGGCGTCGACGAGGGCGAGGTCGAGCTCGCGGGTGTTCTCGGCGGCGGCGCGGATGGCGTCCTTCGTGATCTCGTGGAAGACCATGCGCTTGACGGGGACCTTGGGCTTGAGCACCTCGAGCAGGTGCCACGCGATGGCTTCGCCCTCGCGGTCTTCATCAGTGGCGAGCAGCACCTCGTCGGCGGTCTTCAGGGCGCGCTTGAGTTCGGCGACGGTCTTCGTCTTGCGGTCGTTGACCACGTAGAAGGGGTCGAAGTCGTTGTCGACGTCGATCGAGTACTTGCCGTACGCCGCCTTCTTCTCGACGGGGATGTCCTTCTTGCTCGCGAGGTCGCGGATGTGACCGACCGAGCTCAACACCTCGTAGTCGTCACCGAGGTACCCCTGGATCGACTTCATCTTCGTGGGGGACTCGACGATGACGAGCTTCTTGCCGTGTGCCACTGGGGTCCTTTCGTCGTTGCACACCATACACACGAGTTGTGAGCAGAGGCCGTTCGTTGCTCTCAGGGCGCGGCGGTAGGAGGAGGACCGGCACGAGCCGAGACGGATGCGGCGAGCGCTCCGAACGGCGCCGAGACCGTCACCGTGGCGACCAGCCCGTCGAGATCGCATCTCGTCACGGTGGCCCCGGCGGAGGCGGCGACCTCGGCGGCACGGTCGCACGGGACGCCCGTGACCGCACCGCTGGCGGCATCGGCCGCGGCGAGGGCCGCAGCATCCGCCGCTCCCGACAGTCGCTGGGTGTGCACCGACGCCGCACCCACGACGGCGAGCGCCGCCGTGACGACGATCGCGCCGGCCATCACGCCGACGCCGGCGACCGTGCCGGCCATCAGATCCCGCCGGCCAGTGCGCAGGACGTCGCGGTCAGGTCGGGGAGCGGGAGGGCGAGCGGCGCCGACGCCGTCGCGACGACGCACATCAGGTCACCGCGCTGCTGGATCTCGGCCGCGCCTCCCGCCGAGCCGACGATCGCGTGTGCGCGCCCCGGGTCGTCGCCGCGCGCGATGATCCTCGCGGCATCGGCCGCCGCATCCTCGAGGCGCACCTGCCGCGCGCCGGCGGCCAGCGCACCCACCCCGAGAGTCACCACGAGCACGATCGCGGGGAGGACGACGGCGAACTCCGCGGTGACCGAGCCGCGGTCGCCGAGGCGCCGACGCCGGGGCGCCGCGGAGTCCCCGCTCATTCGAAGGTCAGCGCACGTCGCACGAGATCGGTCAGGATGCCGCGCACCTCGTCGGAGCGCATGATCACGACGAGGAGGCCGGCGAACGCGACGGCGGCCATCGTGGCGATCGCGTACTCCGCGGTGGCGGCCCCGGCGTCGTCGCCGAACAGCTGCGCCGCACGGCGCCGCGTGAGGGTGGGGATGTCGTCGTCCGTCGCTGCGCCGTCGGCGGCCGCCGCGGCGTCGGGGTCGGAGGTCGGGGTGTCGGTCATGCGTACTCCTTCATGGGTGGGTGAGACGGGTGGGCACGGACGATGGCGTGTCAGACGACGAGCACGCCGGAGGACAGGATGCTGAGCAGCATCGGTGCGACCCCGAGCAGCAGGAACGCGGGGAGCGTGCAGACCCCGAGCGGGAGCAGCAGCTTCGACGACAGCTCGGCCGCGCGCAGCCGACCATCGGTGCGAGCGCGGTGACGTGCGAGCCACGCCGACGAGCGGAGGAGCTCGACGGCCGGGACGCCGGCCGTCGTCGAGAGCGCGAGGATCTCGTCGACCTCGCCGTCGCGCATCTCGGTCGCGCCGCGGACGAGTGCCCGTGCCCGCTCGACCGGCGCGCCGCCGCTGAGGGCGATCGCCGTGAGCTCGGCGTCGATGCCGGGGATACCGCCCTCGGGGTGGGCGCGGCGCACGAGCGCGGCGCTCCAGCGGCGCGCAACGACGATGAGGACGATCCCGACGAGAAGGCAGACGACGCCGATCGGGTTCGCGGCGAGCACGGTGACGGTGTCGAATCCGAGGACGAGTCCGAGAGCGATGGCGACGAGCGGCAGCCAGCTCATGAGGCGCGCGGTGGCGGCGGGCTCGGCGAGGGCGACCCGCACCTCGTCGGCCGCCTGCTGGCCGTCGCGCAGGGCGGCGGCGACGTCGCGGAGGCTCTGCGCCAGCGGCGCTCCGACGGTGGTCGCAACGCCCCAGGCCGCCCCCACGTCGCGCCATGGTCCGCCCGCCGACGCGAGCGCGTCGGAGGCGTCGTCGCCCGCGGCGATGGCGGAGCAGACCGTCGCGGCCACGGCGTCGCCCGCGTCGGCGAGGAACGTCCATGCCCGCGACGGCGCCACCCCGGCCGCCAGGAGCACCGAGAGCCGCAGCACCGCCTCGGCGGTGGCCGCCGCATCCGGCTCTCCGTCTTTCACTCGCCGCATCAGGAGGCCCACGGCAGCCCTTCGACGGTGAGCCGATCGTCGCGCAGCACCGGTCGAGCGGCGCCTACGACCCGGCGAGTCCCGTCGGTATCGCGCGCGAGATGCACGATGCAGCCGATCGCGCTCACGACCTGACGCGCGAGCGAACGGTCGTCGAGACCGGCGAGCGCGCCGAGGGCCTCGAGCCGGGCGGGTACGTCGTCCAGCCCATTGGCGTGCACGGTTCCGGCGCCGCCCTCGTGGCCGGTGTTGAGGGCTCCGAGGAGGTCGCGCACCTCGGCGCCGCGACACTCGCCGACCACCAGCCTGTCGGGGCGCATGCGCAGAGCTTCGCGCACGAGTCGCGCCAGATCGACGCCGCCGGCCCCCTCGAGGTTCGGCTGGCGCGCCTCGAGGGCAACGTGGTGGGGGTGGCGCAGCCGCAGCTCGGCGACGTCTTCGATCGTGACGATGCGGTCGGTCTCGGGCGCACGCGACAGCAGTGCCGACAGGAGCGTGGTCTTGCCCGCCCCGCCCGCGCCGGTGACGAGAACGTTCGTCCGCTCGGCTACGAGCCGATCGAGCGCTGTCGCGCCGGCCGCGTCGACCATGCCGCCACGGGCGAGGTCGTCGAGGTCGGGCAACGTGATCCTCGGCACGCGGATCGAGATCGAGGTGCCGCGGTGCGCGATCGGCGCGAGCACCGCATGCACCCGCAGTCCTCGGCCGAGACGCACGTCGACGCACGGCGTCGCGTCGTCGATATGGCGCCCGCCGAGGCCGATCAGCGCGACAGCGAGGTCACGCACGTCGTTCTCGCCCGCGTGCCACTCCCGGACGCGCCGGGGCCCGTCACCGCGGTCGACGAAGAGACCGGCGTCGCCGTTGACGAACAGGTCGGTCACGTCGGGATCGTCGAGGTAGCGCCCGAACGACTGGAGCAGCGGATGCCGCGAGACGAGGCCCTCGTCGATCGGCGCGATCTCGTCACGGAGAGCGGGGACGACGACGGGTACGAGCGAGACGGGCTCGCTCGATCCGGCGCGCGGATGGTGCGGACGCGGGGTGACGACGAAGGGGACGACCATCCGTCGACCGTAGGAAGAAGCATCCGCTCATCGCAGACTATCGAGGGTCGCGGTGGAGAACACGCCACCCCGCGGCACTGGGGAGGAGCGCCGGGACAAAGAGAAGGCGGCACCTCATAGGGGGGTATGAGGTGCCGCCACGCAGCACGCACGATTGGGGGGGTGCGCGCGCCGCGAATGCCAGAATCGAAGTTCGGCTGCCATCGATCCTATGCCCAATCAGAGATGAACGTGATCGACGCGCGCGAGGCGCCGACCAACTATCGGAGGTAGTCGCCCCTCCGAGGCGTGGCTAGATTGAGCCTGTCCGGCGGGCGATGCGCAGCATCCGCCCTCCCATCCACCACGCAAGGGAGCGCGCCCCGATGAGCAGCCAGATCGATCACCTCCTCTCGGAGACGCGACGTTTCGCGCCGTCGGCCGACTTCGCCGACGCGGCCGTGGGCGCCGCCGATCTCTACGAGCGGGCCGCCGCCGACCGCGAGGGCTTCTGGGCCGATCAGGCGCGCGAACTCCACTGGCACACGCCGTTCACGCAGGGCCTGGACTGGTCGAATCCCCCGTTCGCGACCTGGTTCGCCGACGGCGAGTTGAACGTGGCGTACAACTGCCTCGACCGTCACGTCGAAGCCGGTCACGGCGACCGGATCGCACTGCTGTGGGAGGGCGAGAACGGCGACGAGCGGCGCGTCTCGTACGCCGAGCTCACCGACGAGGTCAAGCGCGTCGCGAACGTGCTGCAAGGGCTCGGGGTCGGTGCGGGCGACCGCGTGGCGATCTACCTGCCGATGATCCCCGAGGCGGTCGCGGCGATGCTGGCCGTCGCTCGTATCGGGGCGATCCACTCCGTCGTGTTCGGCGGGTTCTCGGCCGACAGCCTGCGCGCGCGCATCGACGACGCCGGCGCGAAGCTCGTCATCACCGCCGACGGGGGCTACCGCAAGGGCAAGGTGTCGGCCCTCAAGCCGGCCGTCGACATGGCTCTGGCCGACCGCAACGGGTCGGGCGTGCAGGAGACCGTCGAGCACGTGCTCGTGGTGCGCCGCGGCGGCAACGACGTC
This sequence comes from Microbacterium hatanonis, assembly GCF_008017415.1. Classification (NCBI taxonomy): domain Bacteria; kingdom Bacillati; phylum Actinomycetota; class Actinomycetes; order Micrococcales; family Microbacteriaceae; genus Microbacterium; species Microbacterium hatanonis. The sequence continues at coordinate 372,147 of NZ_VRSV01000001.1, read as the reverse complement.
GAATGGCAGGACGGGCGCGACCTGTGGTGGCACGAGACGGTGCCGGATGCGTCGCCCGACCACGAGGCGGAGGGCTTCCCGGCCGAGAATCCGCTCTTCATCCTCTACACCTCCGGCACCACCGGGAAGCCCAAGGGCATCCTCCACACCTCGGGCGGATACCTGACGCAGGCGGCGTTCACCAACCGCGTGGTGCACGACATCCACCCCGAGACCGACGTCTACTGGTGCACCGCCGACATCGGCTGGATCACCGGGCACACCTACGTCACCTACGGTCCCTTGGCGAACGGCGCGACGCAGGTGCTCTACGAGGGCACCCCCGACACCCCGCACCCCGGGCGCTGGTGGGAGGTCATCGAGAAGTACGGCGTGACCGTGTTCTACACCGCGCCGACGGCGATCCGATCGTTCATGAAGATCGGCCGCGAGGTGCCCCAGAAGTTCGACCTGTCGTCGCTGCGACTGCTCGGATCGGTGGGCGAGCCCATCAACCCCGAGGCATGGATGTGGTACCGCACGATCATCGGCGACGAGACCGCCCCCATCGTCGACACGTGGTGGCAGACCGAGACCGGCGCGATCATGATCTCCGCACTCCCCGGCGTCACCGAGACGAAGCCCGGCTCGGCGCAGGTGCCCCTTCCGGGCATCACGGTCGACGTGGTCGACGACGCGGGCGAGCCCGTGGGCCACGGCAACGGCGGACTGCTGGTGATCACCGAACCGTGGCCCAGCATGCTGCGCGGGATCTGGGGCGACCCCGAGCGCTACAAGGAGACGTACTGGGACAAGTTCGCCGACAAGGGGTACTACTTCGCCGGTGACGGTGCGCGGCTCGACGACGACGGAGACGTGTGGCTCCTCGGCCGCGTCGACGACGTGATGAACGTCTCGGGGCACCGGCTGTCGACCGCCGAGATCGAGTCGGCTCTCGTCGGCAACGAGGCGGTCGCCGAAGCGGCCGTCGTCGGAGCGTCGGACGAGACGACCGGGCAGGCGGTGGTCGCGTTCGTCATCATCAAGCAGAGCTTCCTCAAGGCGCACCCCGCCGAGGGCCTCGCCTCGACGCTGCGCGGCTGGGTCGGCGAGCAGATCGGCCCGATCGCCCGCCCCCGCGACATCTACATCGTCGGCGAACTGCCGAAGACGCGATCCGGCAAGATCATGCGACGCCTGCTGCGCGACGTGGCGGAGGGCCGCGAGGTCGGCGACACCACGACGCTCGCCGACACGATGGTCATGAGCACCATCTCGGCGCAGGTGAAGTAGCGGACGGCGCGGCCCCGCCCACGCCGGTCGCCCGCACCCACCCCGGGCGCTGAGCCTGTCGAAGCGCCTGGAACGGATGCTGCGGCTCAGGCGAGCGTGAAGATGACCTCGACCTCGACGGGGCTGTCGAGCGGGAGCACCGGCACGCCGACGGCGGACCGGGCGTGACGCCCGGCATCTCCGAACACGTGGCCGAGCAGTTCGCTCGCACCGTTGATGACGCCGGGCTGGCCGGTGAAGGCCGGAACGGACGCGACGAAACCGGTCACCTTCAGCACGCCGGTGATGCGGTCGACGTCGCCGACAGCCGCCGCCGCCGCGGCGATCGCGTTGAGCGCGCAGAGCCGGGCGTACTGGTATGCGTCGGCGGGGTCGACGAGGTCACGGCCTTCGCCGACCTTGCCCGTCGCCGGGAGCACGCCCGAGACGAGCGGGAGCTGCCCCGCGGTGAAGACGAGGTCGCCGGAGACCTTCGCCGGGATGTAGGCGCCGGCGGGCTGCGGGACGCTCGGAAGCTCGATGCCGAGCTCTGCCAGCATGGCGGACGCGGTCATGACGACTCCCCGAACTGCTGGGCGGCGGTGGCCGCAGCATCCAGCCCCGCATTGGCGGAGCCGGCGCCCGTCGGACGCTTGAAGTAGGCGACGAGCCCGCCCTCCGGACCGGTCACCACCTGCACGAGCTCCCAGCCCTGCTTACCCCAGTTGTTGAGGATGGCGGCGGTGTTGTGGATGAGAAGGGGTGTGGTGAGGTACTCCCACGTGGTCATCGCGGCTCCGGAATCGTCGAGGTCGGCGCGGGAATCGCGGCCTACGGAAACGGCGGGGCTGTCGAGCCATCGCCCAGGGTTCTCCCTTACCATCAAGCCTATGCCTGACAAGAAACGGACGCCTACTGGCGCGCTCGGGGGTCTTCTCGGACTCGTGGGCCTCAGCGTCGTCGCGGGTGTGCTCATCACCGCCACCGTGACCCCGGCCATCGCCGTCTCAGGCGCCGCCGCCTCCAGCGCGATCAAGATCTTCGACAACATGCCGAGCTACCTCGAGATCGACGAGCTCATGCTGCCGACCACGATCTACACGAACGGGGGCGATGCCGGCTGGGTGGAACTGACGTCGTTCTACGACCAGAACCGCTCCCCCGTGGCGTTCGACGAGATCAACCCCGTCGCCTACGACGCGATCCTCTCCAGTGAAGACCCGCGCTACTACCAGCACGGCGGGGTCGACCTCATCGGCACCACCCGCGCCCTCCTGAGCAATGCTCAGGGCGGCGCGACGCAGGGCGGATCGTCGATCAGCCAGCAGTACGTGAAGAACGTGCTGATCCAGCGCTGCGAGCGCGACGCGCAGGCCGAGACGGTGACCGCCGACGACGGCACCGTGACCACGGTGAAGACCCGCGACGAAGCGCTTCAGAGCTGCTGGCTCGAGGCGACCCAGGCGTCGGGAGTCGACGGCTACGAGCGCAAGCTGCAGGAGATGCGCTACGCCATCCAGCTCGAGAAGGAGTACTCGAAGGACGAGATCCTGCTCGGCTACCTGAACATCGCCAACTTCGGTGGCACGACCTACGGCATCGACGCCGCCGCCCGCTATTACTTCAACGTGTCGGCCGCCGACCTGAGCGTCGGCCAGGCGGCCACGCTGGCCGGCATCGTGCAGAACCCGAACACGTACCGCATCGATCAGCCCAACAACGAGTCGAACGGCGCCGCGAACGGGTACGCGCAGACGAAGACCCGACAGACCTATGTGCTCGGACGCATGCTCGAAGACGGCAAGATCACGCAGGAGCAGCACGACGCCGCCGTCGCCGAACCGATCACTCCGGCCATCACCCCCGCCCAGACCGGGTGCGCGGCGACCGGAGCCACCGCCTACTTCTGCCAGTACGTCGTCTCGGTCGTGCGCAACGACCCGGCGTTCGGCGCCGAGTCGGCAGATCGCGAGCGCGCCCTGAAGCAGGGCGGCCTGAACATCTACACGACGCTCGACTGGCGCGTGCAGAGCGCGGCGCAGGACGCCATGGCCGAGTACGCCCCCGAGTCGGTGCCCGGCACGAGCTACGGTTCGACATCGGTCAGCGTCGAGGCCACGACCGGTCGGGTGCTGGCGATCGCCCAGAACACGAAGTTCACCGAGGACAGCAATCTGGCCGCGAGCGACCCGGCGTACTCGTCGATCGTCTACGCCGGAACGCAGAAGAACGGCGGGTCCGACGGGTTCTCGGCCGGCTCGACGTTCAAGCTCTTCACCCTGATCGACTGGCTCGAGAAGGGCCACTCCGTCAACGAGTCGGTCAACGGTCGAGACGTGCCGATCAGCCGCTTCACCAACAGCTGCACCGGCAACATCGTGGGCAACACCTGGAAGCCGGGCAACTTCGGTGGCGGTGGCGGCGGCTACGGCACGCCGATGAGCTTCACCGCTCAGTCGCTGAACTCCGGCTACGTCGCCATGGCGTCGCAGCTCGACCTGTGCGACATCGGCAAGGTCGCGGCCCGGATGGGCGTCATGGGCAGCAACGGCGAGCCCATCGAGGTCGAGTACCCGACGCAGATCATCGGCCCCAGCGCCGTCTCGCCCATGGCGATGGCCGGCGCCTACGGCACGGTGGCCAACAACGGCGTCTACTGCCAGCCGAAGGTCATCGACCGCGTCACGAACTCCAAGGGCGAAGAGCTCCCCATCCCGGAGACCACCTGCGAGCAGGTCATCAGCCCCGAGGTCGCCGCGACCGCCGCATACGCCCTGCAGGGCGTCATGACGGGCGGCGGCACCGGCGCGCGAGCGAACACCGGCGACGGCACCGCGCTGATCGGAAAGACGGGAACCCACCAGGAGTGGCAGACCTGGATGGTGGAGTCGAGCTCGAAGGTCGCGACGGCCGTCTGGGCCGGTAACGCGAACGGCACGCTCGACGTCTTCAAGAACAGCTACCGCGGCATCGGCCTGCAGAACATCCGCTACTACATCGCACAGGACGTCCAGAGAGCCGCCAACGCGGCGTACGGCGGAGACGCGTTCCCGCGGCCCGACAACAACCTGGTGCGCCAGGTGCTGCGCGACGTGCCGAACGTGGTCGGCCAGACCATCGACCAGGCGCAGTCGACTCTCGAAGCGGCGGGCTTCTCGGTGCAGGTGGGCGATCCCATCGACTCCGATCAGCCGACGAACATCGTCGCCGGTCAGAGTGCGAACCGCGCAGCATCCGGTGCGAGCATCACGATCAGCCCCAGCAACGGCCAGGCGACGACGATTCCCTCGGTCGCGGGCTCCGCGCCCGCCCAGGCGGTCGCGACCCTGCAGGCCGCCGGCTTCACCCAGCTGTCCGGCAGCTGCACGGTCGATCCTGCTGCTCCCGACGCCGGTCTCGTCTCGGGCACGAACCCGGGTGCCGGGAGCGTCGCCTCGCGCAGCACTGCCATCGCCATCGCGTACACCGCGAAGGCCTGCTGAGTGGCAACACCTGCGGCCAAGGCCGCCCTCACCGCCGTCGCGGCGGTGGGGGCGGTCGGTGCGGGCGCGGCGACATGGGGCATGGGGATCGAGCGCTATCTCTTCACCGTGCGGTATCACGCCCTGCGGGTGCTGCCGCGTGACGCCGATGCCCTCCGCATCCTCCACATCTCCGACGCCCACATGGCGCCGTGGCAGCACCACAAGCAGGAGTGGATCGCGGGCCTCGCTCGACTCGAGCCCGACCTGATCGTCAACACCGGCGACAACATCGGACACCGCGACGGCCTGAGCGGCCTTCGCGACGCCTTCGAGCCGTTCACGGGCGTGCCGGGACTGTTCGTGCACGGGTCGAACGACTTCCAGGGTCCGTCGTTCCGTAATCCGCTGCGCTACTTCACCGGTCCGTCGCAGCGGAACCCCGAGATCGAGGAGATGGACGTCGACGCCCTCGACGGCTACCTGACCGACGACCTCGGCTGGACGCTCATCGACAACGCGGCGACGTCGCTCGAGGTGCGTGGTGTGCGCATCAACGCCTTCGGCGTCAACGACGCCCATCGCGACTGGGACGACCTGGAGGTGCTCCCCGAGGCGATCGGCGAGCTCGGCGAGGCCGACCTCACCCTCGGTGTCACCCACGCCCCCTACCGCCGTGTGCTCGACGAATACGTGGACCTCGGGGCCGACGTCATCTTCGCCGGCCACACGCACGGCGGACAGGTGCGCATCCCCGGCAGCCGTGACGCGCTCGTCGCGAACTGCGACATCCCGCTCGACCAGGCCCGCGGTCTGAGCGAGTGGACGCACGACGGACGCACCGCGCCGCTGAACGTCAGCGCCGGACTCGGCCACTCGATCTACGCCCCGGTGCGCTTCGCCTGCCGCCCCGAGGTCACACTGCTCACCCTCCTCCCGCGCTGACCTCTCCTCCCCAAGCGGGGTTTCGTGCGGGTTGTCCACATCCGCGTTCCGGCAAGGCCCGCAGCATCCGCTCGCATCGCACGATCGACGAACACCTCGTCGAAAGGATGCTGCGATGCCCACCGTGCCCGTCCCCCTCCTCCGTCTTCGCGCCCCCGCGGCGCTCGTCCTGTGCCTGGTGCTCGTCCTCCTGGGCTCGCTGTGGACAGCGCCTCCCGCTCGTGCGGCCGACCAGGGGTCGGGCTTCGGCACCTGGGCACCGTTGTCGGCCCACGGCTGGCACGGCTCGATGCTCGTCGGCGGGGTCCACACCTACTGCATCATCCCGGGGCTTCCCCTGCCGACCGGCGGCTCGGTCGACCACGGTCGCAGTGGCTCGGCGGCGGGTCTCTCGCCCCATCAGCTCGCGGGGATCAACCTCCTCGTGACGAAGTACGGGCAAACGGCCGACCCGGTGCAGTCGGCCGCCGTCGGCTGGGCGGTCAAGTCGATCGCGAATCGAGAGGCCACCCTTCACGCGTGGGGGTATCGCGGCGACTCGCTGGCCGAGGCGGTGCACTGGACCTTCTCGAAGCTCGCCCCCGAGCACAGCGCCGGCGTGGGGTCGCTCGCCGAGGCCTACTACGCCGAGGGGATGGCCGTGACCGTGCCGTCGAGCTCGGCGAGCCTCACGCTGACGACCGACACCGCCGATCCGCGGCGAGGCACCGTGCAGCTCGATGCCTCCGCGGCGGGAACCATCACCCTCACCCACGCCGTGTTCGCCGACACGGGCTCGCCCGAGCGCGCCGACGCCGCCCCCGGCACCGCGTACGCCATCGTCGCGACTCCGCCGACCGACGACGGCGCACCCTTCAGCGTTCACGCGAGGGCACACGGATCGGCGGGGTTCGCCCCGGCCGTCCGCCACTTCACGACTCCCGGCGGTCAAGACACGGCGGGACCCGGGGGCCACATCGAGTTCACCGCCGAGGCGACGGACGCTGCGCCCCGCCCGGTCGTCTTCACCCCCGGTCTGACCACCCGGGTCGCCGAGCCGGAGATCGAGGGCGGTCCCTTCGTGGACGACGTGACGCTTTCACCCATCGAGGGTGCGTGGCCGCGCGCGGCCGACGGTACGTTCGTGGTGCTCCGCGCCACCGCTCAGGTCTACCGCACCGAGGCCGTCCTGCCCGAGACCGAGGCCGTCCCCGCAGACGCGGAACACGTCGGCGATCTCGCGCTGGAGAGCGATCCGGCGACCGGGCCCGGGGTCTACCGCGTCACCTCCGAGTGGGAGCTGCCCGGCCCGGGCGTCTATACGGCCGTCTGGCGGATCGACTCGGCCGAGCAGGATCCCGCGACCGCCCCGCACCTGCGCCCCGGGTTCTCGTGGACGGAGAACTTCGGTGTCGCCACGCAGATGGTGACCGTCACGGCTCCTCCCCCGCCAGAGCAGCCGACGCCCGAGAAGCCCCCGGTGGCGCAGCCGCCCGTGGAGCCCTCGCGCACGCTGGCCGCGACAGGAAGCGACGGTCTCACTCCGCGCATCGCCGGAGCCGGTGGCGCCGCCCTGCTGCTCGGAATCGCCCTCCTGGCGCATCTGCGACAGCGGCGGCGAGCGACGGCGTCTCTCTGACCTCCCAGAACCCCGCCGTCCGCCGATGCGCTCCCCCACGCCATCGGCGGGCGGTCGGTCATCTCCTCGCGCCCACGGTTCGAACCATCCCTCCGAACGGGGTAGACTCGTGTGGTTGCTCCGGGGTGTGGCGCAGCTTGGTAGCGCGCGTCGTTCGGGACGACGAGGCCGCAGGTTCAAATCCTGTCACCCCGACTGAATATCATGAGCGAGAAGGCTCCGTCGCCTGACGGAGCCTTCTTTCATTCCTTGGACGTCTCGTACAGGAGCCCCGTGCCCGACATCACGCCCCGCCTCGTCGCCTTCGACCTCGACGACACCCTCGCCCCCTCGAAGACCGCGATCGACCCGCGGATCGGCGAACTGTTGATCGCCCTCGCCGAGCGGGTGGAAGTCGCCATCATCTCCGGCGGGCAGCTCGCGCAGTTCCGCACGCAGGTCGTCGAGCGGCTGCCCGCAGCATCCGCCGATCTACTCAGCCACGTGCACCTGCTGCCGACGTGCGGCACCCAGTACTACCTCCTCACGCCGGCCGGTATCGAGACCGTCTACGCGCATTCTCTGACCGACGACGAGAAGACCCGCGCCCTCGCCGCGGTCGAGGAAGAGGCCAAGCGCCTCGGTCTGTGGGCCGGCGAGACCTGGGGCGACATCCTCGAAGACCGCGGATCGCAGATCACGTTCTCCGCGCTCGGACAGAAGGCCCCGCTCGACGCCAAGAAGGCGTGGGACCCGACCGGCGAGAAGAAGAACACCCTGCGCGAAGCGGTCGCCGCACGCATCCCCGACCTCGAGGTGCGCTCGGGCGGGTCGACCTCGATCGACATCACCCACCGCGGCATCGACAAGGCCTACGGCATGAACCAGCTCGCCGACGCCACCGGCATCCCACTCGACGACATGCTGTTCATCGGCGATCGCCTCGATCCCGACGGCAACGACTACCCCGTGCTCGCGATGGGCGTCGAGTGCCACGCGGTCGAGGGCTGGGAAGACACCGCCGAGTACCTCGAGGCCCTCATCCCCACGCTCCCCGTCCGCTGAGAGGCCCGTTCAGGCCGTGACGGCCTCGGCGTAGTACCCCGCGATGTGCGCTCGCACGAGCCGCTGCGCCTCCTGGGCTTCGCCGCGCTCGACGGCGCCCACGATCGCGCGGTGCTCGCGCACCAGCCGCGCGGCGGTCGCGTCCCAGTCGGTCACGCGGAGGGCGCCCGCCTCGACGTAGGCGTCGATCGCGGTGCGCAGACCCACCATGATGGCGGTGACGACGGCATTTCCGGAGGCCTCCGACAACGCGACGTGGAACGCCCGGTCGAGCGCGAGGAACTCGGCGACCGGCAGCTCCGGCCCTTCCATCTCGTGGAGGGCGGCGTGCACCTGGGCGAGGTCGGGCTCGTCGGCGGCGGCGAGCGCCTCCACGACGGCCGACTCGAGGGTGACGCGCGTGCTGACGACGTCGGCGATGTCGAACCCGTTGGCGGCCACCTGCAGCCGCAGCAGCGCCGACAGACCACCGCGAGGGGTCGCGACGATCGTCACGCCCGACGTCGGCCCCGATCCCGTGCCGGTGCGCACGAGCCCCAGCACCTCGAGCACGCGGATGGCCTCGCGCACGCTCGAGCGTCCGACGCCGAGCTGCACGGAGAGGTCGCGCTCGGGAGGGAGCCGGTCCCCCGGGCCGAGACGACCGGCGAGCAGATCGCCCTCGATCTTCTCGAGCACGACCTGCCACGCGCGCGGTGCGGTGTTCGGCATCTTCACCTCCGGAGGAGTCCCCACGATAGCCCGCGGGCGGGGCGGGCAGGAGCGTGAGACGCGCGGATCGGCCGAGACGCCGCGCCTGGCGGTGCGTCTCGGCCGATCCGCGTGTCTCAGGCGGTGGTGGTGCTGTAGCCCTGGGGGTTCGTGCTCTGCCAGTTCCAGTAGTCGCGGCACGCGTCGTCGATGCCCAGCCGCGTACGCCAGCCGAGGTCGCGGGCCGCCTTCGACGGGTTGCAGTACGTCGCGGCGACGTCGCCCGCGCGACGCGGCAGGATCTCGGTCGGCAGCTCGTGACCCACCGCCGCCTCGAACGAGGCGATCAGCTGCAGCACGCTCACGGGGATGCCCGTGCCGAGGTTGTAGATCGCGAAACCGGGCTCGGCCTTCTCGAGCGCCGCGACGTGGCCCTCGGCGAGGTCGACGACGTGGATGTAGTCGCGCAGGCCCGTGCCGTCAGGGGTGTCGTAGTCGTTGCCGAAGACGCCGATGCGATCGAGGGTGCCGATCGCGACGCGCGAGACGTAGGGCATGAGGTTGTTGGGGATGCCCGAGGGGTCTTCGCCGATCAGACCGCTCGGGTGTGCCCCGACCGGGTTGAAGTAGCGCAGCACGGTGACGTTCAGCTCGGGGTTCACCCGGGCGACGTCGGCGAGCACGACCTCGTTCATGCGCTTGGACTTGCTGTACGCGTTCGAGAGGTCGACGCTCGTGGTCGACTCCTCGGTGAACGGCAGGTCGGCGGGGTCGGAGTACACGGTGCCGGTGCTCGAGAAGACGAACGAACGGATGCCGTGGGCCACCCCGGCGCGCAGAAGAGCGAACGTGGTGTCGAGGTTGTTGGAGTAGTACTTCAGCGGCTGCTGCGTCGACTCCCCCACGGCCTTGAACGCGGCGAGGTGGATGACCGCGTCGATCGGGCCGTGCTCGGCGAAGACGGCCTCCACGACCGCGTCGTCGGCAGCATCCCCCACCACCAACGGGGCGGACGCGCCGGTGATCTGCTCCACGCGGGCGGCGGCGACCGCCTGGGTGCCCGAGAGGTCGTCGAGCAGGACGACCTCGTGGCCGGCTTCGAGAAGGGCTACCGCCGTGTGGGTTCCGACGTAACCGGCACCGCCGGCAAGGAGTACGCGCATGCCTCCAGGCTACCGACTTGCGGCGGTCGGCTCGCGTCGCTCAGCGCCCGTCGAGCCGCCCGCCGGACTCGGTCAGATAGCAGACGGCGCACATCGACTCGTAGGTGACCTCACCGGTCGTCAGCCCCTGATCGATCGCCACCTGATCGCCGTCGAACACGAAGCGGCCGTCGATCAGCCGCGCGTTGAAGATCGCCTTTCGCCCGCAACGGCAGATCGTCTTGAGCTCCTCGAGACTGTGCGCGAGTTCGAGAAGGCGCGCGGAGCCCGGGAAGGCCTCGGTGCGGAAGTCGGTGCGGATGCCGTAGGCCAGCACCGGGATGTCGTCGAGCACTGCGATGCGCAACAGGTCGTCGACCTGCCCGGGCGTCAGGAATTGGGCCTCGTCGACGAGGAGGCACGCTATCGGGGCGTCGCCTGCCGCGGCGCGGAAGGACTCCCGCGCGTCGGCACCGGTCGCCACCAGGAAGTCGACCGTGCGCGAGACGCCGAGACGGCTCTCGATCTGGTCGGCGCCCTTCGTGTCGATCTCGGGCTTGGCAAGGAGCACCCGCTGCCCGCGCTCCTCGTAGTTGTACGCCGCCTGCAGGAGCGCGGTCGACTTGCCGGAGTTCATCGCCCCGTAGCGGAAGTAGAGCTTGGCCACAGCCCGTGTCAGACCGAGATCGAGAGCACGCCGGCGGTCTTCGCGAGCTCCTCGCGTGCGACCTCGGGACGCGTGTTGAGCGTCTCGCCGTAGCTCGGCACGAGCTCCTTCAGACGCGGCTCCCAGCGAGCGATGTCGTCGGGGAAGCAGGTCTTGAGCAGCCCGAGCATGATCGACACGGCGGTAGACGCACCCGGTGAGGCCCCGAGCAGACCGGCGATCGAGCCGTCCTTCGCGGTGACGACCTCGGTGCCGAACTGCAGCACGCCGCCCTTCTTCGGGTCGCGCTTCATGACCTGGGCGCGCTGGCCGGCCGCGAGCAGCTCCCAGTCCTTGCCCTGCGCCGAGGGCACGAACGTCTTCAGGCTGTCGACCTTCCGAGCGTGGGTCTTCAGCAGCTCGCCCACGAGGTACTTGATGAGGCCCGGGTTGTCGATCGCGACCTTCAGCATCGGCAGCAGGTTGTGCGGCCGCACCTGCGAGACGATGTCCCAGGGCGAACCGTTCTTCAAGAACTTCGGGCTGAACGTCGCGAACGGGCCGAACAGAAGCGACGTCTGTCCGTCGACGACGCGGGTGTCGAGGTGCGGCACCGACATCGGCGGAGCGCCGACCGACGCCTGCGAGTAGACCTTCGCCTTGTGCTGCGCGACGAGCGCGGGGTTGTCGGTCTTCAGCCACTGCCCGCCGATGGGGAAGACTCCGTAGCCCTTGATCTCGGGGATCCCCGAACGCTGCAGAAGCTTCAGGGCCCAGCCGCCCGCACCGACGAAGACGAACTTCGCGGTGATCTGACCGGGCGTGCGGCCCAGGGTCTCACGGGTGGTGACCCGCCAGCCCCCGTCGCCGTCGCGCTTGAGCTTGCGCACCTCGCGGTTCGTGACGACCTCGACGCCCTTGTCCTTGAGATTCGCGAAGAGCTGGTGGGTGAGCGACCCGAAGTCGACGTCGGTTCCGGCCGGCACGCGGGTCGCGGCGAAGGGCTCGTCGCTCTTCAGACGCTTCTTCATCAGCAGCGGCGCCCACTGGTTGATGACACGCGAATCCTCGCTGAACTCGATGCCCTCGAACAGCGGCTGCGTCTTGAGCGCCTCGTAGCGCTTGCGCAGGTACTCGACGTCCTTCTCACCGCGGACGAACGTCATGTGCGGGGTGGCGTTGATGAACGTCGAGGGGGCGTCGAGCTCGCCCTTCTCTACGAGCGACGACCAGAACTGCCGGCTCTGCTGGAACTGCTCGTTGATCGTGATCGCCTTCGCGGGGTCGACCGAGCCGTCGGGCGCTTGCGGCATGTAGTTCAGCTCGCACAGCGCGGCGTGCCCGGTGCCCGCGTTGTTCCACGCGTTCGAACTCTCCAGCGCGACGTCGCTCAGCCGTTCGTAGACGGCGATCTTCCAGTCGGGCTGGAGTTCTTTCAGAAACGTGCCCAGGGTGGCGCTCATGATGCCGCCACCGATGAGCAGCACGTCGATGTCTTGGCTCACCAGGCAATCCTAGGCGCGATTGAGGGGGCCCAATCGCGAGTGCGCACGGCCTCGAACAATCAGGCGTGGGCGCCCAGGCGCTCGGCGACGAGCTCGGCGATCTGCACGGCGTTGAGCGCCGCGCCCTTGCGGAGGTTGTCGTTGCTGATGAACAGCACGAGACCCTTGCCCTCGGGGGCGGACTGATCCGCACGGATGCGTCCGACGTAGCTCGGATCGGTGCCGGCCGCCTGCAGCGGCGTGGGCACCTCCTCGAGCTGCACGCCGGGTGCGCTCGCGAGCAGCTCGCGTGCGCGGTCGGGCGTGATGTCGCGCGCGAACTCGGCGTTGATGCTGAGCGAGTGCCCCGTGAAGACCGGCACGCGCACGCAGGTGCCCGCGACCCGGAGGTCGGGCAGTTCGAGGATCTTGCGGCTCTCGTTGCGGAGCTTCTTCTCCTCGTCGGTCTCGTTGTCGCCGTCGTCGACGAGGTTGCCGGCGAACGGGATGACGTCGAAGGCGATCGGGGCGATGTACTTCTCGGGCTGGGGGAAGTCCAGCGCCGAGCCGTCGCGGACGAGGCGCTCGACGTCGCCCTGCGCGAGCACGCCCTCGACCTGGCCGAGCAGTTCCTGCGCGCCGGCGAGCCCCGAGCCGCTGACGGCCTGGTAGGTGCTGACGATCAATCGCTCGAGGCCGGCCTCGGCATCCAGCACCTTCAGCACCGGCATCGCGGCCATCGTGGTGCAGTTCGGGTTGGCGACGATGCCCTTCTTCGCCTCGTCGATCGCGTGCGGGTTGACCTCGCTGACGACGAGCGGAACCTCGGGGTCCATGCGCCAGGCGCTGGAGTTGTCGATGACGAGGGCACCGGCCTCGGCGAAGCGGGGCGCGTGCGCGCGGCTGCCGGTCGCGCCGGCCGAGAACAGCGCGACGTCGATGCCCGACGGGTCGGCCGTGGCGACGTCCTCGACGATGATGTCGTGCCCGCCGAACTCGATCGAGGTGCCGGCAGAACGGGCCGTCGCGAACAGGCGCAGGTCGCGAATCGGGAACGAACGCTCGATGAGGATCTCGCGCATGACGGTGCCGACCTGGCCGGTGGCGCCGACGATGGCGAGGGAGATTCCGGAATCGGAGATGCGGGTCATGGCGTTCCTCGGGTGCTGCTCGGGTCGGTTTCCGCGATTCTATCGGCGCGGCGGGCGACATCGCCGGTCGCGGGCGTAGGAGAAGCGCCGGAGGTAGGAGGATTCCGGCCGGATCGTCCTCCGCCGGGCGCTTCTCCTGCGTCGAGAACGCGGGTTGATGGACGATCGTTACATTCCGGGCGGGATCTCGCGCGGGGAGCGGGATCCGACGCCTCGCGAGCGGCCTGCGCCATGTTTCCGTTCTGTAAAGGATGCGGCGCAGAGGCCGCCTTTGTCGAAGAGGGCCTCCTCAGCGCCGATATCCTGACGCCCGGACCAGCGTTGCCACCACCCCCGGCGAACCCATCGTCCGCTTCCCCTCCCGGCGTCCCCCCGAACGCCCTTCTCTGCGAGGAGTCCTTGTGCCCGCGAGCCTGCAATCCCTTCCCGGCCTGCCCCTGTGGGACGGAGACCGCACCCGCGGCACCGCCACCCTCTCGTGGCAGGGCGACCGCATCACCGCCGTCGAAGAGACCGCCCCCGGCGCGTCCGAGTACAGCGTCGTCCCCGGCCTCGTCGACACGCACGTGCACCTCGACTCGTCCGCGGGGGCGCCGGCGAACGACTGGCTCACCTGGCCGCTCATCACCCCCGCCTCCGAGCGGTCGCTGCACGTCGTCTCGCACGCGCGCCGTGCCGCCGCATCCGGCGTCACGACCCTCCGCGACCTGGGCGGCGGCGAGGTGCAGTTCTCGGCTGCGCGCGCGCTCGCGGCCGGCATCATCCCCGGCCCGCGCCTGCTCGTGCACGGCCCGGTCGGCATGACCGCCGGCCACGGCGACCTGTTCACCCCGCCGCACTACGCGCACCGACCGCCCGTCGCCGACTCCCCCGACGAGTGCCGTCGTCTCGTGCGCCAGTGGGCGCGCTCCGGTGCGGACGGCATCAAGATCTACACGAGCGGCGGAGTGCTCTCGATGGGCGACAAGGTCGGCTGGCGCAACCAGACCGAGGCCGAGATCGCCGCGACCGTCGACGAGGCGCACGCGCTCGGCATGCTCGTCGCCGCTCACACGCACACCGCCGAGGGCGTCGACATCGCGCTGCGCTTCGAGGTCGACTCGATCGAGCACGGCACCGGCATCCTCGAGCGCCACTGGCACACGCTGCTCGAGCGCAACATCCCCGTCGCCCCCACACTGCTGATCAACGACGCCATCGCCGATCGCAAGATCCCGGTCAGCGACGACGCCGCCGAGAAGGGCCGCGCCGTCGTCACCGAACGCGACGCCAACTTCACCGGCGCCGCGGCCGCCGGCATCCGTTTCGTGCTCGGCACCGACGCGAACGGCGTGATGGTGCGCTTCGGCGACCAGCTCGAAGAGCTCCGCCTCATGAAGCAGTCGTTCGACTGGACCAGCGAGCGCGCCATGCGCGCGGGCACCTCGGATGCTGCGGACGCCATCGGCCTCGCCGGCAAGGTCGGCCGCCTCCAGCCCGGCCAGGGCGCCGACTTCCTCGTCGTGCGCGGAAAGCCGTGGGAGGACATCGACGACCTCACCGCCGACAACATCGTCGCCGTCGTCGCCCGCGGTGAGCTGATCGCCGGCGCACTGCCCGCGTGACCCCGAGATCCCGCACCACTTGACCTGTTCCGCCCATGAAGGAGAACCCGTGACCACCCCTCGACCCGTCTCGCACCCCCGTGGAGCGCGCCGTCTCGCCGCCCCCCTGATCGCCGGCCTCGCCGTGCTCACCCTCGCCGGCTGCGCCGGCGGAGCAGCCGAGACCTCCGCCACGCCCGGCGCCGACGTCGCGCAGGACATCGTCTTCGCGCTCAAGGAAGACCCGACCTGCATCGACCCGCAGCAGTCGTCCGTGACGACCTCGCTCATCGTCGGACGCCAGCTGACCGACTCGCTCCTGGATCAGAACCCCGACACCGGCGAGATCGTGCCGTGGCTGGCCAGCGAGTGGGACGTGAGCGACGACCTCACCTCGTACACCTTCACGCTGCGCGACGGCGTCACCTTCAGCGACGGCACGCCGCTGACCTCCGACGTCGTGGCAGCGAACTTCGACGCCATCGTCGCGCTCGGCGCATCCGCCTCGCTCGCGAACGGCTACCTCGCGGGATACGCGGGCACCGAGGTCGCCAGCGACACCGAGTTCACGGTGAACTTCTCGAACCCGAACGTGCAGTTCCAGCAGGGCGCCACGACGATCTCGCTCGGCATCCTCTCGCCCGAGACCGTGGCCGCCCCCGCCGAGACGCGTTGCGCGTCGGTGGCCGGCACGGGCCCGTTCGTCCTCGACTCGTACGTGCCGAACGACTCGGTGAAGGTCGTCCGCCGCGACGGCTACGACTGGGCGTCGCAGCTGCGTCAGCACGAGGGCGAGGCCTACCTCTCGTCGGTGACCTTCCCGATCATCTCCGAGCCGAGCGTGCGCA
Organism: Microbacterium hatanonis; assembly: GCF_008017415.1. Classification (NCBI taxonomy): domain Bacteria; kingdom Bacillati; phylum Actinomycetota; class Actinomycetes; order Micrococcales; family Microbacteriaceae; genus Microbacterium; species Microbacterium hatanonis. The sequence goes on along the minus strand of NZ_VRSV01000001.1, from coordinate 356,284 downwards.
CCGGCGGCCTCGAGTCGGGCGAGTACGACGTCATCCAGGACGTGCCGTACGTCGACGAGTCGCGCTTCAGCACCGGCGACTACAACCTCTACGCCAAGGCGAACCCGGGCGTTCCCAACTCGCTCGTGGTCAACACCACGCGGGGTCCGCTGGGTGACGAGGCCGTTCGCCAGGCGATCTCGAAGGGGCTCGACCGCGACCAGATCAACGTCATCGCGGGGTCGATCAGCGGCCAGGCGCCGACGAGCGTCCTGACCTCCTCCACCCCCGGCTACACCGACCTCGGTGACGTGCTCGCCTACGACGCCGACGGCGCGAAGGCGCTGCTCGAGGACGACGGCTGGACCCTCGGGTCGAACGGGATCTACGAGAAGGACGGCCAGCCGCTCACCGTCACGGTCACGGCCTTCTACGCGCAGGACGTGCTCGAGGCCGCTCAGATCGACCTCAAGAAGGTCGGCATCGACCTGCAGCTGAAGATGGTCTCCTCGGGCGATTTCTTCGGCGCGATCGCCTCGGGCGACTACGACATGCTCGGAGCAGCCCTCACCCGCACCGACCCCGACGCCCTGCGGACGCTCCTGTCCACCGCGTCGAAGTCGCGCTGGGGCATCGTCGACGACGCCGAGCTGGAGACGCTCCTGCAGGAGCAGTCGCAGACCGCCGACACCGCGGCACGTCAGGAGCTGGTCGACGAGATCCAGCAGATCGTCGCCGAGCGCGCCTACGTGATCCCGACGCTGGAGACCGTGCAGCTGCACGGCTCGCGCGCCGGCGTCGAGGGCATCACGTTCGACTCGGCCGCGCGCCTGCACCTCTACGACACCGCGGTGGTCTCGGACTGATGACACAGCCGGTGCAGCGCGTGGCGTCAGCGGACGGAGGAAGCAGGGCGGCGTCCGTCGCGCGCTTCCTGATCCCGAAGATCCTGCAGTGCCTCTTCGTGGTCTGGGCGACCTACACGGTCGCCTTCCTGCTGATCCACGCGCTGCCCGGCGACCCGGTGCTCGCCGCCCTCTCCCTGCGAGGGGGCGACGCGACATCGACCGATCCCGCCGAGCTCGACGCGCTCCGCGCACGCTACGGCTTCGACGGTCCGCTCTGGCAGCAGTACTTCTCGAACCTCTTCGCGCTCGTGCGCGGAGATTTCGGCACCTCCATCGCGACCGGCCAGCCCGTCGGCGACATGATCGGGCGCGCCTTCCCGCACACGATCGCCGTCGCACTGTTCGCGCTCGTGCTCGGCTTCCTCATCGCCCTCGCGTTCACCGTGTGGGCGTACGTCGCCCGACCGGCGTGGATGCGCGACGTGGTCGCGCAGATCCCCCCGCTCGGGATCGCGATCCCCGCCTTCCTCAGCGGGCTCGTGCTCATCACCGTCTTCTCGTTCGGGCTCGGCTGGTTCCCCGCATCCGGAACCAACGGGTTCCCCAGCATCGTGCTCCCCGGGATCACACTCGCGCTGCCGACCGCCGCCATCTTCTTCCAGGTCTTCTCCGCAGCCGTCTTCGACGCGGGGGCGAGCCCGTTCGTGTTCACCGCGAACGCCAAGGGTCTCGCCCAGCGCACGGTCGTCGTCCGTCACGTGTTGCGCAACGCGCTCCTCCCCTCCATCACGATCATCGGCCTGCAGATCGGCTATCTCGCCGGCGGCACCGCGGTCGTGGAGACCGTCTTCTCCCGGGACGGCATCGGCCGCCTCACCGTCGACGCGGTGCTGGCCCGCGACATCAACGTCGTGATGGGGGTCGTGATCGTCGTCGCCCTCGTCTACGCCGTCGTCACGCTCGTGGTCGACGGCCTGTACGGCGTGATCGATCCGCGCACGCGTACGCGGCTCGTCGGCCGGAAGGGAGCGACCCGATGACCGTCCTGCGCAAACCCGCCCTCGTGCTGGCGATCCTCGTACTGGCGCTCACGGCCGCCGCCCTGATCGCACCCGAGCTGCTCGCCCCCTACGACCCGTTCGACTCCGTCGGCACGGCGCGGCTCGCGCCTCCCTCGCCGGAGCACCTCTTCGGCACCGACCACCTTGCTCGCGACGTCTTCTCGCGGGTGATCTACGGCGCACGTCTGTCGCTGTTCGCCGCGGGGCTGGCCGTCGTGGGCGGTGTGGTGGTCGGATCGATCATCGGCCTCGTCACCGGATACGTCGGCGGAGCCGTCGACTTCGTCGCCATGCGGTTCGTCGACGTGCTCATCGCCATCCCCGGGATCCTGCTGGCCCTCATCGTCGTCGCCTCGCTCGGCTTCGGTCCGCTGTCCATCGCGCTCGGGGTGGGTCTGGGCACCGCCGGCTCCTTCGCCCGCGTGATGCGCTCGCAGGTGCTGCGCGTGCGCGGCGAGGAGTACATCGAGGCCGCGCGCACGCTCGGCGTTCGCGGCCCCGCGATCCTGGTGCGTCACGTGCTCCCCAACGCCGCTCGTCCGATCATCGCGATGGCGGCGCTCGAACTGGCGCTGGCCATCCTGTCGGTGTCGGCGCTGAGCTTCCTCGGCTTCGGCGCGCAGCCTCCCGCGCCCGAGTGGGGCGCGCTCGTCTCGGCGGGCCGCGACTTCGTCGCCACCGCACCGTGGCTCAGCCTGCTCCCGGGTGCCGTGATCCTCGCGATCGTGCTCTCGGTCAACCAGGTGTCGCGCTCGATCGGAGGAACCCGATGACCGCTCTGCTGTCCGTGACAGGACTGCGCGTCGACTACGGCCAGGGGCGCCGGGTCACACCGGCCCTCCGTGGCGTCGACCTCGAGATCGCCCCGGGCGAGATCGTCGCGGTGGTCGGCGAGTCGGGGTCGGGCAAGAGCACGATCGCCCACGCGATCGTGCAGCTCCTCCCGGCGCAGGCCCGCGTGCGCGAGGGCGAGATCCGCTTCGAGGGGCACGACCTCGGTCGCACGCGACCCGCCGCGCTCCGCCGTATCCGGGGCGCCCGCATCGGCTTCGTCCCGCAGGACCCCTCGCACAGCCTCAATCCGCTCATGCGGGTCGGCGAGCAGATCGCCGAGACCCTGCGCCGTCACCGAGACCTGTCGAAGAAGGATGCTGCGGCAAGGGCGATCGAGATCCTCGGCGAGGTCGGCATCCCCGACCCGGAACGACGGGCGGGTCAGTATCCTCACGAGCTCTCGGGCGGCCTGCGCCAGCGCGTGCTCATCGGCATCGCCTGGTCGTGCGAGCCCGCCCTCGTGATCGCCGACGAGCCCACGAGCGCCCTCGACGCCACGGTGCAGCGCCACGTGCTCGATCGGATGCAGTCGTTGGCCGCGGCGCACGGCACCGCCGTGCTGCTGGTCACCCACGACCTCGCCGTCGCCGCCGACCGCGCCGACCGCATCGTCGTCGTCGAGAAGGGTCAGATCGTCGAGAGCGGAACCGCCGCGTCGGTCCTGTCGTCGCCCTCGCATCCCTACACGCAGAGGCTGGTGGCCGCCGCCCCCGGGCTCAATGCTCGGCGGCTGTCGCCGACCGTGGCCCCGCGCACCTCGCAGGCCTCCGACGGGGACGGGCCGCTCCTGTCGGTCGTGGGGCTCGCCAAGACCTACGGCAGCGGGACCCAGGCCGTGCGTGCCGTCGAAGCGGTCGAATTCTCCGTACCGCGCGGGTCGACGTTCTCGCTCGTCGGCGAATCGGGGTCGGGCAAGAGCACGACCGCGCGGATGGTCGCGCGCATCGTCTCGTCCGACGCCGGCACCGTCACGTTCGACGGCACCGACATCACCGACCTCGCCGGTTCGGCGCTGCGGCAGCTCCGCCGCCGCATCCAGGTCGTGTACCAGAACCCCTTCGGATCCCTCGATCCGCGCATGACCGTCGAGCGGATCGTCGCCGAGCCCCTGCAGGCGTTCGGCGTCTCGCGCGCCGAGCGTTCAGCGGCCGTCCGCGGCCTGCTGGCCGACGTGCGCCTCGCGCCGGAGCTGCTCTCCCGGCGCCCGACCGAGCTGTCGGGCGGCCAGCGCCAGCGCGTGGCGATCGCGCGAGCGCTGGCGCTGCGCCCCGAACTCGTCGTGCTCGACGAGCCGGTGTCGGCGCTCGACGTGTCGGTGCAGGAGCAGGTGCTGCAGCTGCTCGTCGACCTGCAGGCCGAGCACGGGCTCACGTACCTGTTCATCTCGCACGACCTCGGCGTCATCCGGCAGGTCTCCGACCGCATCGCGGTCATGAAGGACGGCCGGATCGTGGAGCAGGCCGATGCCCGGCAGATCTTCACCGAGCCCGCGCACGACTACACCCGCGAGCTGCTCGGAGCGATCCCCGGAGCCGCGCGCGCCTGAGCCCGTCGCGGGCGTAGGAGATGCGCCGAGCGTAGGAGGATTTCAGGCGGATCGGCCTACGCCGGTCCCTTCTCCTACGCCGGCAAGCCGGGATGCGGCGTCAGCGGCCGGTGCCGGCGTGCACCGTGGCGTCGGTGTCGCCGTCGAGCCCGTAGGCCGTGTGCACGACGCGCGCGGCCTCGGCGAGGTCGTCGCCGCGCAGCACGACCGAGATGCGGATCTCGGAGGTCGAGATCATCTCGATGTTCACGCCGGTGAGACTCAGCGCCTCGAAGAGCGTCGCCGAGACGCCCGAGTGGGTGCGCATGCCCGCACCGACGACCGAGAGCTTGCCGATCTGGTCGTCGTGGACGAGGTTCTCGAACCCGACCTCCGACTGCTCGGCGGCGAGAGCCTTGAGGGCGGTCGTCGCGTCGGTCTTCGGCAGGGTGAACGAGATGTCGGTGCGGCTGGTCGCCGCCGCCGACACGTTCTGCACGATCATGTCGACGTTCGCACCCGACTTCGCGACGATCTTGAAGATGTCGGCCGCCTTGCCGGGAACGTCGGGCACACCGACGACGGTGATCTTGGCCTGGCTCAGGTCGGTGGCGACACCGGCGACGATGGGCTCTTCCATCTCTTCTCCCTCGGGGACGAGTTCGTGGTGGCGCGAACGGTCGAGCACCCAGGTGCCCTCGCTCGAGCTGAACGTGGATCGGGCGTGGATCAGCACGCCGTGACGGCGGGCGTATTCCACGGCGCGGATATAGAGGACCTTGGCGCCGTTGGCGGCGAGCTCGAGCATCTCTTCGCTCGAGACGCGGGAGAGCTTGCGGGCCTTCGGTACGACGCGCGGATCGGCGGTGAAGATGCCGTCGACGTCGCTGTAGATCTCGCACACGTCGGCATTGAGGGCCGCGGCGAGCGCGACGGCGGTGGTGTCGGAGCCGCCTCGGCCGAGCGTCGTGATGTCGCGGGTGTCGCGGTTGAAGCCCTGGAAGCCGGCGACGATGACGATCGCGCCCTCGTCGAGCGCCTCGCGCAGCCGGATCGGGGTGACGTCGACGATGCGGGCGGCGCCGTGCGTCGCGTCGGTGATCATGCCGGCCTGGCTGCCCGTGAACGAGCGCGCCTCAAAGCCCATCGAGTGGATGGCCATCGCCAGCAGCGCCATGGAGATGCGCTCTCCGCTGGAGAGCAGCATGTCGAGCTCGCGGGGGGCGGGGATCGGGGCCACCTGCTGGGCGAGGTCGAGCAGTTCGTCGGTGGTGTCGCCCATGGCGCTCACCGCGACGACGACCTCGTGCCCGGCGCGGCGGGCGTCGACGATGCGCTTGGCGACGCGCTTGATGCTCTCGGCGTCGGCGACGGAGGATCCGCCGTACTTCTGGACGATCAGCGCCATGAGGGAACTCCCGGGAACGAACGGGCGGATGCTGCGCCCACCCCGCCATTCTAGGGAGCCCCGGATGCCGTGCCCGCCATGTGTCGGGAGCGACCGGTTCGGGGTCGTATCCGGCTCGTAGACTCGAGGAGCGGCGGCGCTCGTGAGGCCGATGAATGCGCAGCGCCCACCCGACGAGCGGAGATCCACGTGCAGCAACGACGCCGAGGACTCCTCTCCTCTCTGACCGGGCTGGTCCGCTCCGATCCGTCCGACGCGCAGATGACCGCCGTGCTCCCGATCATCGACGACGCCCTGGGCGTGCGCATCCTCGATCTCGCGATCCGCATCGGCGAGTCGATGCTGGTCTCCGGTGCGACGGCGAGCGACACGACGCTGACGATCGTGCGGGTCAGCGCCGTGTACGGTCTCGATCCGGTGCACGTCGACGTCACGTACAACTCGATCACCGTCGCCCACCACCGCAGCGACGCCGCGCAGCCGCTGACGCTGATGCGCGTCGTCCGCGGCTCCGCACCCGACCACGAACGGCTGCTGCGTCTGCAGGCCCTCGTGGCCGAGATCGACGGAGGTCTCTCCCTCGACGGCGCCGTCGCGCAGTACCGCGAGATCCGCCGCACGCCGTTCCGCTACCGCCCGCCCGTGGTGATCCTCGCGCAGGCGCTGCTCGCCGTCGGCGTCGCGGTGATGTTCGGGGCGAACTGGCTGCTCATCCTGCTCGCCTTCGCCGCCGCCGCCCTCGCCGCCCTCACGCAGTTCGGCCTCGCGCGGGCGAAGGTTCCGTTCTTCTTCAGCCAGATCGCCGGCGCGTTCGTGTTGACGCTGTTCGCCGCGCTGTCGCCGCTCCTCTCCACGACGGGGTGGGAGACGGCGCAATCGATCCGTCCCTCGGTGATCGTCGCCTCGGGGATCGTGCTGATGCTCGCGGGTCTCACGGTCGTCGGCGCCGCCCAGGATGCCATCGACGGCTTCGCCCTCACGGCGACCGGGCGCATCCTCGAACTCATCACCCAGACCCTGGGCGTCGTGATCGGCATCCTCGCCGGCCTGGAGACCGCCCGGGTCATCGGCTTCGGCATGGCACCGCCGAGCATGGCCCTCCCCCTCGGGCCGGTGGGCCTGCAGTTCGCCGGCGCCGCCCTCATCGCGATCGCGGTGGCCGTGTTCAACGGCGCGCGCAGCCGCATCATCGTCGTCAGCGCGCTGCTGAGTCTGCTCGCGTGGTTCGGCTACGTCGCCGCATCCGCCGTCGGATTCGACACGGCCGCCGCCAGCGGCGTCGGCGCCTTCGTCGGGAGCTTCGTGGGGGTCGTCGTCGCCTATCGCCTGCATGTGCCGTCGGTCGCGATCACGACCGCCGCGATCCTGCCGATGGTGCCCGGAGCCGCGGTCTTCCGGGGGCTCCTCGGCGTCGTGGAATCCGGCGAGAACACCGCGGAGCTCTTCACCGGTCTCACCACCTTGGTGGGCGCGGGAATCATCGGGGTGAGCCTGGCCGTCGGCGCCTCGCTCGGCCTCTACATCGGCGCGCCGGTGCGCGCCACGCTGCGCAGCGTCACCCGCACGCGCGCGCGCATCCGCCGATGAGCGGATGCTGCGCGGTCGCGCCTCCGGCGGCCCCTACCCGAAGCGGCCGTTGACGTAGTCGTAGGTGCGAGGGTCGATCGGGGCACCGAACATCGCCTCGGTGTCGCCGTGCTCGACGATGTGTCCCGGCTGCCCCTGCGAGGCGAGGAAGAACGCGCACTGCTGCGACACGCGCTGCGCCTGCTGCATGTTGTGGGTGACGATCACGATCGTCACCTCTTTCTGCAGCTCGCCCATCGTCTCCTCGATGACGCGCGTCGAGGTGGGGTCGAGCGCCGAACAGGGCTCGTCCATCAGCAGCACCTTCGGCTTGATCGCGAGCGATCGCGCGATGCAGAGACGCTGCTGCTGGCCGCCCGAGAGGCCGCCACCGGGCGCGCGCAGGCGGTCCTTGACCTCTTTCCACAGTCCTGCACTGGTCAGCGAGCGCTCGACGAGGTAGTCCTTCTCGTCGCGCGAGGCCCGCACACCGGTGAGCTTCAGCCCGGCGATGACGTTGTCGTAGATCGACATCGCCGGGAACGGGTTCGGCTTCTGGAACACCATCCCGATGTCGCGCCGCGCCTCGGTGAGCTTGCGGCCGGAGTCGTAGATGTCGACGCCGTCGAGCAGCACCTCGCCGGCGAGCGAGGCCGACGGCACGAGCTCGTGCATGCGGTTGAGGATGCGCAGGAAGGTGGACTTGCCGCATCCGGAGGGCCCGATGAGCGCGGTGACGACGCCCGCGGGCATCGTGAGCGACACCCGGTCGAGCACCTGGTGGTCGCCGAACCACGCGGTGATGTTGCGAGCGTCGAGCGAGGCGAGGGGCTCGGACGGCAGGACGGGCGCGGCCACGGCCGTCGGCAGGGGCGCCGACGGGTAGTTCGGCGTCGACGGCGCGGGAGCGTAGCCGGCCTGGTCGCGGCGCAGGCGGGCGGACTCGCTCCGGCGCGACTCGGGCGCCGAATCGATGACGGTCGTGATGTCGTCGGACATGGTGACGGCTTCCTTCGGGGTGGTCAGAGCAAGTTGGGAAGAAGCCGGGTGGTCTGATCGGCCACGAGGAATCCGGCGAGGAGGAGGACCGGCACGAACACGATCCAGGTGCGCTGCTGCCCGAAACGGCGGAACGCCCACACCGCGGCGATCTCGACGACGATGAGGAACTGCAGCGCGAACACCAGCGCCCACACGGTGGTGGTGTCCGTCGCCATCGGCTTCGCCTCGGGCGGCAGGGTGACCGGCGTCGTCTGGCGGGCACCGGAGGCCTGCGCCTCGGAGACGAGGCGCGCGTCGACGTAGGCGACACCGGCGGGGAGGTACGGCGCCCCCCGCGCGGTCATCAGGATCAGGCGGCTCTCCCCGCGCAGGGGGTTCGGCGGAGTGGGGTCCCCCGCATAGCGCAGCCCCGTGACCTCGAACAGGTGCAGGCCCTGGCCCGTGCGCACCGAGATCTCATCGCCCGGGCTCAGGGAGGCGATGCCCGAGAACGGACCGCCGTAGGCGGCAGCGCGCCCGGCGATCTTGCTCACACCGACCTGGCCGGGCAGCACTGTGTCGCGCTGGTGCCCGAGGCCCGTCGCGGTCTCGGCCGACGACGTGCCCTCGACGATGACCTCGTACATGCCGAGGCTCGGGATCTCGAGGATGCCGAGAGGCGCCCCATCCGGGAGCAGGACGTTCTCGAAGTCCCCCTCGCTCACCGGCGCGGTTCCCGCGGAGAGCTGCGCGCGGAACTCGTCCGAGAGTCGCTGCTGCGAGACGAGGTGCTGCAGGTGGCTGAAGACCGTGAGGTTGAGCACGAACATCATCAGCATGACCGCGAGCGTCGCGGCGATGCTCCGTGCGATGGCCTCGCCACGCGTGAGCGGGGGACGTGCCCGCTTCGGCTGCGGCGGGCGGCGCGGGGGCGGCGGCGTCCGGGGCGGTCGCGGAGGGCGGCCGCCGCGCATCGCGGCAGCCGCGGGCTCGGGGGTCGGAACGGCCCCGGGGGGCGCCTCGAGGACGGTCATGCGGGCACCCCCATCGGGACGCCCACGTCGCGGCGGCGAAGGACGTAAGCGATCGCCCAGGCGCCGAGGCCCGCGGCGACGATCAGGACGAACAACCAGGGAAGGACGAAGACCGTCGCGTCGCGGGTGAGCGGCGAGAGCTCGGTGCCGCCCACTTCCGCGGGGGGCTCGAGGCGTGCGTGCGCGGTGAGAACCGTCCACTGCCCCACCCCCGGGAGCTCGGCGCTGACCGTGCGCGTCTCGCCCGGTTTGAGATCCGCGATGACGAGGTCGTCGACCGCCGAGATGCGATTGCCGAGCAGTCCCTCCATCCAGAAATCCGCGGTGGCCTCGATCGTGGAGCTCGACACGTTGCGCACCGTGAACCACACCTGGAGGTCGCCGCCGAACGGGTTCATCGAGAGGACCGGGGCGCTCGAGAGGCCCCCGACGTTCAAGACGCCCCCGAGATCGACCTCGTCGCCGGTCGGTGACGTCGTGCTCACGGTCGGCGCCACGTCGGTGGCCGGAGCGCCGTTCGACGCGGACCCGGTCGAGGCGCCGCGTCCGGATCCCCCGGAGCCACCGGCGCCGGACGACGTACCTCCGGAGCTGGGCACCGGAGGGCTGCAGTCGGGCGCACCCGGACCGACCACGGTGGCCGTCATGTCGATGCCCGAGGCCGGCGCCGGAGACGGGGACGCCACGCAGGTCGTGGCAGCCGTCGCCGTGGGGATGGAGGCGGATGCTGCGGTGGCCCCGGCCGCCGACCCGGCCCACAGCGCGGCCGTGATGAGCACGATCGCACCGATGCCGCCCACGCGACGCCGCCGCAACGGCACGGTGTCCACGGTCATGCCCCGGACTGCTTCGAGTCGGTGGATCCGGCGCCCACGGGCTCGCGTTCGGTCTCGGCCTTGCGGCGCGCTTCGGCCTCGGTGTACTCCACCCATGCGGCGGCTCGACGGTCGTTGCGACGACGGCTGAACCAGATCCAGCCCCAGACGACCAGGCCGACGAGGACCACCGCGAGCAGTGCCCACGGAACGACGAAGAGCACCGTGTCGCGCGTCACGCTGGTCAGCGGGCCGGGGTTCAGCGCGGTCTCATCGACGCTCGGGTACAGAGTCACCACGGGGTTGAGGAACACCCACTGACCCACGCCGGAGACGGTCGTGGTGATCGTGCGGGTGCTTCCGGGCAGCATCTCGTCGACGTCCTGTTCGACGGGGGCGGACAGGCCGATGCCGAACGGACCACGGATCTCCGTCTTGAGAGCACCGGACAGGGCGACGTTTCCGGCGTTGCGCACGGTGAAGGTCACCGTCGTCTCACCGGCCAGCGGGTTGAGCGAGGGGGTGTAGGAGGCGGTCATGCCCGCCACCGTGAGGTTCGGCTGCAGGTCGCCGGGCACCCGGACGTAGAGGCGCGTTCCGACGCGGCGGTCGACGAGGACCTGCCCGTCGTCGGCGAGCACCGAGACGACGAGCCCCGCGGCGTGGTCGCCCGGCGACGCATCGGCGGGGGCGGCGACCGTGAAGGGAAGAGAGGCCGACTCGCCGGGCTGGAGATCCACGACGACGCTCTTCGCACCGGAGAACTGCACCCAGGCCCCTGCGTCGGAGGGCTCGACGCCCGTGTCGAGGAGGCCGAAGCTCCCCTCCTCGGTGTTGAAGGCGTCCGTGGCGAAGACCGTGAACGTCTGCACCGTCGTCCCCGTGTTCGACACGACGTAGGTGTCGTCCAGCGTCTGGCCGGGGCTCATCTGGTAATCGAATCGCGTGCGTCCCGCCGCATCCGCGTCGTTGAGCGGCGCGGCCGAGATACCGATCGAGTCTTCGGCGGGCGCCTCATCGGCAGCCAGGGCGATGCCGGTGGAGGCACCGGAGGAGAGGGCGATGAAGCCGGCGATCGCGAGAGCGACGAGGCGGATGCCCCGCGCGTTCGGGCGCGCGAGGAGCGGGGTCTTGAGCACGATACATCTCCCCAGAAACTGCTTGCCGCGACACGTCTGAGGTGTGAACGGCGGTTGAACGACCGACTTACAGGAGAATCACGAACGGGGGGCGGCGTCGGACGCCGCCCCCCGTCGTGATCGGGTTACTTCGAGACGAGCGTGAGCGTCATCTTCGAGGTGTACGTCCCGGCCGGAGCATCCACCGGCGCGACCAGCGTGAGGTCGGCGCCGAGCTTGGTGACGCCCACTCCGGAACCGGCCGGCGCGTCGGCGAACGGCGACGAGTAGATCGCCGAACCCGCGACCTGAGCGGATGCTGCGGCGACCCCGGTCGAGGTCGTCCCGGCGGCGATGACCTTCGGCGCGACGCCGAGGTTCTTCGCGCCGATGACGTTCGTGCCGTTGACGAAGTCGGCGACGGACTGCGTGACGGTCCAGCCCTTCTTCGACACGATGCGGTCGTCGGTGACGGTGACCTCGGGGAGCGTCGCCGTCGAGGTCGACTTCCCGCCGACGAGGGTCGCGGCGCTGAAGACGGCCTTGGCGCCGGCGGGGACCGTCAGCGAGAGCGCGCCGTCCTGCGCGGCGACCGTGGTCGCCTCGAGGTCGACGGAGCCGGACGACGAGCCCGCGGGCGGGTTCGTGGTGGTCTGGTCGGTGGTCGCTTCGTACGTCCAGTCGCCGCCCGGGCGGATGGTGATGTGGACGAACGAGACCGCGCGCACCGCGACACCGTTGATGTCGGTGTACGCGATGCCCAGCGAGAAGTTGCCACCGTTCGCCTTCGCCGCCGCGAGGTTCACACCCGCGGTGTTGATCAGCGTGACCTGGGGGGCGAGGACCGTCTTCGCGGCCGGGTCGGAGAACGCGTTGGTCCCCTTGGAGATCCAGCTGCTCGAGGTCATCTCCTCGCCGCGGTTGGAGAGGAAGATCGACACCGCCTGAGCGTTCGAGGGTCCCCTGAAGTAGGTGCTGTAGGTGGCGTAGTCGGTGTCGTTGGGGTGAGCGTAGACGGGCTCATCCCACGCCATGACGCGGGTGGTCGGAGCGAGGAGCTTCTCCGCACCATCCGTCCCGTCCCAGAGCCACATGGTCTCCGAGGAGCCGGACGGGGTGATGGCGGCGGCGGCAGCGGTGACCGACCCGCCGACGAGGGCGAGAGCGAGAACGCCGGCGACGGCGATCTTCTTCTTGGTGAGCGAGAACATCAGTCTGGTTCCTTATCCCGTAACTGATCAGCCCTGCGCGTACGCAGTGATGGCGGTGGTGGAGTTGGGCGCGAGGAAGCCGAACTTGCGCTTCACGGCACCGGGCGTCGTCGGCGCGTTGCCGAAGTTGGTGAGGCTGGCGGTCTTCGAGGAATCGACAAGGCCCGCGAGGACCGGGTCGAACGCCGGAGCGCCGTTGTAGGTGAACGACGACTGCACGCGGGCGCGCTCGACGATCAGGTAGGTGTCACGACCGAAGGTCGTGTTGGAGTAGTAGCCCGAGTTCGGCACGAGGGCCGGGGCGGTTCCGGTGAACGGAGCCTGGCCGCTGATGGGCGAGCCGAGCTGCACGCCGGTGGAGGCGGCGACCGTGTTGACACCGGCGACATTGTTCGCCTGGGCGATCCAGCTGGCGGCCGAGAACGGGATGATCTCGCCCTCGCCGAGAACCGCGGCGTCGTTCTCGGGAACGGTCGTGTTCGCCGCATCCGCGACACCCGAGGGCGTGGTCACGCCGATGGCGCCGAGGAAGAACGAGCGCGTGCCGGAGCTGGTCTGGGGCAGACGCGGCTTCACCGTGACGCCGTCGATCGTCGTCGTGGTGCCCTCGTAGATCGACTTGAGCTGAGCCGCGGTGAGGTTCGCCCACGCGGCGGTGCCGCCCTTGTAGGCGTACGCGACGGCGTCACGGCCGAACGGGACGTAGAGCAGACGGCCGTCGGCGCTGGAGGTGCCGCTGGCGGGGCCGCTCGAGCTGCGCGCGATGTCGACCTGGCCCGTGATGGGCTTGGCCGGGGTGGTGTTGCCGGAGACCGACCAGTTCGCCCCGTCGATCGAGCGACGCAGGGCGTCACGACCGGCGCCCGAACCGTTCGGGCGGGCGAAGAACGGTCCGCCCGACTTGGTCTGGATGGCCGGCGCACCGAAGGCGTCGAAGTTTCCGATGGACTGGCCGGCGGCGAGGACGCGCACGTAGGTGCCCGACGCGCTGGTGCCGTTGGTCAGGGCGTTCATCGCGTCCTGGAGGGTGTCGGAGCCGACAGCGGAGTAGCTGTTGGACACCGGCTCGGCCGAAGCGGTCGAGGCGAGGCCGACGCCCGAGAGGAGCAGGCCGACAGCCGCGCCGAGCGCGGCGATCTTCTTGAGCTTCACTGAGTACCTATCTGGTGATGGTGGATGGTGCATTCGGGTAACGCGATGAGTGTGCAAGCAAGGGCCCGCGTCACGGACGACGCGGAAGTCTGGGGATGATCAGCACGGCTGCCGCGCTCATGAGGCCGGCGAGCATGCTGAGAGGAAGAGTCGCGGCGAGCGCACCGCTGTCTGGGTCGGCCGAGGTCTCGGCTCCCGCGAGCGCGCCGGCGACCGCACCGGAGGCGGTCGGGTTTCCCGTGCCGCCGGCAGCGGGGGCCGCGGCCGCGGGAGGAGCGACGGCGGCAGGGGCGACCGCCGACACCGGGCCGTTGGGCGTCCCGTTCGCGATCGAACCTGCCGTCGACGGCCCGTCGTCGCCCGTCGTGGGAACCGTGCGCGTCAGGCCCTGCTGGAGCACGTTCGCCGCAGCCACGGCCTGCGAAGCCCACTTCGCGGGGATGGGCGCGTAACCGGCGGGGAGCTGGCCGACCTGCACGCCGGGCTCCTGTCCCGTCGTGGCGGCGAAGCGGATGAACGAGGCGTAGCTCGCGCGGGTCGCAGCGTCGGTCAGGAACGGGCTCGCCGCCGCGTACACGGGCATGGTGAGGGGGTAGGCCCCGGCGGTCGTCTTGGCGAGCTCGGACGATGCATCCAGGCCCATCACCTGCGGCTGCTCGGCGGACGCGGTCATGGCCCCGGCCGCGGCGGTCATCGACTCCGCATCGGCGGTGACGAACTGCCCGGCGGGGTTGCGCAGCGCCGCCGTGACGACCTGGTACTTCGCGGCCGCCGAGCTGTCGGTGAGCGCGACGACGGACTGGAAGCCCTGGAGGTCGCGCGCGACCCGGTCGTACCGCGGCGGGCGGGCGTCGAGATTCCACGGGCCCAGCACCTGACCGTCGCCGCGCAGGGTCAGGTAGGCCGAGACGTCGAGGTCGTTCGTGAAGGGTCTCCACGTGATGAGGTTGATCTCCGCGGCGCCGCCGTTCGGCTGCGCGTCCACCTGGGTCGGGTCGGCCTTGGGGAAGTTGTCGCGCGGCAGGCTCAGACCCGCGCCGACGGGATTGACCTTGGCGTCGGTCGAGCTGTACGGGTTGACCTTCGCGCCCCACGGGTCGGGCGTGCCCGCAAGGAACGCCCGCGCGTCCTCGTCGGCGAGGACGTAGCGCCACAGCTGGGTGGCGACGTCGGAACGCCCCTGGGGCACGAGCATGTCGGAGATCGCGACACCGGCGTTGACCTGGTACCCCCACTCCTTGTCGTTGATCGCGAGGAAGTCGGGATCGAACACGATGTTGCGAGGGTTGCCCGCGATGTGGTCCTTCTTCGCATCCGTCGGGAGGGAGTCGAGGTAGGACGACGTCAAGAGCTTCGCGATGAGCCGCGGCGTCAGGTTCATGCTCTCGAACGGGAGCCCGCTGCGCTCTTTCACCGCGTCGGGGACGCCGTCGTTCGGGTTCGGGAACCGATCGATCGCGAAGGCGACGGTCACGGCGGACAAGCCCACGGGCGCGTAGACGAGGTCGTCCTGCGACTCGCCGGAGTACGGCAGCGACGTCAGTGCCAGGGGCGACGTGTCCGTCGCCGCGTTCGCCTGGGCGACGGCGTCGCTCTCGTTGCTCTTGATCATGTTGAACACGTCGCCGCCCTCGGCGCCGCACAGGCTGGGCTGCCAGGAGGCCACCGCCGTCGCGAGGAGTTCGCTGCCGACCAGTTGGCGTTCCTTCGCACCGATCGCGCAGTTGATCCCGATCGGACGGAAGTCGAGCTTGACGGCCACGTGGTGCTTCCAGCTGTCCCAGAACAGACCGGACTGATTGATCGACTCCTCGCCGGTGTCCTTCGTGCCGCGGGGGATCGCGACGAGCCAGCACGACGACCCGGTGACCACGCCGCTGGCCGACGTCACCCGCGACCCGCATCCGAGACCCTGCGCCTGCGCGGCCGTCTGCACCTCGAACTTGGTGCTTCCCTCGCCGTTGGCGCCGGAGCCGGCCCAGGGGATCTCGTTCGACGTGTACTTCGTGAAGAACTGGTTCGTGTTGACGTCGACGCCCGGTACCCGCTTGTTGTCGACGACGTTCTGCACCATGTCGTGAACGCCGGACGACGACGTGGTCGCTGACCGGAAGGGGATCGAGGTGTACGCGGGATCGAGCTGACCGTTGTCGGGGGTGCTGTACGGCAGATCCTCCGCCGCGATCACCGGCCCCTGCGCGGCCGACTCGTCGTCTTCGTCGGACGGGGCGCTCGCGCGGTTGCCGTCGCGCATCGCGCCGGCCGAGAGGAACGCGCCGTACTGACACGTCGTGCGGTCCGGCTTGGAGGGGTCGGTGGGGTCATCGCCCCAGCACTGCGCGAACTGGAGGAAGTTCTCGCCACCGGTCTGACCCGACGGCCTCGTGGATTCCTTGCCGCCGGTCCACCGGATCTGGATCCCCTGCGAGACGAGCCCCGTGGTCTGCGACACCGTGAGCTTCAGATCGGGGAACGGAGCGTTCTTCGCGTCCTTGTCGTAGCTCGCCGCGGAGATCGTCACCGCTTGCGAGTCGTCATCGGCCGCGGCCGCGGGCTGAGCGGTCGCCACACCGCTGAAGGTCAGCGTCGCGAAGACGAGGCCGGTGACGAGCACGCCGGTCATGCCGGACAGGAAACCTCGCATCGACCGGGGCGTGGTGGCAGCCGTCGGCACAGTACTTCTCCAGATCTGGGCGACAGTCGGGACCTGTCGACACGGTCGAAATTATGGGCGGGTCGTGAAATCGAGATGAACGCTTCATCAACGAGGAATCGCGTTCTCATGGCGTATCGGGAGGGGCCGGGATCACGCGCGAGACTCTGTCCACGCACCCCGCCGGCACGCCGGAGACCGCCCGAGCGTCGTAGCGCTCGGACGGTCGCGCGCGCACTCAGGGCCGCGTCGAGGAGCCCCGCCGGAGTCGCCGTGACGTGAGAGGAGGAGTGACGATCGCACCCAACAGAAGAATGGCGGCGGCGAGCATCAGGAACTGGGGAGCCCCCCAGCCCCCCTCGGCGAGGGTGAACGGTGACGAGGCCGCGGCCACACCCCCACCGGAGGCACCGGAGATGAGGTTCCCGTTCGAGTCGTAGAGCGGGGCATCGGCGGATGCCGCCGCCGCTGCGGCATCGGTCGCGGCGGCGGGGTCACCCGCAGCAGCCCCTGCCGTTCCTGCCGCCGCTGCCGAGCCGGCGGCACCGGCCGAGGAGCCCCCGGAACCGGAGCCGCTGACAGGGGTCTCCCCCGTCGCACCCGCGGTACCGGTGGTGCACTGGTCCGGACCCTGCTTGTCACAGGCCGCCGGCTGCTTCGCCGTGAGGGCGAGCTGGTTGTTCGATTCGTCCTCGCCGGGCTTGAACGTGGGGTTGTTGCACTTGTTCGTGTCGATACCCGCGGTGTTGGCGCCGGGGATCCGCTTGATCTGCTCGGACCCCGCTTTGACGAGGTTCATGGGCAGCGGCGAGTACCCCAGCTGCTCGGCCTGTTGCTGGCCCTCGCACAGCACGTACTCGGCGAAGGCGCCGAGCGTGCGCCCCTTGTCGGTGGTGAAGATACCCGCGACCTGCGTCGGCACGATCATGTAGGAGTAGCTCGACAGCGGGTACGTCCGGGGGTCGGGGTTGTTGTAGACGTCGTCGAGGATCTGCGTCAGGTCGGTGTTGATGCGCGCTTTCATCATGGCCACGGCGACCGACGACGCGGTGGGCTCGATGTAGTACCCGGCGGAGTTCAGCACCTTCGCCACGGGGAAGCCGGACTTGAGCGCGTACGAGTACTCGACGTAGGTGATGGCGCCCTCGCCGTAGTCCTGGCTGACGTACCCGGCAACACCGAGGGAGCCGTTCTGCGCCTTGCCGTTGGCGGGGACGGGGAACTGCGAGCGGAGTCCGTTCTTCCAGATGTCACCGTGCTGCTTCGACATCCAGAGGCTGAACTGGGCCGACGAGCCGGATCCGTCGGAGCGGACGACGGGGACGATGGCCTTGTCGGGCATCGCCAGCCCCGGGTTGTCGGCCTTGATCGCCGCGTCGTTCCAGTTCGTGATCTGCCCGGCGAAGATCCGCGTGATCGTCGCACCCGACAGACGCAGGTTCGTCACCCGCTTGCCGCCGATCTTGAGGTTGTACATGAACGACGTGCCGCCCGCCACGATCGGCATGTACGCGTAGCTCGTGGTCGGCGTCTCGGGCTGCGACCCGTCCTCCGGATTGGACTGGAAGGGGATCTCGCTGATGGCGAAGTCGACCGTGCCGCTGATGAAGTCACGGCGACCGGCCGACGAGCCGACGCCCGAGTAGTTCACCGTCATGCCGTAGTTCGTCGCGACGTTCGTACGCCATTGGTCCAGGGCGTTCTGCGACCACGTCGACCCCGTCCCCGAGATGCGGGCATACGAGTCGGCCGCGACGGCCGGGGATCCGGCGCCGGTCGCGAGCCCGGCGGCGGCGAGCAGGAAGATGACAGCCGTGGCCAGACGGCGGGAGGGTCGGCGGATCACGAGAGGTCCTTCGGTGAGTCGAGGCTGGCCGGGTCGATGACCTCGGTGATGTCGGATGCTGTCTGCAACGGCTCCGAGGTGTCGTCCTCGCCGGTGGCGACGACGGGTCGGTCGGCGGGAACGGGTGCGTCGATGCCCACGGGGGCGACCACCGCGGTGGCGACGGCCGATCGGATCTCGTTCTGCCGGGTGATGCGGTGCAGATCGGCGACGGAGCCCGCGGCGCGCGCCCGCCGCTGCCGGGCGTTGAGCTGGCCCGGGCCCTTCCCCCCGATGAGGCGGGCGATGACGAACAGCAGAAGCACGAGGAAGATCAGCGTCGCGGCGGCTCCGAAGCCGCGGGCGATCATGTTCGGCTCGGGGGACTTGACGAAGTCGAACACCTGCAGCGGCAGGGAGATCATCGGCCCGGAGAACGGGTTCGTGTTCATCACCGCGGTGACACCCGATGTCAGGAGCACCGGCGACGTCTCGCCTACGCCGCGCGCGGTGCCGAGGATCACGGCGGTGGCGAGTCCCGATCGCGAGGTGGGGAGGACGACCGTCCAGACCGTCCGCCACCGCGACGCACCGAGCGCATACGACGCCTCGCGGAGGTTGCCGGGGACGAGGCGGAGCACGACGTCGGATGCCCTGATGATGATGGGGAGCATCATGACGGTGATCGCCAGCGCCGCCGCGAACCCCGATCGCTCCTTGGTGAGCAGCGTGATCACGGCGGAGTAGATGAACAGACCCGCCACGATCGAGGGGAGCGCCGTCATCGCGTCGGAGACGGTGCGGACGAAGCGCGCGAAGCGGCCGCCGATCTCGTTCATGAAGACGGCCGTGGCGATGCCGAGGGGTACGGCGATGGCCAGGGCGATACCGATCTGGATGAGCGTCCCCACGATCGCCTGGGAGATGCCACCCATGGAGAGAGGGTCGAGCGGCCCGGTGAACTCCATCGTCTCGACGAAGAAGTTGAATCGGATGAGCCACTGCCCCCCGAAGAGCGCGGGCGCACCGCGCCAGATCGTGAAGACGACGACGAACACCAGGGCGGCCAGCAGGATCGACCCCGCGCTGTACAGGAGCGCGGTCATGACACGATCCGCCACCTCGAGCCTGTCGGCGCGCAACGCGATGAGCAGGGCGTAGATCAGCACGAATCCGAGGTAGGCCACCACCGCCCAGCCGACGGCGCCGGTCATCGGCGTGATCCACCCGAACAGCAGTGTGGCGACGGCGAGCGACGCCACGAGCGCGCCGACGACGTTGAAGGTGTCGTCGGCTGCGGTACCGCGGATCTGGCGACGCGGGCCGATCGGGGTGGCGCCTCGCGCGGGCAGGATCGTCTGTCGGTGTGTCGTCTCGCCCCGCTCGTCGAGCGTGTGCGAGACGTCGACGTCGCCCGCGTCGGCGTGCGGCGGGTGGAGGGTGGTGAGGGTCTGTTCGGCGGCGATGGTCATCCGTCGCTCTCCGCTCCTGAGCGCGACCGCGCGACGATCGACGACGCGGTGAAGTTGATGACGAGGGTGATGAGGAACAGTGCCAGCCCGGCCGCCATGAGCGCCGACAGCCCGAACTGGCTGGCCTCGCCGTAGCGCAGCGCGATGAGGGCGGAGATCGAGTTGCTGCCGGTCTTCAGCACCTCCCAGTTGATCGTGAAGATCGGCGAGATGATCATGTAGACGGCGATCGTCTCCCCGAGCGCCCGCCCGAGCCCGAGCATGGTGCCGCCGATGATGCCGCCGCGACCGAAGGGCAGCACCACGGTGCGGATCATCCCCCACCGCGTCGATCCGAGGGCGAGGGACCCCTCGCGCTCCCCCACCGGAGCCTGCGAGAAGGCCTCGCGCATCACTGAGGTCTGAGTGGGAGCCACCATGAGCGCCACGACGATGCCGGCGATGAAGGCCGACGATGTGAAGGCGCTCGCATCGGTGAGCCGCGCGCCGTCCGGCCCGGTCACGGCGAACACCGGGATCCAGCCGAAGTAGGTGGAGATCCACTGCGCCACGGGGATCACACTCGCCTGCAGGAAGAACACCCCCCAGAGCCCGTAGACGACGCTGGGGACGGCCGCCATCAGGTCCACCAGCGTCACGAGGAGCGACTTTGCCCGCGGCGGCACGATCTCGGAGATGAGAAGGGCCGTGCCCAGGGCGAGCGGAACCGAGAAGAAGGTCGCGATGAGCGCGATCGTGAACGTCCCGGCGAGGACGGCGGCGATGCCGAACTGCTGCGTCTCGGGCGACCACTCCTGCGTGGTGAAGAAGGAGGGACCAGCGACCCCGAGCGCCTCCCCGCCGCGGAGGGCGAGGAAGAACCCGACCGCGAGCATGATCGCCACGGTGATGCCGCCGGCCGCGAACGACGCGGAGCGGAAGACGGAGTCCGAGACCGAGGGCGCGGCCTTCAGCGAGCGCGCCGCGATCTTCGGCTTCTGCTCCGCAGCATCCGCCTCGGGCGATCGCTCGGGCTCGGAGGGCGTCAGCAGCTGCGTGAGGTCGTCGGAGCCGACATTCGTCATGCGTACGCCTCGGAGGTGCGCGAGGGCAGGCGGAAAGCGCGTCTCATGGGGCTTCCTGAGCAGAGCGACCGGCGGCGGGTTCCGGCCGGATCCTCGCCATCGTGGGCGTCGAAGGTGAACGATCCGCGACGGATCGGAGAAGGACGGCTGTCGCGGTCGTGAGCGCGGGACGTCATGGCGTGGCCCCCGGTGTCGGTGTGCGGGTCGGCGTGGGTGTCGGCGTGATCGGAGGGGCGGTCGGGGTGGGAGCGGGGAGGGGCGCGGCGACCTCGAGAGCGACGCTCGTCCCGAGCGGGATGCTGGTCGCCCCGGCGGGTTGGACGGCGATCACCGTGCCGGTGGGTGCGCTGCTCGTGCGCCGGGTGACGACGGGGACGAAGCCGGCGGCGGCGACGGCATCGATCGCCGACTGCTCGACGGCGCCGACCACATCGGGCACGGCGTTCGACCCGCCGGCCACGGTCAGCGCGACGTATCCGCCCGCCTGCAGGGAGGCGCCCACGGGCGGCTCGCTGGCGAGCACGGTGCCGAGCGGACGCGCGGAATCGACACTCGCGACCTCGCCCACCGCGAGTCCGGCCGCCGCGAGCGCTCGGCGCGCCGCATCCGAGCCGAGTCCTTCGAGCGCCGGCACCTGTGCCATCACGGGTGGCGGGGGCGTCGCCACCGGTGTCTCCGACGCGGACGGCGCGGGGGTCGGCACCGGGCTCGACACGACGGCGGCGGGTGTCTCCCGCGCCGTGGTCGGCTGGCTCCCCGACGACAGCGCCACCACGACGGCGACCACGAGTCCGGCCGCGACGAGCCCGAGCCCCCAGAGCCACGGCGATCCGCCCCGCCCCTCGGGTTCGGCCGCCGCGTGGTCGGCGGCGTCGACCGCCGGGCTCAGCGCGGGGGCGAACACCCGCGTGCGAGTCGTCGCGTCGACCGGCACCGCGACCGTGGTCGCGCGCGGTGCGACCGCCGACGCGAGAGCGTCGCGCATGTCCGCGGCCGACGCGAACCGCGCGGCCGGGTCTTTCAGCATCGCTCGCACGATCACGCGGTCCAGTGCCACCGGCACTCCCCCGACGCGGACGGATGCCGTCGGCGGAGCCGCGCTCTGGTGGGCGCGGACGGTCGCCTCCGGCGAGTCGCGCGGGAACGGGGCCGATCCGACGAGGGCGAAGTAGAGCACCCCGGCGAGCTGGTAGAGGTCCGCGGACGGACCCACGCCCTCGCCGCGGAGGAGCTCGGGTGCCGCGTACTGCAGGTTGCCGACGACGCCGTCGCCCTCCGCGCTGCGGAGCACGTCGCCCCCGCGGGTGGTCGAGCCGGCCGCATCCACCAGCCCGAAGTCGATGATGCGCGCGTCGCGGAGGCGGCCCGCCGCATCCACGTCGATCACGACGTTCGACGGCGAGATGTCGCGGTGCACGAGCCCGGCGGCGTGGAGCACCGCCAGAGCGTCGAGCACTCTCGTGCCGATGTCCGCGGCGGTGCGCGCCGACAGCGTCCCCCGCTCCCGCACGTGCTCCCCCAGCGTGAGCCCGGGCGCGATCTGCCACGCGGTCCAGGTCTCCGCCTCCCCCTCGGGATCGTGGATCCCCGACCCGACGACCCCGCACAGCCCCGGGTGCGAGAGCGCGGCGACCGCCTCGGCCTCGCGGAGGAACGCCGCCCGCATCTGTGGGTGCGCGGCGAGGTGCGGGTGCAGCACCTTGACGGCGACCCGCCCGCCGTCACGGGTGTCGAGCGCGTCGTAGACAGACGCCGTGGCGCCCGAGCCGAGGAGGCCGAGCACCCGGAAGCGTCCGGCGACGAGCCCGTCGGTCATGGCGCCGTCGCCCGCGTCAGACAATCTGGTTCACGGGCGCGATGGCCCGCCGAAGGCGTCGCCCCGACTGCGTGCCGATGTTCACGCCCGTCGCGATGGTCGCCGTCGCGAGCACCGTGCGGGCGGCGCGGGCCGCCGCCGCCGCCTCCGAGGCCGACTCGTACCACCGCGACGACGTCATGACCGCCTCCCCGTCGCGGCGCAGCACCCACCCGTGCGTCATCGGCGTCGCCCCGCGCACGACGGAGGCCGTGAGCGACAGCGCCTCGCGCTGGAGCACCTCGACGGTCGCCACGGCCTCCGCCGGCGTCGGGAACAACCCCGATCCACGACCGAGCTCCCGGTTGTTGGTGGCGAGGATGCGCCACACTCCGAACCGACCGGTCCGAGCGCGCTCGCGCTCGTCGACGTCCGCCGCCGCGACGTCGGCCGGCACGGTGAGCACGTCGTGGAGGATCTGCGCGCGGAAGACGAGCCACGAGTTCAGCATCGGGTCGTACGCCGAGCGGAACGTGTCGAAGACGATCCGGCCCGCATGGCTCGTTCGTCGTGGGAGCGCCTCGCTCACAGTCGTCCTATCGCGCGGTCCTTCTGAGAACTCCCCATGAGAATCTCAAGAACCGTCGATGCTCGAAGGTGGCCGCACGTCATGTACGGCGGCACATCGAAAGATGGCCGACCGGTATACGAAGGGTGATCGTCTCGTGCGTCGCGGTGGATCGGGGTCGGCGCTAGCATCCGACCATGGACGCGCTCGAGGGGTGGACCGACTTCCACGTCGCGATGGTCGGTGCCACCGCCGCCCTCGCGGGTCTCGTGATCGTCGCCTCGAGTGTGAACATCGCCCAGATCGTGAAGGCCACCACGATCACCTCCCGTCTCGCCGCCGCGATCGCCGGCCTCGTCCTCGCGATCGTCGTCGCGGGCGCGGCGCTCATCCCCGGCATCCCCGCCCCCGCGTACGGGGCGGTCGTCCTCGTCGCTACCGCGGGCGCAGGCGCCTTCCAGGTGCACGCGGCGTGGGTGATCATGCGGGATCCGGACCCGGCCGACCATGCCCGTCTCCCGAAGTCGGCATTGGGCTTCGTGCCGATCGCAGCGTACGCGGCCTCCGGCGTCGTGGTCTTCTTCGACCCGCCCACCGCCCTGGTACTCGCCGCCGTCGGCTGCATCATCGCGATCGTGTCGGCGATCATCGTGTCGTGGGTGGCGCTGGTCGAGGTGCTCCGCTGACGATCGGATGCTGCGTGCTCAGCCGGGTGCGACGGGCGGCATCTCGTCGCTCCGGCGTCGGACGCGCAGCGATCCTCCGGTGGCGGCGAGCCAGCATCCGACGATGATCAACGGGAAGCCCGCGAGCAGCCCGATACCGAGAGACTCGCCGAGCACGACCACCCCGAGGAGGATGGCGACGATCGGGTTGACGTAGGTGAAGAGTGGGGCGCGAGCGGGCCCGACCTCGCGGATGAGCGCGAAGAACGCGAGGAAGGCGACCGCTGTGCACAGCACCGTGAGAGCGACGACCGCCGCGATGCTCCGCGTCGTGGGGATGCCGTGGGTGGTGAGGAGCGCGATCGGGAGGTAGCCGACTCCGACCATGAGAAGCGAGAGGGTGATCGACCCGAGCGCGGGCACATCGCGGAGGTGCTTCGCGACCACGAACGGCGCGATCGCGTAGCAGACGGCGACCAGCAGCACCTCGCCGACGGCGACGACGCCGAGCGGTCCGTCGCCGAGAGACAGCCCCGGGCCGGCTACGACCACCGCGACGCCCACGAAGCCGAGGCCGAGTCCGACCAGCCGAACGGGGCGCACGGCGGTGCGATCCCCGCGGGTGAACGCGACGAGAGCGGCGAACAGGGGGACGGTCGCCACGAGAAGCCCGGTGATCCCCGACGGGAGCGTCTGCTCGGCGTGCGCCAGCAGCACGAAGGGACCCGCCATCTCGAGGAGGGCGAACACCAGCACCCACCTCCACTTCCGCAGAGCAGGACCCAGCACGCCGCGACGCAGCGCGAACGGTAAGAGCAGCAGCGCCGCCCCGAGCGTGCGGATGCACACCACCGCCGGCGGCGACAACGAGTCGACGGCCTCTTTGATGAAGAGGTAGGGCATGCCCCAGAGCACTGCCATCGCGATGAACAGCAACCAGGCACGAGCGGTGAATCGGGTCGGGAACCCGGCCACCGGCGCCGGCGTCACAGCGTGCGTCGCCCCTCGAACGCCCGACCGAGGGTGACCTCGTCGGCGTACTCGAGGTCGCCGCCGACGGGGAGCCCCGACGCGAGTCGGGTCACCTGGATCTCGAGCGTGTGCAGCAGCCGGCTGAGGTAGGTGGCGGTCGCCTCGCCCTCGAGGTTGGGGTTCGTCGCGAGGATGACCTCTTGCACCGTTCCGTCGGCGAGGCGCTGCATCAGCGAGGTGATGCGCAGGTCGTCGGGCCCGATGCCGGCGATCGGGCTGATCGCCCCGCCGAGCACGTGGTACAGACCGCGGAACTCGCGCGTGCGCTCGATGGCCGCGACGTCTTTGGCGTCTTCGACGACGCAGATGAGCGTCGGATTGCGTCGAGGGTCGCGACAGATGCCGCAGCGGTCCTGCTCGGAGACGTTGCCGCAGATCTCGCAGAAGCGCACTTTGTCGCGCACCTCGCCGAGCAGGATCGACAGGCGCGAGACGTCGAAGGACGGCGACTGGAGGATGTGGAACGTGATCCGCTGCGCCGACTTGGGCCCGATGCCGGGGAGACGCCCGAATTCGTCGATGAGGTCTTGAACGATGCCGTCGTACATGGTCAGACGAACCTCGTGGGCGATTCGAACGGCTCTTCACGCACGAAGGTCGCACCCAGCACCTGGCGCACGACGGCCTCTCCGACTCGCTGAACGCCCCCGCGCGTGGTGACGACCGGGGCGATGCGCGGTGCGACGACCGGCGGCACCGGAGCGTCGACGGTGTCGTCGGGGGGCGGGAGCTCGTCTTCGGGGTCGTCGTCGACGACGACGGATGCTTCGACCTCGCGATCCGGGAGGACCGAGCCGTCGCGCACGGGATCGAGCGTGGCCACCCGCACCGACGATGCCTCTTCGGGCTCGTCGTCGACCGGGAACTGACCGACCGCCCGCGCGGCGGACGCGGCGGACGGGCGCGGGCCGGATAACGCGGACGGCGACGCCGTTCCGGGATCGACCTCGGGGGTCGTGGGGATAGGCGCGACCGCCCAGTCCGTCACGGGCGCGGCCGCCGACGGCGCGGAGACCGGGCTCGATCGTTGGGCGGGGGGCGCGACCGGCGATTCGCGTACCTGATGGTCGGGCGCGGGCGGCGTCGAGGCCGGAGCACCGGCATCGCCGGAACCGCCGGCATCGCCGTCGTGCTTCGCGATGTACTTCACGCGGATGCCGAGGACCCCCATGATCGCCTGGCGGAGGTCTTCGCTCGGACCGGCACCGGCGGTGCGCTTCTTGAACGCGGCGATGTCGTTCGCGCTGGCGAACGCGAGGGTGAGCACGTCGTCGTCGAGGGCGGCGACCCGTGCGCCGGACGCGATCAACCACGACGTGCGACTGATCGACTCGAGTCGGGCGAGCACCTCGGGCCAGGCGTCGCGCAGGCGCTGCACCGTGAGCGGGCCCGCCGCGGCGGGAGGGGCGAACTCGCCCTCGGGCTCGGGCGGCGTTTCGTCGGAATCGGCCGGGGGCTCCCGATCGGCGGGCGGCTCGGGTTCGCTGAACGGCTCGGGGGGCGCCACCGGCTCGGGCGCCGCAACTGCAGGAGCGGCCTCCGCGCGCGCGGGCGCCGGTGCGGGCGCTCGCGGGGTCTGCGGTGCAGCGACGGGTGCGGCGGCCGCGGCCGTCGCCGGGGCCACGCCGGGCGCGGGGGCCGACGCGGGCGCGGCACCCGCGTCGGCGAGCACGCGGGCCACGAGGAGTTCGAGGTGCAGACGCGGCGACGTCGCGCCGGTCATCTCATCGAGCGCGGTGACGACGAGATCGGCCGTGCGCGAGAGCCGCTGCGTGCCGAACAGACCCGACTGACGGGTCATGCGCTCGAGTTCTTCGGCGGATATGCCGCGCAGCACCGACCCGGCGCTCTGCCCGGTCGCCGCGACGACGATGAGGTCGCGGAGGCGCTCGAGCAGATCGTCGACGAAGCGCCGCGGATCTTGCCCTGTCTGGATGACGCGATCGACGGCGGCGAACGCGGCGGCCGCATCGCGCGCGCCGAAGGCGTCGACGACCTCGTCGAGGAGTTCGGCGTGGGTGTATCCGAGCAGTGCCACGGCACGCTCGTAGGCGACCTCGACGGCGCCGTCGGGGCCGACGTCGGAACCGGCGATGAGCTGGTCGAGCAGCGAGAGGGTGTCGCGCGGCGAGCCCCCGCCGGCGCGCACCACGAGAGGGAGGACACCGGCCTGGACGGAGACGCCCTCGGTCTCGGAGAGCTCTTGCACGTACTCGAGCATCGCCGCCGGTGGCACGAGCCGGAACGGGTAGTGGTGCGTACGGGAGCGGATCGTGCCGAGCACCTTCTCGGGCTCGGTGGTCGCGAAGATGAATTTCACGTGGTCGGGCGGCTCTTCGACCAGCTTCAGCAGGGCGTTGAAACCCTGCTGGGTGACCATGTGGGCCTCGTCGAGGATGAAGATCTTGAACCGGTCACGCGCAGGAGCGAAGATGGCCCGCTCGCGCAGGTCGCGCGCGTCGTCGACGCCGTTGTGGCTGGCCGCGTCGATCTCGACCACGTCGAGCGAACCGCCACCGCCACGCCCGAGCTCGACGCAGCTGTCGCAGGTGCCGCACGGAGTGTCGGTGGGTCCTGCGGCGCAGTTGAGGCACCGGGCGAGGATGCGGGCGGACGTCGTCTTGCCGCACCCCCGCGGGCCCGAGAACAGATAGGCATGGCCGACCCTGTCACCGCGGAGCGCCGTCATGAGCGGATCGGTGACCTGGGACTGCCCGATCATCTCGCCGAACGCCTCCGGGCGGTAGCGGCGGTAGAGGGCTGTGGTCACGTACCCAGCCTACGACCTGCCGCCGACATACCGCCCGGAGGGTGCGTCGCCTCAGCCTCGACGAGAGGTGAAGCGACGTGACGTGAAGAGGATCGAGCCGCCCAGCAGGAAGGCAGCCGCGGCGCCCAGGAGCATCCACGCCCTGCTGCCGTCGCTACCGGTGGCCGGGAGCATGCCGCCGCCGTTGACCACCGGTCCGGTGGGGGCACCTGTCGTCGGGCCGGACGTGGGCAGCAGCGGTATCCCAGCCGTGGCCGTGGCGGTCGGTGTGGCCGTCGGCGTCACGGTCGGCGTGGCCGTCGGCGTCACGGTCGGCGTGGCCGTCGGGGTCACGGTCGGCGTGACCGTCGGAGTCGCCGTCGGCGTGACCGTCGGAGTCGCCGTCGGCGTGATCGTCGGAGTCGCCGTCGGCGTGATCGTCGGAGTCGCCGTCGGCGTGATCGTGGGAGTCGCCGTCGGCGTGATCGTCGGGGTCACGGTCGGCGTGACCGTCGGAGTGATCGTCGGAGTCGCCGTCGGCGTGATCGTCGGAGTCGCCGTCGGCGTGACCGTCGGCGTGACCGTCGGAGTGATCGTCGGAGTCGCCGTCGGCGTGATCGTCGGGGTCACGGTCGGCGTGGCCGTCGGAGTCGCCGTCGGAGTCACGGTCGGCGTGGCCGTCGGAGTATCCGTCGGGGTCGCCGACGGAGACGGGCTCGGGCCGGCGTCGCACCCGGGATCGACGAAGGTGTTGTCGTCGAGGGACACCGTGCCGTTGCGGGCGAGAGCCCTGCCGTCGACGGTCGTGCCGTTCTCAAGGGTGATGGAGGTCAGCGCGAGGATGGTTCCGACGAACGTCGAGTCGGTGCCGAGGGTGGCCGACGAGCCCACCTGCCAGAACACGTTGCACGCCTGGGCGCCGTTGATGAGCTCCACCACGCTGCCGGTCGCGGTGGTGAGAGCGGACCCGACCTGGAACACCCAGACCGATCCGGAGTCGCCCTGGCCGTCGAGGCGCAGGGTGCCGGTGAGTCCGACCGTCGAGGCGGAGAAATAGACTCCGTCGACCAGGGTCTGCCCACCGAGGTCAGCGGTGATGGTGGCGTCGGGGGCCTGGGATGCTGCGGCGTTGTAGGCGGTGACGAGGTCGATCTGGGCCTGCTCGGCGTTCTCGTCGGTCTGATGGATGACACCCCCGCCGATGACCTGCCCGGGCGGGAAGCCGGTGATCGACGTGCCGGGGTAGACGCCGAGGTCTCCGTCGAGCGTGCTGTTTCCGGTGTTGGTCACCGATTGTCCGCCGAGGACGACGTAGGGCTCGGCGGTGCCGAGTCCGACGCTCGTTGCGGCCACAGCGCTCGAGCCGCCGACCGTGAGACCCACGAGCACCAGACCGCTCACGATGAGCGCGACGGCCGCCGATTGCGCGACGCGCACGGAACCCACGGATTGACGACGTACGGATGTATGGGTCCCCATGGGAACCGCCTTATCAGCCCCCGTGAAATGCGAGGGAACAATGGCCCGAGCTGGGCCACCTATCACGTTAGCGGGGGGCTCGTCAAATACTCAGCAAATCCATAGATCGCAGGCGATCTCACAGCCTGGCGTAAAACCGCGGAAACGTTTCGGGCGCGATCAGGCGTCCACGCCGAGCGACGACTCCCCCACGATCTCGGTCTCGTCGGTGATGATCGGGATCGACGCGGTGACGGTGGGCACGGACGCCGACAGGAGCGACCCGTCCTCGCGCCGAGCGTCGGCGAACTGCCGGATCGAGGGCTTTCCGGGGATGATCGGCCCCTGACCGTCGAGCGGTGCCACGACGGTGGAGCCGCCGTGCACCGAGTAACCGACGCCGCGCACCGAGAAGTCCACCGGGTCGCCATCTCCCGCTTCGACCGTCATGGCGTCGGCCGTCAACGTGATGTTCAGCCGCGTGCCGTGCCAGTGCAGCACGTACGACAGCGACGGCCAGTCGGCCGGGAGGCGCGGGTCGAAGGTGAGGTCGCCGAAGTGGTCGCGCATGCCCCCGAATCCCGACACCAGTGCGGTCCACACCCCGCCCGCCGAGGCCACGTGCACACCGTCGGCCGCGTTGTTATGGAGGTCTGCGAGGTCGACGAAGATCGACTCCCGGAAGTACTCCAGCGCGAGGTCCTGGTAGCCGACCTCGGCCGCGAGGATCGCCTGCACGACCGCCGACAGGGTCGAGTCGCCGGTCGTCAGCGGGTCGTAGTACTCGAAGTCGGCGAGCTTCTCCCCCGCCGTGAAGTGGTTGCCCTGCAGGAACAGCGCCAGCACCACATCGGCCTGCTTGAGCACCTGGTAGCGGTAGATCACCAGGGGGTGGAAGTGGAGGAGCAGCGGCCGCTGGTCGGCGGGAGTGTGCTCCAGATCCCAGATCTCGCGCTCGAGGAACACGGAGTCCTGGGGGTGGATGCCGAGGGCGTCGCTGTGCGGGATGTGCATCGCGTCCGCGGCGCGGTCCCACAGCTCGGGCTCGGACGGATCGAGGTTCAGACGATCGACCATCCGCGTGTACGCGTCGAAGTCGGCCTCCTCCATCTCGCGCACGGTGCGCGCGGCGAAGCGGAGGTTGAAGCGCGCCATGACGTTCGTGAACAGGTTGTCGTTGACGACCGTCGTGTACTCGTCGGGACCGGTGACCCCGTGGATGTGGAACGAGTCGCCGTCGCCGTCGTGGACGCCGTCGCTCGAGCGCCAGAAGCCCAGGGTCGCCCACAGCCGAGCGGTGTCGACCGCGATGTCCACGCCCTCGGAATCGAGGAAGTCGACGTCGCCCGTCGCGCGCACGTACTTCGCCAGCGCGAAGGCAACGTCGGCGTTGATGTGATACTGCGCGGTGCCGGCGGCGTAGTAGGCAGAGGCCTCTTCGCCGTTGATCGTGCGCCACGGGAAGAGCGCGCCCGCCTCGTTCAGCTGGTGGGCGCGCTTACGGGCCGCCGGCAGCATCAGGTAGCGCATGCGCAGGGCGTTTCGCGCCCAGAGCGGGGTCGTGTACGCCAGGAAGGGGAGCACGTAGATCTCGGTGTCCCAGAAGTAGTGTCCGCTGTATCCCGACCCGGTGACGCCCTTCGCCGGCACACCCTGCCCATCGGCACGGGCGGCGGCCTGCGCGAGCTGGAACAGGCACCAGCGCGTGGCCTGCTGCAGATCGGGGTGGCCGCCGATCTTGACGTCGGAGCGCTCCCAGAACGCGTCGAGCCACGAGCGCTGCCGCGCGAAGACCGCACCCACGCCCTGGGTCTGCGCGCGATCGAGGGTGCGGCGGCAGCGATCGATGATCTCGCCGGCGGGCACGCCGCGCGACGTGTGATAGCTCACGAGTTTCGTGACCGTCGTCGGCACGCCGGCCTTGGCCTGCACGCGGAAGACGTTCTTGGCGATGTCGGGTTCGATGAGCCGACGCGCGGTGTACTCGTTCTCGGTGTCGATGACGTGGTCGGCGACGACGGCCAGCGTCATGCCCGACTCCGCGACGCGATAGCTCAGCGCCGTGCGGTCGCCGTCCTGCCAGTACTCGAGGGGCTGCAGCACGCGGTCTTCGAGCTTGTCCTGCTTGCGGGGGTCGAAGCCGGCCTTGGCCTTGCCGGGCGGGCGACCTCCGTAGATGCCCTCGCCGTCCTGACGGTTGATGAGCTGGCAGCTGATCGTGACGGGGGCGTCGGAGTTGAGCACCGTCACCGTCATGCGCAGGACAGCGAGGTGCTTCTCGTCGAACGACACCATGCGCTCGTCCTCGAGCTCGACGAGCTTGCCCGACGGCGTGCACCACTGCAGTCGGCGACGGAGCACTCCCTCGCGCATGTCGAGCACCCGCTCGTACTCGCGGACGTCGGCGACGTCGAACGACAACGGTTCGTCGTCGACGTAGACGCGCATGACCTTCGCGTCGGGCGCGTTGACGATCGTCTGGCCGACCTCGGCGAATCCGTAGGCCTGCTCGGCGTGACGGATGGGGAAGGTCTCGTGCAACCCGTTGATGAAGGTTCCCGACTCGTGCGCGAACCGCCCCTCGGGGTGGTTGCCGCGCAGCCCGAGATAGCCGTTGCCGACCGAGAACAGTGTCTCGGTGACCCCGGCGTCGTCGAGCGACCCCTCGGTCTCGACGAGACGCCACTCGTCGACGGGGAAGCGACCGCGATCGATCATGGAATGCCTTCCGGTGAGGGAGATTCGGGTTTCCTCGGTGGGTCAGTCTACGAACGCGCTGAGGTCGTCGACGACGACCGTCGCCCCGGCGTCGCGAAGCGCCTCGGCGCCGGTACCGCGGTCGACGCCCACCACGAGGGCGAAGCCGCCGGACGCTGCGGACTGCACGCCGCTGATCGCGTCCTCGACGGCGGCGGAACGGGCGGGGTCGACCCCCAGCATCCGTGCCGCCTCGAGGAAGACGTCGGGCGCGGGCTTGGAGGCGAGGTCGTCGCGCTCGGCGATCAGACCGTCCATCACCACGGGGAAGAGATCGCGGATGCCCGCGGCCGTCAGCACGTCCTCGGCGTTCTTCGAGCTCGACACCACCGCGACGGGAACCCCGGCGGCGCGCAGTCTCTCGACGAGGGCGAGGGAGCCCGGATACGGGGCGATGCCGTCGTTCTCGAGCACCTGGCGGAAGACGTCGTTCTTCCGGTTTCCGATGCCGCTCACGGTGTCTGCGGAGGGCGGGTCGCTCGGCTCGCCCCACGGCACCTCGACGTCGCGGCTGCGCAGCAGGCTCGCGACGCCGTCGTAGCGGCGCTTGCCGTCGAGATGCTCGAAGTAGTCGGCGTCGGTGTAGGGCCGCGAGATGTTCCAGTCGGCGAACAGCTTCTCGAACATCACGCGCCACGCGTGCATGTGCACCTCGGCGGTCGGCGTGAGCACGCCGTCGAGATCGAACAGCACGGCCTCGTAGGCGGTGAGGTCGGGCAGCGCAGAAAGCTCGTCGGGCACGGGACCTCCTGGGGGAACGGATGCGGCGGCTCTCCGTCGTGCCGTGCGTACAGCGTAGCGGCCCGAGGCGACCGGTCAGGTGCGGGCCACGGCCAGGGTCTGACGGGCGATCTCGAGCTCCTCGTTCGTGGGTACGACCAGCACCGTCACGGGCGACGCATCGGTGGAGATGACGCGGATGCCCCGGCCGCGGGCCGCGTTGCGTTCGTGATCGATCTCGATCCCGGCGAACCCCAGGGTCGCGAGCGCCCCGGCGCGCACGTCGGGCGCGTTCTCACCGACGCCGGCGGTGAAGGAGATGACGTCGACGCCGCCGAGCTGGGCGAGGTAGGCGCCGGCGTACGCACGCAGGCGGTGGATGTAGACGTTCCAGGCCAGGGTGGCGGCGTCCTCGCCGCGCGCGACCCCCGCCTGGATGTCGCGCATGTCGCTGACACCGGCGAGACCCAGCATGCCCGACCTCTTGTTCAGGAGGTCGTCGAGGTCGCCCGTGGACATGTCCGCCCGGCGGGCGAGGTGGAAGAGCACGGCCGGATCGAGGTCGCCCGAACGCGTTCCCATCACGAGGCCCTCGAGGGGTGTGAGGCCCATCGAGGTGTCGACCGAGCGGCCCCCGTCGATCGCGGCCGCCGATGCCCCGTTGCCGAGGTGGAACACGATCTGCTTCAGCTCGTCGAGAGGGCGGTCGAGGAAGGCGGCGGCGGCCTCGCTGACGAACTTGTGCGAGGTGCCGTGGAACCCGTAGCGCCGGATGCGGTGGGCCTCGGCCAACGCGGCGTCGATGGCGTAGGTGTAGGCGGCCGGGGCGAGGGTCTGGTGGAAGGCGGTGTCGAAGACCGCGACGTGCGGGACGTCGGGGAAGGCCTTCCGGGCGGCGCGGATGCCCGCGAGGTTGGCGGGGTTGTGCAGCGGTGCGAGCACCGAGAGCTCATCGATGTTGATCTCGACGAGGGGGGTGATGAGGGTGGGTTCGAAGAAGCGGGCTCCGCCGTGCACGACCCGGTGCCCCACCGCCACCGGCGGGTACTCGTCGAGGGTGGGGCCGTACTCGGCGAAGGCGTCGAGCATGACCCCGAACGCAGCCGAATGGTCGGGGATCGCGCGCTCGATGGTCGATGTGGCGTCGAGCACCGTCGGGGCCGCCGCCGGTCCGTCGGCGAGCGCCGAGCCGGCGCGCCGGAACGCGGCGGAGGTGACCGTGTGCGTGGCGATGCCCCGATCGTCGCTCGAGCCCGTCGACGAGCCGATGCGTTCGATCAGACCGGAGGCGAGCACTTCCTCGGTGTCGGCATCGAGGAGCTGGTACTTCAGCGAGGAGGAACCGCTGTTGACGACGAGGACCGCGCTCACGCAGCATCCCCCTTCTCGCTCTGGGCCTGGATCGCGGTGATCGCGATCGTGTTGACGATGTCGTCGACGAGGGCGCCGCGCGAGAGGTCGTTGATCGGCTTGTTCAGACCCTGCAGGATCGGGCCGATCGCCACGGCGCCGGCCGAGCGCTGCACGGCCTTGTACGTGTTGTTGCCGGTGTTGAGGTCGGGGAAGACGAACACCGTCGCGCGTCCCGCGACGTCGGAGTCGGGCATCTTGGCCTTGGCCACCGCGGCGTCGGCGGCCGCGTCGTATTGGATGGGGCCCTCCACGAGCAGCTCGGGGGCGCGCTCGCGGACGAGCGACGTCGCCGCGCGCACCTTCTCGACGTCGGCGCCGGTGCCGGACTCGCCCGTCGAGTACGACAGCATGGCCACCCGAGGCTCGATGCCGAACTGCTCGGCGGTCTCGGCCGACGAGATCGCGATGTCGGCGAGCTGCTCGCTCGTCGGATCGGGGATCACCGCGCAGTCGCCGTAGACGAGCACGCGGTCGGCGAGCGCCATGAGGAAAACGCTCGAGACGACCGAGACGCCGGGTCGGGTCTTGATGATCTCGAACGCGGGCCGGATGGTGTGCGCCGTGGTGTGCGCCGCACCCGAGACCATCCCGTCGGCCATGCCCAGATGCACCATCAGCGTGCCGAAGTACGACGCATCGGTCACCGTGTCGGCCGCCTGCGAGTACGTCACGCCCTTATGGGCGCGCAGGCGCTCGTACTCGGTGGCGAACTTCGCGACGTGCACCGCATCGAAGGGGCTGAGCACCTCCGCGTCGCGGATGTCGATCCCGAGCTCGATCGCGCGGTTGCGCACCTCGATCTCCTCGCCCAGGATCGTGAGATCGGCGATACCCCGTGCGAGCACGGTCGCTGCCGCGCGGAGCACACGATCATCGTCGCCCTCGGGCAGCACGATGCGCCGCTTGTCGGAGCGCGCGCGCTCGACCAGCGCGTATTCGAACATCAGCGGGGTGACGACCGAGGGACGCGCGACCCCGAGCGTGCGGGTCAGCTCGGAGATGTCGACGTGCTTCTCGAAGATCGCGAGCGCCGTGTCGTAGCGCCGCTGCGAGTCGGCCGCCAACCGGCCGCGCGTGTTCATGATGCGCACGGCGGTCTCGTACGTGCCGAGGTCGGTGGCGATGATCGGGAGCGATGAGCCGAGCCCGTCGATAAGGGTGTCGATCGTCTCGGGCAGTGGGAATCCGCCGTTCAGCACGATCCCGGCGAGCGAGGGGAACGTGCCCGATGCGTTCGCGAGCAGAGTGGCGAGCACCACCTCGGTGCGGTCGGCGGGGATGACGACGATCGCCGACTCGGTCAGGCGCGGGAGCACGTTCACCATCGACATGCCGGCGACGACGACGCCGAGCACCTCGCGGGTGAGCAGTTCGGGGTCG
Source organism: Microbacterium hatanonis (assembly GCF_008017415.1). NCBI lineage: Bacteria > Bacillati > Actinomycetota > Actinomycetes > Micrococcales > Microbacteriaceae > Microbacterium > Microbacterium hatanonis. Next base: position 321,201 of record NZ_VRSV01000001.1, on the reverse strand, counting down.
CCCTTGAGCAGCTCGCCGTCGACGGAGCGCAACACGCCGCGCACCGAGGGGGCGATGAGGAAGCGGTCCTCGGGGAGGGCCCACACGGGGATCCCCGTTCCGGGAGCGGCGGTGCGCAGCGGCTGAGCGTCGGCGACGGCCTTCACGGCGGCGACGGTCTCGTCCAGCGCGTCGGGGTCGACGCGGTTGGCGATCACCGCGAAGATCTCGGCCCGCTCGTGCACGACCTCGACGAGGGCGAGCGACGCGATCTGCCCCATCTCGTCGGGCGTGCGGGGAAGGCTCGCACCCAGGTGCTCGCTGAGCCCCTGGTGTGCGCGGCCGCCGACGACCAGGAGCACGGGCGCCCCGAGGTTGGCCGCGATCCGCGCGTTGTAGGCGAGCTCGGCCGGGCTGCCGACGTCGGTGAAGTCCGAGCCGATGATGACGACCGCATCGCACTGGGCCTCGACGGCCTTGTACCGCTCGACGATGCGGGCGAGAGCGGCATCGGCATCGGCGCGCACGTCGTCGTAGGTGACGCCGACGCACTCGTCGTAGTCGAGGTCGACGCCGTCGTGGGCGAGCAGCATCTCGAGCACGTAGTCGCGCTCCACCGTGGATCTCGCGATCGGCCGGAACACCCCCACCCGGGGGGTCGCGCGGCTGAGCGCGTCGAGCACGCCCAGCGCGACGCTGGACTTGCCGGAGTGTCCTTCGGCCGAGGTGATGTAGATGCTCTGCGCCACGACTCCAGCGTAGGCGGCGACCGGCCGCGCGAACCTGGGGATCTCTCGACCTCGTGAGAACACTCGGTAGCGTGGAGTCGCTCATCCTCGAAGGCGGTCACCATGTCTCTGCAGAACCACATCGGCGACTCCGAGTTCCCCGTGCGGGCCCGATCGCGCTACGCCAAGATCGTCGAGGCGGATCGCCGCCGAACGCCCCGACGCCAGGCGACCAGAGCCCTGGTGACGACGGCCATCGGCCTCACGGTCGGCTCGATCGCCTTCGCCGTGGCCCTCGAGACGGGGATCGTCGATCCGTTCTTCGGCGGAGTCGCCGGTTTCGTCGTCGCGCTGATCGTGGCCTCCGCCGTGCTCTCGCGATGGGATGCGGGGGCCATGCGTCGCGCGCAGACCGCCTACCTGGCGGCGACAGGTGCGACCCCGATCACGCAGGAGCAGCAGCAGATCCTCGCGCTGGATGCGGCGAGCGACTACTCGTTCGGCGGCTGGAACTCCTCGCTCGCCTTCTCCTTCGCCTGGGTCGAACTGCCGGCGGCGATCCGCGCCAAGTGGGCCGACGGCCAGAAGGGCACGCCGTGGCCCGCGCTGCCGCACACGACGCTGGCCAGACTGCGCACGTCGCTCGACGACAACTACAAGATCGCCTCGACCACCGACGTGGAGGTGTTCGTCGCCGACTTCCTCGCCGAAGGACGCCTCTCCGCAGGATTCGCCGAGGTCGCCGCCTCCCCCGACGCCGAGATCATGACCTCGCGCGTGGCGACGATCGCGGGGGTGACGGTGTTCGACGTGCTGGAGCTCTCGCAGCCCGCCGACGGACGCGAACCGGAGCTGATGCTCGCCGGCGACGTGGAGCGCACCATCGGCGGCATCCGCTACGCCTACATGGCGGGTTACCTGACGGCCGACCGCGCGTGGGAGCTGCTCGCTCAGGTCGCCGCCAAGGCCTTCGACCGCTACGACGACTACGACGACTACGCGAACGCGCTCGTGCTCGCCACGGCGTTCCGCTCGAACTCCCTGGAGGCGGTCGAGAACCTGCGGGCGAACCTCGCGGGACTCCGGGAGAACGGGTGGCCGGCGGCATCCGTGCCGTACCCGCAGAGATCGCGCACGTCCGACGAGGCGGGAACCGCCGGATGAGCGCGCACCTCCCCGGCGCCGACGTCCCCGACGGGCGCGGACGCACGGGCCTGCACCGCACGGGCCTCGACCTCGACCGCAACCCCCGGGTGCGGGTGCGCGACGTCGAGCTGCTGGCGTCGAGCTGGCACGTGCTGCGCAAGACGACCCTCGATTACCAGGACTCCGACGGCGAATGGGCGACGCAGCAGCGCGAGACCTACGACCGCGGCAACGGCGCGACCGTGCTGCTCTACGACGCCGGCCGGCGCACGGTTCTGCTGACCCGGCAGTTCCGCTATCCCGTCTACGTCAACGACCACCCCGACGGGATGCTGGTGGAGACGGCCGCCGGACTCCTCGACGACGACGATCCCGAGACGGCGATCCGACGCGAGGCGGAGGAGGAGACGGGGGTAGCGATCGGCGGGATCGCGCACGTCTTCGACGTCTACATGAGCCCGGGCTCGGTCACCGAGCGGTTGCACTTCTACGCGGCCGCGTACGACGGCGGGTCGCGCGACGGCGACCGCGGGGGCCTGGCCGAAGAGGGCGAGGACATCGAGCTGATCGAGCTCGACATCGACGAGGCTCTCGCCCGCATCCGCGATGGCCGCATCCAGGATGCGAAGACGATCATGCTGCTGCAGTGGGCGGTGCTCGACGGCCCGTTCCGACCGCACGCACCGACGGGCTCGACGACCGGCTGACGGGCAAAGAAAAGACTCTCCGCGCACCCGGTAGAGCCTGGTTACCCTTGCTACGTTTCCGTCCTGGGGGAGTTGGCCTGGATGCCGCCACGCGGAGAGCCGACGACGAGTCTAGCCGACATCGCACACAGGCACCTCCCGGCCCAGGCCCGCGGCCAGAGGTTACGCTTGCGTAACGGTGGGAACGGCCCCGCCGTCCGCACCCGGGGGAAGACGCATGGACCAGACCGTCTCAGCCACTCGACGCCGAATCACCCGCGACGAGTCGGACGGCCAGCCGATCACGGCCGATTCGTTCGAAGCCCTCACCCGCGGGATCACGCGGTCCGTCGAGCGGGTCATCGACGGCAAGCCCGAAGCCGTCCGCACCGCGCTGATCACCCTGCTCGCCGAGGGGCACCTCCTCATCGAGGACGTGCCGGGCGTCGGCAAGACCGTGCTCGCCCGTGCCCTGGCGGCCTCCGTCGACGCGAGTGTGCACCGCATCCAATTCACCCCCGATCTCCTGCCCGGCGACATCACCGGGGTCTCGGTGTTCAACCCCGTCGCCCGCGAGTTCGAGTTCAAGCGCGGGGCGGTGTTCGCGAACATCGTCATCGCCGACGAGATCAACCGCTCCTCCCCCAAGACGCAGTCGGCCCTCCTCGAGGCGATGGAGGAGCACCAGGTCACCGTCGACGGCAGCACCCACGCGCTGCCCGATCCGTTCCTCGTCGTCGCGACGCAGAATCCGCTCGAGATGGAGGGCACGTACGCGCTCCCCGAGGCTCAGCGGGATCGTTTCATGATGCGCATCTCGATGGGGTATCCGGATGCTGCGGCCGAAGCGCTCATGCTCCGCCAGCGAGACACGATCAACCCCCTCGAGAGCGTCGAGCCGGTGGTCACCGCGTCGCGCGTGCGCGACCTCATCGCCTGGGCGCGCGCCGTGCACGTCGCCCCCTCGCTCGAGGAGTACACGGTGGCCCTCGCACACGCCACCCGCACCCACCCGGATCTGCGCCTGGGCGCGAGCCCGCGGGCCACGCTGCAGCTGATCCGCGCCGCGAAGGTGCGGGCCGCTCTCGACGGGCGCGGATTCGTGATCCCCGACGACCTCACCGCGCTCCTCGCCCCCGTGTTCGCCCACCGCCTCATCCCCACCCGCGCGGCCGCCGGCGGACGTTCCGGCGCGGAGGCCGTCGCCGCCGTCCTCGCCCAGGTCGCCGCGAGCGTCCGGGTGCCACTCGCCGTCCGGACATGATGGGGTTCGTGCGCCGCGTCTGGCCGCTCACACTGCGAGGGACCGGCGCGCTCGCGCTCTGCGTCGCAGGCTTCGTCGTCGCGCACGAAGCCGGTCTCATCGAACTCGTCTACTTCGCCGCGCTACTGGCGGCGGTGCTGGTTCTCAGCGTGATCTCGCTGTGGTTCACGCGCCGCATCGATGCGGTCTCCCGCTCGCTCTCCCCCGAGGTCGCCACCGTCGGGCGCGAGAGCGTGGTGACCGTGCGGGTCGGCGTGCGCAACGCCCTGCCGACCTCGCCCGGGACCTGGGACGACACCGTGCCGGCGGGACTCGTCGCCCGCGCCCGCGGCGTCTTCCCCGCGGTCGGGTCGGCGATGCGCGGCGGGGAGCGCGCCGTCGAGCTGCGCTACACCGTCGAGGGGCGCATCCGCGGCATCCATCATCTCGGCCCGTTCGGGCTCACCGTCACCGACCCGTTCGGTCTCGCGCGCCGCCGCATGAGGCTGGGGGGGAAGACGCAGGTCACCGTCGCCCCGCGCGTCATCGAGCTGCCGGTGTTCCGGGGGTCGTCGGGCGAGACGGGCGGCACTCGCGAGACCGCCAGCACCCAGCTGGGGCAGGGCGCCGACAACCTCGTCGCCCGTCCGTACGCACCCGGTGATTCGATGCGGCGCATCCACTGGCGTGCCACGGCGCATCGCGACACCCTCATGGTGCGCCAGGAAGAAGAGGAGACGAGCCCCGAGGCCACTGTCATCCTCGACCGCGGCGCCGCCCAGTGGAGTCCCGAGGCCCTTCGGGCGCCGGGCGCCGACGACTCCTTCGAGACCGCGGTGGCCGCCGCCGTCGCCATCGTCGCCCGGCTCGTGCGCGACGGGTACACGGTCGAGGTGCTCGACACCGACGGCGCCGCCCTCGCCGAGCCCGTGCCCGGCGGAGATCTGCACGAGATCGACGCTCTCGCCACGCAGTTCGCGACCCTCACCGCTCGGCGCGGCGACGGCATCGCCCGCACCGCGGGGATGTTCGCCGGCCATCAGACGGGCCCGGTGATCGTCGTCACGGGTCGCCTGCGGGTCGAGGACGCCCTCGCCCTGGCTCCTCTCGCGCACCACTCGTCGATGCCCGTCGTGATCGCCGCCGCCCCGTCGTCCGATGCGCTGGCCCGACTGCGCGACCGCGGCTGGCACACGGGCGCAGCGTTCTCCGAGGCCGAGCTCGGCGACGCCTGGGAGACGGCGATGGAGCGGGGGGCGACGCATGTCGGGGGCTGAGCGGCGCACGCCCGCCGCACCGAGGCCGGCGACGGTCGACCTCGCCCTGGCCCTCGGGCTGTGGCTCGCGCTCGCGGCGGCCATGATGCCGCTCCTGCGGGTCGTCGATCCTGGGGCGTGGGTGGCGGGGGGCGTCGGCCTCATCGGCGCCGTCCTGGGCGTCGGTTTCGCGCTGCGACGTCTGCGCCTCCCGGCGGTGGTGGTCAGCGTCGTCGAACTCCTGGTCTGGATGGCCGTCGTCACGGCGGTCTTCGGCCGCGGCACGGGCTTGCTCGGCATCGTTCCGACGCCCGACACGTTCTCGCTCGTGAACGTGCTGGTGCGCACGGCCGTCGACGACGTGACCCTCGGGGCCGCTCCCCTCGAGGCCGGAGCGGCACTGTCGTTCCTCATCGTCGCCTCTATCGGGCTGCTCGCGGTCGCCCTCGATCACGTCGTGGTGACCGCCCGGATGCCGCTCCTGGCCGCCGTGGGCGTGATCGCCGTGTCGATCATCCCGTCGATCGCCGTACCCGGCGACGTCGACATCATCGCGTTCGTGTTCCTCGCCGGCAGCATCCTCTTCCTCCTCGCCGTCGACACGCGCGCGCGGCAGCGTGCCGCCGCTGCGGCCGCCACGCCCGGGGCCGCCGCCCCGACCCGTCGATCGCCGGTGGCGCCGGGCGCCGCGCTCGGCATCGGTGCGGTCGCCGTCATCGTCGCGATGGTCGCTGCCCCCCTCCTCCCCTCGCCGGTCGCCCGCGCGGGCGGATCGGGCGGCAACATCGGCGGCGCCACCATCGACCCCACGCTCGAGCTCGGCGACGACCTGCGGCAGCCGGGCGCCGTCGAGGTGCTGCAGCTGAGCACGACCGAGGCACGAGCGCCCTACCTCCGGGTGGCGACGCTGTCGGAGTTCGACGGCGCGGTGTGGCAGCCCGACGGGGGCGACGCCGTCGGGCTCGATGACGCCGCGTCCGATCTCGCAGCCGTCGCCCTCGACGAAGGGATCGAGATCGTCGATTCCTCGACGACGGTCGACATCGTGAACCTCAACAGCCGGTGGGCGCCGGTCCCGTATCCGGCGACGGACGTGTCGGGGCTCGACGGCGAATGGTCGATCCAGACCGACAACCGCACGGTGGACACGTCGTCCGGGTCGGTGCAGGGGCAGTCCTACGACATCTCGACCTCGCTCCCGCAGCCGACCCTCGAGCAGATCCGCGCGCGGTCGGCCGGCGGCACCGGAGACCTCACGCTCTACGACCTCCCCGATGAGATCCCGTCGGTGATCGCCGAGACCGCACAGGAGGTGACCGCCGACACCCGGAGCGACTACGACGCCCTCGTGGCACTGCAGTCGTGGTTCCGCGGTCCGCTGTTCGGTTACTCGCTCGACGCCCCCGTCTCGGACGGCTTCGACGGCACGGGCGTCGACGCGATCGCCGACTTCCTCGATGCCCGTCGAGGGTACTGCGTGCACTTCGCCTCGGCGTTCGCGGTGATGGCGCGCACCCTCGGGATGCCCTCGCGCATCGTCGTCGGGTACCTCCCGGGAACCAGCGCGGGAACCCAGGACGACGGCGAGACGATCTACTCGGTCGAGAGCACGCAGCTGCACGCCTGGCCGGAGGTGCACTTCGAGGGGATCGGCTGGATTCCCTTCGAGCCGACCAACAGCCTCGGAAGCCCGACGAACTTCGCCTCCGGCACGACCGGCGCACCCGGTTCGACCCCGACGACGGCGCCGAGCGCACAGGCGCCGACGGCCACCCCGACTCCGACCTCCTCGGCCGGCCTCGACCCGCTCGACGACCAGGACGGCATGTCGGCGGGTCGGGGCGGCTCCGCCGCATCCATCGCCCTCTGGCCCCTCGCCGCGTCGCTCGCCCTGCTGCTCGTGCTGGCGGCGCCCGGGGCGACGCGCGAGGTGCGGCGCCGGCGGCTGCTGGCCGCCGCGGGCCGCGGCGAGGCGGCGGCGGCGTGGCTGTCGATCCAGGAGCTCGCGATCGACCTGGGGATCCCCGCGCCCGCGTCGGAGTCGCCGCGCGCGTTCGGCGCGCGCCTCGCCGGCGAGGGGGCCGATCCGGCGGCGGTGGCGACGCTGGTCGGGGCCATCGAGCGCGCGAGCTACGCCGGCGATGGGCGGACGGCGGACGGCGGACGATGGGCGGATGCCGTCGAGTCGACCCGCGCGAGCCTGCTCGGCGCCGCCTCTCCCCTCCGCCGGTCGTTCGCGCGCGTGCTGCCACGCTCGCTCGTGATCCGGCCGGGCAGCGCCTTCGCCGGCGGGAGGGCACGGCCCCCGCGCGAGACGACGGCGTGAGCATCCACCGGGCTCGGCACGGGTCGGTCCCGCACCCGGGGTAGGATGTTCGTCGGCCCTTCGCGGCCATGGAGGATTCGCCTAGTGGCCTATGGCGCACGCTTGGAAAGCGTGTTGAGTGAAAGCTCTCAGGGGTTCGAATCCCCTATCCTCCGCCGCCGAGAAGAAGACGTCGTCCCGAAGGGGCGGCGTCTTCTTCTCTTTCCGCCGAGACACTGTTTTCGGCCGAGACATCACGCCAGGCGCGGTGTCTCGGCCGATCCGCGTGTGTCGGCGATCGGCGCGGAGGGATTCGAAGCTCCCGGATTCGTTCGACATTCGCCGAAGACGTCACCCGGCACGCGCACGTATCCTGACCGCACGTCCGCCCTGCGGAATACGCCGTTACGGCGACCGGGGCGACCCGGAATCGAGGAGTGACATGACCGAGACGAACGACGCGGCCCCGACGGACCTGAGCGGAACGGTCGACGAGCGCATCGCCCGGCTCACCGCTCTCGAGACGGATGGCGAGCACCTGCCCGCGGAATGGCTGCACCGCCAGCTCCGAGCCGCCCTGGAGGCATGGGCGGAGGATGAGACCGAGGTCGACATCGAGGTGGAGACCCGCTCGGACTACTGAGGTCCCGCGACCTCGAGGCTATGCTCCGGGGCGCCTATCGGAGAGGATGAGCCCATGACGACGCGTGCCTCGCGACCCGACATCCGCTCGCGCTGATGAGCGGACGGAAACGAGTCGGAATCCTGGTGTTCGACAGGGTCAAAGCTCTCGACTTCATCGGCCCGGCCGAGGTCTTCACCGAGGCCAACCAGCGCGTCGACGGCTACGAGACGCTTTTCTTCTCACCGGACGGCAACGACGTGACGACGTCGATGGGCCTGCGGGTCGGTGTCGACGGACCGGCGGCCGGCGATGATCCCCTGGATCTCATCATCATCCCGGGGAGCGAATATGCACCCGCCGTCTACGACGATCCGGCCGTCAGCGACGCGATCCTCGCGCTCGCCGCCCGCGCCACGAAGGTCGCCTCGATCTGCAGCGGCGCATTCGCCCTGGCACGCACGGGCCTGCTGGACGGTAAGACCGCGACCACCCACTGGAAGTTCACCGACGCGCTCGCCGACACCTATCCCGCCGTCAACGTGCGCCCCGACTCGATCTTCGTGCGGGATGGCGACGTCTACTCTTCGGCAGGCGTCGCCGCCGGCATAGACCTCGCCCTCGCCATCGTCGAGGACGACTTCGGTGCCGACGTCGCCCGATCCGTGGCCCAGCTCCTGCTCGTCTACATGCGCCGCTCGGGCGGACAATCGCAGTTCTCCGCCTCCGTCCGCGTGAGTCCCCCGCGCACGAGCGTCGCGCGCGCCGTCGCCGACTACGTCGCGAGCGATCCCGCCCGGCCCACGTCGCTGCGTGATCTCGCCGCACACGCCAACGTCAGCATTCGCCACTTGAACCGAGTCATCCGCGACGAGCTGGGCATGACGCCGATCGAGTACGCCGGGTCGATGCGCCTGGATCTCGCCCTCGGGCTGCTCGAGGAGGGTCGGGCGGTGTCCGAGACGGCGAGCGTCGCCGGCTACCCGAGCACCGTCGCCTTCCGTCGCGCCTTCGCCGCCCGCTACGGCACGACTCCGTCCGACTATCAGAAGCGCTTCCAGACCACCGGTGACGGCATCGCCGAGCCGCCGAAGATCTGACCGGCCGTCAGCGCGCTGGGTGTTCTCGCGGGGGCCACCTTCACCGCCTGCCGGGAAAGTAGTTTCGCTGCATGAGTGGTGACCGTCATGATTCCGAGTCGCTGCGCGCGCACGTCTCGTCCTTCGCCGGCGCGCCGGTTCTGGTGAGGGACCGGCACCTCACCGTCCTCGCATCGAACCCCCTGGCTCGCGCGATCTCGCCGGCATTCGCCGTAGGAGTCAACCTGGCGCGGTATGCGTTCGTCGATGCGGCCGGCCACGCCGGTAACGACGGGTGGGATGCGGCGACGACTCAGATCGCGGCGATGCTGCGCGAATCGCTCGACCGGCACAGGGAGGACGGCCCGTTTCGTCGCATCGTCGGCGAGCTGTCGGCGATGAGCGCCTCGTTCTCAGAGGCGTGGGCCGCGGAAGCCGCTCCCGCGCGCCAGGGCGAAGCCACGTTCCTGGGCACCGCGGTCGGAGAGCTCCGGCTGGTGTACCACGAGGAGTGGGTGGACGACACTCATGCAGAGGCTCTCATGCTGCTGTTCGGTGCGGACTCGGAGGCCGAGGCCAAACTGACGACGCTCGCGTCCATCGTGGGCAACGGCCGCATCACCGAGTGATCGCGGCCCCCGCCGCTGATGCCGGCCAGCGCGGCCTCGCCCGGGGAGCCGGCATCGGCGTAGAACGTCGTCACGAAGTACCCCACCTCGCCCGGCACGTCGAGCGTCAGCCATCGGAGATCCACCCACCCGTGACCTTCGATGTGGCTCATCGTGACCCCCGTGGTCTGCGGGAACGCCTCGTGCAGCGACCACAGCTGGCGGAATCGGCGATGCTCGACGGAGAGCGTCCCGAGGATCTCGTGCAGTCGCGGACTGGACGGGTCCGACTGGAACCGCAACGCCGCCACGAGCCGTCTGGCCGTGTCGTTCCAGCTGTCGTCATCGTGGATGCTGTCCGAGGCGGCGAAGACGTCCAGGAGGAGATTGCGACCGGGCCGCAGGTAGCCGGGAGCCACGGCCGTCGCCGCGCGGTTCACGGCGACGATGTCGTGGTGCGCGTCCGTGATGTACGCGGGAGCTTCGCCCCACGTCCGCAGGATCTCCTCCGCGTTCTCGAGGAGCGCGGGTCGCGGAGCGCGCCGCCGCCCGCCCGATGACTGGACCACGCGGTGCAGGTAGGTGTCCGCGACGCGGTCGAGCCGCAGAGCACGGCTCAGGGCCGTCAGTACCTGCGCGGACGGCTGGCGGTCCCGCCCCTGCTCCAGGCGGAGGTAGTAGTCGACGCTGATACCCGCCAGGTCGGCCACCTCGGACCTCCGGAGTCCCGCGACCCGCCGACCCCGTTCCCGCGCGATGCCGACGTCCTCCGGCTGGAGCTGCCCGCGCCGCGATGCGAGGAACTCAGCGAGCGGCCCGTTGCCGGTCATAGCCCCACCCCCGAATCGCCACGCAGGTCACGATGCACACATTCTGGAGGCGTCGTTACCGCAACGGTGAGCCGCCGTCTGGCCATACATGAGCTGAATCTGGCCACGATGGATCTTCCGCTCCCCGCCGCCGGGCGTGCGGCTACATTTGGTGCCATGCCGCGCCCCCGCAGCTTCGACCAGCAGGCGTTGCTCGATGCCGCTCAGGACCTGTTCTGGAGGAACGGGTACGAACGCACCTCCATCGAGGACATCGCGACGGCTGCGGGTGTCGGAAACGGCAGCATCTACGGCGCATACAGGAGCAAGCTCGGCCTGTTCGTCGCCGTGTTCGCGAGGTACTGCGACGCCCGCGTGGCCGTGGTCGACGAGATCGTCGCGAGTCACGACGGCACGTTCGAGGATGCGGTCGAGAACTATCTCGCAGAGATCGTGCGCGACTGCACCGGCCACCCCGACCGGCGCGGCTGCTTGATGCTCAACAGCATCGCCGAGCTCGGATCACGTTTTCCGGAGGTGCTCGCCATCGGCGACCATGCGAATGCGCGCATGGAGGAGATCCTCGCCGCGAGGATCGCCGAAAGCGCGGGGTCCGGAGAGATCCTCCTGGCCGCAGACGGCGTCCGGCCCCTCGCGGCGCACATCCTGCTCGTCTCGCAGGGGATCATCCACGTGAGCAGGACGGGTGCGTCCTTGGCCCGTTTGGAAGACGTCGTCGCCGCCACCCGCGATCTGGCGTCGCGGATGCGCGCGGCATAGCCCTCGCTACGACGGCGACGACCCCGCGTCGCCCACTCCCAGGTAGTCGTCGAGCGACATCGGACCAGTCGGCGGCGCCGGCGTCGGATCGTCTGCGAGCCCGCCGAGGAAATCTGCGGACGGAGCGAAGAACGTGCACCCCAACACCGCCTCGGAGAAGTCCAGGATCCGGTCGTACAGCCCGGGCGGGTCGCCGACGAACATCCGCTCGAGCATCTTCTCGGTGACCCACAGGTGTCGCGAATAGCCGATGAAATAGGTGCCGAACAGAGACGTTCCGGGGCTCCCGAAGGGCATATTGTCGCGGAGGATGTCATGCTCCACCCCGTCGACCACGATGGTCGACAGGGTCTTGTGCGATTTCTGGCCGGTATCGGCGTCGTCCAACTCGACGTTGTCGGCCTTCTTCCGGCCGATGATGCTCTCCTGCTGCTCGGTCGTCAGCGCCTGCCACTGGTCGAGGTCGTGGAGGTACTTCTGCACGACGACGTAGCTGCCGCCGGCGTTGTCGTGGTCCTCGTCGCCGACGAGCGTCGACTCGGCGACGGCGTTGCCGACGGGGTTCGCGGTGCCGTCGACGAATCCGAGCAGGTCTCTGACATCGAAGTAGCGGAAGCCGGTCGTCTCGTCGACGACGGTCACCGCGCCCCCGAAGGCGTCGAGGAGTTGGCGTTCGAACTCGAACGCGAGGTCGTGGCGGTTGGCACGGATGTGGAAGAGCAGGTCGCCCGGCGTGCTGCGGGCGGTGTGCTTCGCGCCGGCGAACTCGGTGAACGGGTGGAGCCCGACAGGAGCGGGTCGCGAGGTGAGCCGCGGCCAGACGCGCGAGCCGATGCCGACGGTGCAGGAAAGCTGGGCGTCGAGGTCGCGGAAGCCGACGTTCTTGGTGATGTCGTCGATCCCGCTGATGACGTCCCGGACCGTGTCCGCAGCATCCGCCCCCTCTGCCACCGTCACCACGAGGAAGGTCGCGCTCGAGGTCAGGGGCGCATCGACTTTCTGCGCCTCGATGGGGACGCGGCGGGAGAAGGAGTTGCTCACGATCCCGAACCTAGGGCGCCGTGAGCGATGGGCGCTTCGACGTCTGTCGAGAGCCGATCGGGGTGATGGTGGCGCCTGCGCCGCCGGGCGACGACCACGATGCGCTGTCGGCGCGGTTCCTGCTGTCCCAGAGCCGGAGGAACTTCAATCCGAGGTGGAGCGTGCTGCGCTGGAGTCCGTCGGCCAGCGCGTCGCGCACCGTGCCCGACATGCTCTCGAGCCGGTAGTACAGCGTGGTCCGATGGATGAAGAGCGCGCGGCAGGCGACGGCCACGCTGCATCCCGCGTCCAGGTAGGCCTCCACCGTGGCCCGCCGCATCTGATCTGACGAGCGCCACAGCTCGTCCGCGGCGGGCGAGGCCGCGGCGACCAGCTCGGGCGAACCGGTCATGCCGTGGAGGAGCCGCCACATGCCGAGGTCCTCCGACCGCGTGGTCCCGATGGCGTCTCCGCCCAGCAGCAGGAGGAGTTCGGTGGTGGCGCGTGCGTCGTCGGCGGCTCGTCGCAGGTCGTCCTCGTCGGCGCGCACGTCGGCGGAACCGATCGGGCCGACCACCCGCACGCCGGCGCGAAGGGCTGCGCTCCGCGCCCATTCGTCGATGTCGAGTTCGCTCCGATGAGCGGAGGTGACCAAGAGGACCACGACGCCGTCGTCGACAACGAGCGTGTGCCCGCGCCCCGACACGGTCAACGCGTGCTGGAACTCTCGACGCGCCGCCGCGCTCCCCTCGACGGCGACCGCCCGGACGACCACCTCGCCGTATGCGTCCACCCACCGGCGGTTACGAGCCGCGCGCAGCGCCTCCCGGCGCACGCCCGGGTCGGGTCCGACGAGCTGCGCGACGAGGGACGCTCTGGGGTCGACGTCGTCGGGGCGAGGTTCATCGGGGTCGAAGGTACTCAGGCTGACGTTCACGGGGCCTCCGCTCGTAGCTGGCGTGCCCCCAAGCTACGAGCGGAGGCGGGCGTGGCGCGTGGCCCTGCGAGGACTACCCTCCGGTGCGCATCACGACGTCCGCGTGCGGACGGGGGTGATTCCCTGCGCGCCCCGCGGGAACGTGGCGAGAGTCTCTTCATCGATGTTCAGGTGCGCCGACAGCAGCGACGGCGGGACGTGGGCCAGCCAGTTCGCCAGCGAGATCTCCTCGTACTTGGGCGCCTTGAACACTTCGAGGAACTGAAGAACGTCGTCGCCGGTGTTCTCGACGTAATGGCCGGAGTTCTTCTTCACGACGCCGACGTCCCCCGCGCGGAAGTCCGTGGTGTTCGCGTGGGGGCCGGTGTTGAACACGGTCATCCGAGCCGACCCGCGGAGGTAGTACTGCCACTCATCGGCGTTGGGGTGCCAGTGCAGCTCGCGCATCGACCCGGGCTCGATGGTGACGAGGGCGGCAGCGACGGTGTCGGACAGCGGGAAGTTCGTGCTGTCCGCGATCTGGATGCTGCCGCCCGAGTTCTTGTGCAGCGGCTGCGAGCGCGACAGTCGGAAGATGATGGGTTCCGCCGCCCCCCACTCGACGCCCGCGTCGGCCTGGTCCGTGGCGAGATCGCCGGGCTCCTCCCCGGGGAAGATCCAGAGATTGTGCAGCGGGATGTCGGCGAAGACCTCCTGCGCGACGCCGAAGTTCTTCGCGAGCACGTCGGGCGGGGTGTGGGCGAACCAGTCCGTGAGAAGGAGCGTGTTCGACTCGGACTGCGCTCCGTCGTCGAACGCCAGCACGAACTCGGCGCCGTCGGGTCCGAGCCCCTGCAGCGAGTGAGGCGTTCCACCGGGGAAGAACCACAGATCGCCTTCCTCGACGTCCTCGACGCTCGGACGCCCGGACCGGCTGATCGTCGTCACGCGGCAACGGCCCCGGGTCATGACGGCCCACTCCGCCGTCTGATGCCAGTGCAGCTCTCGGATGCCCCCGGGCTCGAGGTACATGTTGACGCCGGCGATCTCTTCCGAGATCGCGAAGTCCTGCTTGGTGAGCTCGCGGGCCCACCCGCCGCGCTGCACGCGTCTCGGGGAGATGTTGAACGATGACCAGAAGAGCGCCTGCGTGGAGATGTCGGTGCCCGGGGCGTCGATCTGATTGGGGAACTGGCTTTCCACGACCGGGTTCTGAGGCCCGGTCATCGTGAGGCTCGCCGGGTCGTCGACGGTGTTCGACTCGCCCTCCGGCGGGAGGTCGGGGTTGCCGAACCTCGGCGACTCGTGGTGCGGGGTGGGACTGTCGTTGTCTTCCATGGTGGAGGCTCCGTTCGTGCTCGCGACCGTCGTGCGAGCGTGGGCTCGCGTTCCCAGCACACCCTCACGGAACACTCGAGGTCTCAGACAGATGCAGAAGATTTCGGCGGGGAACGACGCGCCGACGCCACGGCCGGCTATTTCCGCCCCGTGGCGGTCCCGTTCTCGCGGAGAAGCCGGCGCACGTCCATGACCGTCTGCTCATCGACGTCCTTGTCGTGCGGCCTGGAGAGGAAGAGCTCGGACTCTCCCAGCCGCACACGGAACGTGCCGTTGTGCTGCTCCGTCACGTCGGCGACCTCCTTCAGCAGCGCTAGGACGTCCGGCCACTCGAGGTTGTGCGAGGTGGGGTGGCGCTCCAGGTGGTAGAGCGTGTTGCGGTGGTTCTCGGACAGGTGTGCGAGCGGCGGCTGGTCGGTCATGGGGTCTCCTCTGCGAGCGGTGCGGGTGGGGTACTAGGCGTGGATCTGGTGCCAGGCGGCGATACGCGAGCTCTCCAGGCGGAAGCTCGCGAAGCCCATGACGAGGTGGGGTCGGCAGCCGGGGAGCCGAAGGACCAACGACTGCTCGGCGAGGACGACGTCGCCCGTGACAGCCACGCTCACCATGGAGGTGCGCCACTCCTCGAAGGTGTGCTTGATGTCTTCGATCATCGAGACCACCGCAGAGCGTCCGCAGATCGTGCGCTCGGCCGAAGGCTGATAGCGGATGTCATCAGCCAGGAACGCGTGCAGTTCGCGCGTCGAGCCCTCGTTGAGGACGGTGATGAAGTCGCGCACGATCAGTTCGAGCTCGAGCTGCTCGATGGCGGAGTTCGCGGCGCGTGAGATCTCATCCATGTCCGATGCCGTCTCACGTGGTCATGCGGCGGATTCGGAGACGGGGCCCGCCGGTCGCGGAACCGCGCGTGACGGATCCGCTCCGCCGGTGGCCGAATGGTCGGCGACCCGGGAGGGTGGCCTGGAGACGACGAGCGCGACGGCGCCGGC